>JAVCDK010000139.1 GCA_030765865.1 Candidatus Celaenobacter antarcticus | reverse complement strand
CAAGACCGGGATATGTTTCGATTACTTCATAATGAGTGACTGCGAGTTTTCCTTCTTCGAGGACTGCCATTTTTCTGCTATTCAAAGGATTTCGTCCATACAATGTGCTGATCGTTCCTTCAGGGGAGGTAAGATTTCCCATCGTGAATGCAATATAAATTTTTTGGATCTCGTGGCTCGCAAAGAGCTCCTTCAATTTTACGTGAACGAGATCGTTCTTTGCGACGATTATCAAGCCGGAAGTGTCCTTATCAAGACGATGCACGATGCCCGGTCGTAAAGGATCATCCGGAGATGAAAGGTGCTTCATATGATACATAATCGCATTCACAAGTGTTCCGTGGTAATGCCCGGGTGCAGGATGAACGACCATACCCGCCGGCTTATCTATGATCGCAAGATGCTCGTCTTCATATACAAAGGAAAGCTCAATATTTTCCGGTAAAATGTCCTTTTTTGTAGGTGGGGGAATTTTAACGTGTATCAACTGATCTTTGTGAACTTGCTCGCTTTTCTTCACAACTTTCCCATCAAGAGTAACAAAACCTTTCTTTAATAAACGATCAATAAAGGATCGTGAGTAGAGTTCATTAATGTTCAGGTTCGCTAAGTATTTATCAATCCTGATGACGTCATTTGTACGTACTGCAAAGGTCAATTCTCTGTCAAATCTATCCTTCTGATCTTGATTTTCCATCTTCAGTACTGGGAGACTCATATAATTTTTTTAGATCAATACCAGTTATGACAAAGACCATTCCTGTCACAATTCCCTCTTTGTTGTGTATAATACCCACATGAAAAGTAACATGCTTTTTAATTTTTGTAATGTAAATTTTTCGCTCAGCTATGAGCATTTTCTGAGAAACAGCTTCCTGGAAAAACTTAAGGACTTCACCTTCATAGTGAAAATCAAGAAGTGGGGGATCATTTTCAACAGAAGACAAGCCAAGAAGTTTTTGTGCATATTTGTCTATCATCACGACCTCATCTTTTTCATTTGTAATGATAATGCCGTCATCTGTGTCTTCGAGTATGACATTAAGACGGTGCGCATACTCCTGGATTTTGCTTTTTTTCTCTTTATCAAACTGTTTCAGATTCGCTATCATCGTGTTTGTTGAGCTGATAAGGGTAGCAACAGGTCCGTGGCTGTATTCTTCCGGAATTGAGATATCGAACTTACCTCTTTTAAGCTCCTCAAAAACTGATTCAATAGGTTTGAGAGAATCCTGTAGTATCATAGGAACGTAGAACAGAAGTACAATACCGAGGATCAATTCTAAAAACAGGAAGATGTACTGGACTGTCATTATTCGATCTTTGATCACCTCATGAACGAGGGAATTATTTAATTTGTAGAGGATAAAACCTACATTGAGGATAATAAAAATCATAAGAATAATAACTATAATACGAAGTTTGCTCTGAAATGTTAAATGCATGAAAACTCCAAAAAATTATTCTTTCATCTTTTGCTTTTCAGCAATTTTGATCAAGGCATCAACATCATTATTTTTGCCGATGATAATTATTCTATCTGATTTTTGAAGCACATCATCAGCCGAGGGGAGCACATTTGTATCTTCGAGCAGGATGTTATTTCCAAGTTCATCGACCGTTGGTTTTGTGCTTTTTATTGCAATGATGCTGATATTGTATTTATTTCTTACATCGAGGTCTTTCAAACTTTTTCCTATAAAGAAGGCAGGGACAGCGATCTCGACGACACTGTGTTCTTTGGAAATTTCAGTATAGGTAAAAATATGTTGGGAGATCAAAAGGTTTGCGATTTCACGTCCTACATATTGTTCAGGGAAGATCGTACGTTGAACTCCCATGATAGAGAGTATTCGTGCATGGAGTTCACTATCCACCTTTGCCATGATCTTTCCTACGCCGATCTTTCTGAGAATAGCTGCGGTCAGAATACTCACTTCAATATTTTCTCCGATTGCGATGACCACCGCATCGACATTACCGATATCGATCGCGCGGAGTGCCTGTTCGTCTGTAGAATCCAGGCAAACAGAGTTAGTTACAAAGCCACGGGCTTCTTCGACCTTTTTTTCGTCATTGTCTATTGCAATAACTTCAGCACCTTTTTTCACAAGAGTTTCTGCGACGGTAACGCCAAATCTTCCTAAACCGATTATAGCAAATTGAGCCATTGTTCCTCCGAAAATTTATCCTTAACCGATAGCTATATTTTCATCAGGATAATGATAATGAACACTTATTTTTTTCTCACTCAATGCGAACGCTATGGTCAAAGGACCAACACGTCCCAAATACATTAAAGCAATAATTGCAAGTTTACCAATGGATGTCAAGTGTGGAGTGATGCCCATTGAGAGTCCGACGGTACCAAATGCGGAAAAAGCTTCAAATATGATTTGCTCAAACTTGAATCCCCGACTTGCTTCAGAAACACATAGAACGAGAATGAGGGTTACTAAGATCGTGACTGAAATGGTAATGAGAGACATCACTTTTCTAGTATTTTCTGAAGAGACCGAGCGATGGAACACTTCCACATCTTCTCTGTGACGAATGATCGACCATACCGAGAGAACAAGAATCGCAAAGCTCGTGGTTTTTATACCACCGCCTGTAGAACCCGGTGAAGCACCAATAAACATAAATACGATCATTAAGATTACTGAAGCAAAGCTCATTTTTGAAATGTCGAGAGTGTTAAATCCTGCGGTTCGGGTCGTGACCGATTGGAATGTTGATGCGAGGATGCTATTTTTCATCGGAAGCTGATTCAATTGATTATTGTACTCAAATGTAAAAATTAAAATGCTTCCGATAACTATCAAGACGATCGTGGTGACTATTACAACTTTCGAGTGTAATGATAAAAAACGGATGTGTCTTCGTTTGGCCACATTGTTATATACATCAAGCAGGACTGTGAAGCCGATTCCTCCAATGATTATCAAGGACATGATAACAAGATTGACCGTCCAACTTCCCTGAAATCGCATAAAACTGTCCGGATATAGGCAGAATCCTGCATTACAAAATGCAGAAACAGAATGGAACATGCAATGCCCGAGTAGATTAAAGTTTGAAAGTTGAGCAAAATGAGCAAGTGGGCGGAATTTCAGGAAAAGTACCATCGCTCCGATCAATTCAAAAATAAAAGTTGTAACTATGATCGCACGAAGCAGCTTAATCATGCTGTCTTTTGAAGCTTCTCCGAGCAATCCCTGCAATAGTGACTGCCCCTTTAGACTTATTTGTTTACCAAAAAGCATGATGAGAGCTGTCGAAAAAGTCATTATGCCGAGTCCGCCAATCTGCATTAATATGAGTATTATTGCGTGTCCGAAAGGCGAGAAATCAATGCCTGTATTGAGAACTATCAAACCGGTTACGCAGGTTGCTGAAGTTGCTGTAAATCCCGCATTGATCAGTCCAATGCTTTCTCCATTTGACGAAGCAAGCGGAAGACTCAGAAAAGTTGTACCCAGCAGAATTATCAGTCCAAAACTCAGTAAAATTACTTTTGAAGGATGGTTTCTAAAGCGGGAAAACAGGTTCACAGCAGGTTTTGTAGATGCAAGTATATCGATAAAAATAATAATCTGACGCAAGACAATATATACTTGGAAAACAATAAGATCGTTATAAAAAATGAATGATATTACAACCGCACACAGATCGAAAAAAATCTTTTTTATGTAGGTAAAACTACCTCGATTGTAATAGATTTTTAGAATATTCAAACATGCAAAATAGAAAAGAAATATTTTTGTGATTTCGTTGAAAAGTGATATATAGTTGGTATAAAATTGCTGATAGACTACAAAGAAGCCAATAGCAATTGCAACGGGGAACATCAGCAGTTCAAAGAATCGCCAATATTCTTTCCTGAAATCTAATCGTTTAAACATAATTTTTCAGAAAGCCTAGAGCTATGAAAAGAACAATATCTTTTCTGATCCGAAATGAATAAATGTTAATAAAAACAGAAATGATACTGTGCGCTTATGTTGCTGTACCTCTTTTTATTCGCTGGTTGTATTTTCAACCTTAGTCTTTGATGTCGGTTTATTCCCTCGTTTGACCTTTGTACTTTTACTTCGGAGTTTTCTCAGATAGAAAAGTTTGGAACGGCGGACACGTCCGTAACGTACAACTTCGATTTTTTGGATCAATGGTGAGAAAAGAGGGAAAATACGCTCTACTGCAACACCATGACTGATTTTTCGAACGGTAAATGTTTTATTAACCCCAGAACCTTTTTTCTGGATCACTATACCTTGAAATAATTGAATACGAGGTTTTTCAAACTCTCGAATCGTGTAGTATACTTTTATGGTATCACCAGTATTAAAATCCGGCAATTCCACGTTCATCTGCTCTTGACCAACTCTATATAAAATATCCATAAAACCTCATTATTACTTATTAAGTTATTGATCCTGGTATTATTTGAATTAGTGTCTTTATTCGTAATCACTTATTAACCTGTCAAGTGTTATAGCAATAGCACTACGCACAGAAAGATGATTATAATGACCGGTTCCTTCTATTCTTAAAATATGAAAATTACTTGTGTTGATCAACTCTTCAGACATGCCGTATCCTGTTCCGAAAATAATGAGTTTCGGAAATGATCTGTTTATTATTTTTCTCATTTCTTTATAGGAAACACTTCCTGGCACTAACCTGGCAGAAGTAGTAATAATAATGGGATCCTGAGAGTACCTGTCCTTGATCCATTTCTTCGCACTATCAATATCCGGCACAAATTCGATGAGTTTAAAAGCATCGAAACGATTTATGTTGTATTGTTTGCCGGGACCTGTTCTCCAGAAATCTTTTAACCGATTAAAAATATCTCTTTGTGCATTCTCAGGATTTATTATAAAATAGTTTCTGATACCATACGTTTTGCAGGTTCTGGCTATATCATGTATATCAAGATTGGTGAGAGAAGTCGTAACGATCTCTTTATTTTTATTATAAACCGGGTGATGAACAAGTCCAACAAATAGATTATCATACATCGGAAGCTCCTTTCACCTTTTCTGTAATTTTTTTCGCTTACTTTTTTGCCATTCTTCAATCAGTTTATGATTACCGGAAAGTAAAACTTCGGGGACTTTATAACCTCGATATTCGCGCGGTCGAGTATAATAAGGTCCATCAAGTGTGTTGTCCTGAAATGAGTCACTGTATGCAGATTCCATATTTGAAAGCACACCTTCCTGTAAACGAGCAAGGGAATCAATAATTATCATGGCTGGGAGTTCTCCGCCGGAAAGCACATAATTTCCGATCGATATTTCCCTGGTTACCAAATGTTCACGAACGCGGTAGTCAACATCTTTGTAATGCCCGCATAAAATTGCAAGATATTTTTTATGGCTCAGTTCTTCAGCGATTTGTTGCGTGTATGATTCACCCTGTGGAGTTAAATAAATAAGTGGGAATTCATCACTGCCAAGTAGATATTTCCTTTTCTCTTTCAGGAAATCAACTGCTTCAAAAAGCGGCTCGGGTTTAATAACCATACCCGGAGCCCCTCCAAAGGGGTAATCATCAACCTGCTTGTGTTTGTCCTTGGTAAATTCGCGAAAATCAATAAATTCGATCGAAAGTTTTTTTCTTTCAATCGCTCTTTTTACTATGCTATGTGAAAGAGGACTCTCAAACATCTCAGGGAAAAGTGTCAGAATATCAATATGCATCGAGCAAACCTTCAATCGGTTTTATTATTATTTTTTTGTTCTGATTATCCATTTCTTCTATGAAAAAATCACAGATAGGTATCATAATTTCTTTATCCTTTTTTGGGATGATCAAGATTTGCTGACCTGCTGTGGATAAAATCTCAGATACGACGCCAATAAATTCACCAGCTTTTGTTATTACTTCATAATCTACTAATTGTACTGGATAAAATTCGTCTTCTTCTAAAGGAGGAAGCATATCCTCCGCGATCATAATATGAGCATTGATCATTTGCTGAGCTTCTTCTTTTGAGTTTATATTCATAAATTTGATTAGATATTTTTTGTCTTTAAGTTCAATAGTGTCAATTGTTTCGAAACGTACGGTTTCATCAGGGAAGACGATAAAAAGCTCTGGAATAGTAAGGTAATACTCTGGAAAAGAAGTATCGGGAATAGCAGAAATAATTCCACCATTCCCGATGACTTTCTTAATAACCCCGATGGAAATTAAATCACTAATTTCCATTCATAAATTGTTATTCAAGGATTTCTAATTCTGCTCTTTTACCATGCTTGGTAGAGACAGAATTAAGGATGGTACGCATAGCGTTAGCAGTTCTACCGCCTTTGCCGATTACTTTACCAACTTCGCCATCGCCAACTCTCAATTCATAAAGAGTTACTCTTTCGCCTGATACTTCTTTCACAACAACTTCATCTGGGTTATCAACTAATGCTTTCGCAATGAATTCCACTAACTCTTTCATTGGTCGCCTCCTGCGGTGATCTTATTTTGCTGAGTCTTCAGCTTTCATATCTATTTCATCATTGGCTACGTCAGATTGTTCTGATACAACCTCAGATATTGCTTTGCCATATTTGTTTTCGTGAAACTTTTTTAAAATGCCTTCTTTTTTTAAGAGACTTTTTACTGTATCAGAAGGAATTGCACCTTGTTCAAGCCAATACAAAGCTCGTTCATGATCAATTTTGTACTGATATTCTTCCGGTTTCGGATCATAATATCCAATTTTCTCGATGAATGCACCATCTCTTTTCTTTCGGGAGTCAACAACAACCACTCTGTAGGAAGGTTGATTACGAGCACCCATTCTTCTAAGTCTGATCTTTACTGACAAGAAAACCTCCATCGTTTATTGAGTAAATAACTTTATATTAGAAAATTACAGTCAAGTTTTTTAACGAACACTGTAAGTTCTATTTTTTAATTATTTTAGAAAACTTGTATAAATTCAGAATTTTCCAAAAAGTATGCCAAACCAGAAAGGGTGTTTTAATGCAGTCAATAAAAATCGAACCAATCGGAATAATTCATAGTCCATTTAAAAATATTGAAGATATTCCCGGACAGGGATATCATAGAGAAAATATCGAAGCAGTCATTGAAATTGATGAAAAATACAAGCCGGCCATGAAGGATATTGAGGGATTCTCACACCTTGTAGTTCTCTTCTATTTTCATAAAAGCACAGAAACACATATGAAGGGACATCCTTCCTGGGAAGATAAAAAGCATGGCGTGTTTGCACTTCGAAGTCCACACCGTCCAAACCATATAGGCATGACTGTTATCAAAGTAAAGCAAGTATGCGATAATGAAATTGTCTTTACAAATGTTGATATGCTGGATGAAACACCTGTGATCGACATCAAACCTTATATGGGAGAGTTTGAAAGAATAAGCAAACCGAAATTTGGCTGGTTGGAGAAGCATAAAAGGTAACGAACCATTACGGAGAATTCCTTCATTATTGATAGAAATTCATTAAGACTGCAACTACGATTACAATAACTCTTTCAACTCCCGGATATCCTCAATCAAAAAATCAGCATCCACGAAATCATCTCTTTTTCCATACCCATACAAACATCCAATAGTAATGCACCCGTTTGCCTTTCCTGATTCCACATCATAAAATCTATCTCCAACTACAACTGCCTTTTTGCTTTTCAAAATTTTTATAAAACCTGAAATGATTGAAATTTTATTCAAACCTTCACTTTCTCCAATACATTGAGAGATATCAAGATACTTATCAAGATTGAAAACACTTTTCACATTACTGAAATAACGCATCGAGCAATTGCTTTCCAACCCGATCCTGTATCCCTGTTGTTTCAAATATACGAGTGTTTCTTCTGTGCCAGGGAAAAGCATTCCCTTGCCGGATTTGAGTGCGATCTCTTCATGGTCCTGAATTCCGGTATGAAGTTCATCAATTAAGTGCTTGTGTTCCTCATCCAACAAATCCAGATAAAACTGAACTGATGGCTGCCCAATCTTGCTTAGAATAAGTTCTGATGAAGGCATCACTTTGCTGATATTATGATTTTTATACATATCTTTCAATGCATTCTGAACCGCAACAACTGCGTAAGTATCGGACTTAAGCAATGTGCCGTCCATATCGAAAATAACTAAATCTATATCTTTAATATTCATTTATTTAGCTCACTAATTTACACAGATTTTCGCAGATAAAAAATACTGAATAGAGTTATAATAAAAATATCCATGTGTATCTGTTTCATCAGCGTTGATCTGTGAACTCTTCTTATTTTATTAATAAATAGAGAATAAAAGCAAAGATCAAAAAAGCCAGAATCTGGGTCAAATAGTCAAACCATTTGAGTTTTTGGGATATATAGTACGTTCGGGTAGGGTGTAATCTGAATCCTTTTATATCCAAAGCAATCGCACGATAACGCACTGTGTGCATTGCCTGTGCAAGAACTGGAAAGATGATCGCGGAATATGCTTTCAATTTTTTAAACAGAAAAATTTTCCTAAGACTTATTTCACGAAAGCGCAGTTGTTCTTTAGTTGATTTTAATTGCTCTTCAAACATTCGCACGAAATAAAAAGTGCTGGCTATCATCAAACAAAGTTCATAAGGGAATCTCCATCCACGCAATGCAAGAATGAAATTATAATAAGGAATATCAAACAAGAGCGATACAATGAGTAATAGAATGAGCAACCGGATACTCACGATAAGAGCGATCCGCATCCCTTCAGAATAAAGTGTGATGAATTTCCAGTGAAAAAGTACAGTGCCATCATGCCGAAAAAGGAGCTGCATAATAAAAAGAAAAATGACCAGAATGAGTAGAAATCGCAATCTTGGCCACAAGAGAGCAAACCGCTTTTTTGTGGGATTCAATACAAAGACTAACAGAATGCACATCCCAAACAAAATTAATAAATGCTCAACATTATGCATGATCAGGGAGAGAGAGGAGATGATGATAGAAATGATAAGATATGTGCGGGTGTTCATTTCATACCTATAATCTGCTTAACGTTTGCATTATTGATCTCAAAAACTTTATCTGCAACGAGCGAAAATGCTTTTGTTCTGTGTGTAGCGATGAGAGCGCCTGTGCCGGCAAGTTTTTGCTGGGCAAGTATGGAAAGTAGTATATTCGTACCGTCATTATCAAGTCCATACAGCGGCTCGTCGAGGATCCAGAATTTATTTTTATTCAAGAGAAGACCAGCGAGCACAGCTCTTTTTTGCTGCCCTGCGCTGAGCTCCCAAAGAGGTTTTTGCTTAATCTCTTCCAATTTCAGTCTCTTCAGAATATATACTCTTTCTTTCTCAAATTCTTC
Organism: Candidatus Celaenobacter antarcticus; assembly: GCA_030765865.1. Lineage (GTDB taxonomy): Bacteria > Cloacimonadota > Cloacimonadia > JGIOTU-2 > JGIOTU-2 > Celaenobacter > Celaenobacter antarcticus. Next base: position 31,049 of record JAVCDK010000139.1, on the reverse strand, counting down.
ACTGTCCTTTTTTTGAAATTTGTGCTGCCAGATCGCAAGGTCTTCATCGGGTGTTGAACCAAGAAGATTATTCTGGGTTTGTTCCTGAATATAGACCATTTTTGATGTAATATATGATTGATCTATTGATGCGAAATCCTTTTCTTCAAATTGAATATTTCCAGAAAATGAGAGTAGCAATTTATACAGGATTTTACATAAAGTTGATTTCCCACTTCCGTTTTCTCCCGATATGATCGTAACTTCGTTCCTGAAAATCTCAAGATCGATGTTGTCAAAAATAAGCTTGTCCTTATTGTAAAAAAAACTGATAGCGCCTAAAGAAAAAAGCGGTTTCATGAGAAAGTTATGATCCTGTCTGCTATGTCATTGAAAGTATGAGTTGTTGACGAAATAATTATTAATTTATCCTCTCTAAAATACTGAATGCACTTTTTTATATTTTGGATAGATGTGTCAGACAATCCGTCAGCAAGTTCATCAAGTAAAATGATATCAGGGGAAAGCGAAAAAACAGCGGCAACAGCAACAAGCTTTTTCTGCCCGTATGATAGTGTTGCTATTTCTGATTTTACTAAATTTGAGATTCCCAGTAATTCTGAAATATTTTCAATTCTTTTACGGATTTCATTCGCAGGTACTTTCAAATTTTCAGGACCAAATGCAAGCTCCTGCTCGACCTGAGGAAAACTTAACTGCATTTCCGGCTCTTGAAACACAACGCTGATGAGGGGTGAAAGCTCTGGTAATGTCAGGGCACTTATATCAATATCATCGATAAGAATCTGCCCACCAATGATACCCTTTATGGTTTTGGGAATTATTCCGCAGAGCATCGAAAGCAGGCTTGTTTTTCCGCATCCGTTCGATCCTTTTATCAAAATAATTTCATTTTTTTCTGCTACAAAGTTCATATCTTTTATAAGCCATTCATCGGTTTGATTGTATTTAAGAAAGAGATTTTGGATGTTAAGTAGCGCCATACTATTTCTGAGCTAATCCGAAGAATTGGAGACGTTTAAATATCACAAAAGAAAGCAATCCACCCACAATTCCGGAAAGGAAACTCAAGCCCAATGAAATTAAAAGTGGGATGAATGGAAGCTGCCAGATGAGGATAGATACGATGAAAGTTCCTGCAAGATTTGCAGTTATGCACACAATAATATGCGAAAGGGGCTTGGAGAAATCCTTTATAAAAAATGCTGTGATATCAGCAGTAAAACCGGGTAAGGTAAAAGTAATTAATGAAAGGGCTCCGTGTGTGCCGATATACCCAAGTGCGAGCATGACAATTCCCTGAACAAAGCCCACGAGTAAGCCTGTCCATGGCTTTCGTACAAGTGCAATTGCCAGTACGATCCACATCATATACAAGCCACCGAAGAGGGAACCTCCGGTGATCATGAGCAGCCGGGTAAGCATTATGGCAATAGGGGTTATGAGCGGTTTTATTGCCAGTCCCAATGCGCTGAAGATCGCAATGTAAAGCAAATCCTGTGTCGAAAATTTTTTAAGAAATTTCATGTTTTTGCAACTTTTTTAAATGCTCAATGACTTGTATAGAAATTTATTGAGAATAATAATTTTATGGAGTAAATATATAATTCGCTACAGATAGCAGAAGTGCCATGGAATGGTCTATGAAAAAATTAATTATAATATACTACATTACTTAGAAAACTTAATTTTTTTTATTAGAAGTTTTAAATTATCGTTATTTATTTCGCATTGCCATAATATTAATATCTTCCATCCAAGTTTTTCCAATTCGGACTGTACTCGTTTATCTCTTTCGATTGTAGCATTTATCTTATTTTTCCAGAATTCACGATTAGTATCCGGCAGCTTTCCCCTTTTACAATTATGACCATGCCAAAAACATCCGTGAACGAATATTACAGTTTTATATTTAGGTAGGATAATATCAGGTTTACCCGGATAACGTTTGTCGTTTATTCTAAAACGGAAGCCTTTAGAAAATAGATATTTTCTAACTATAATTTCCGGTTTAGTATTTTTGCCGGAGATTTTTGACATGATCTCCGAACGTTTTGATTTGTTAAAAATATCAGGCAATGTTCTTTTTGATGTGTTTTCTAATATTTAATGATTGAATATAACTGAATTTTGGAGGTAATGCGTTACCTATCAATAAAGCTAAAGACGATTTCGGAATATCAAGCGGGAATTTGTAATCCTTTCGAAAAGATTGAAGTAAAGCAGCTTCGCGAGGTGTTAAGGCTCTGTCTTGTTCGGGATGGAGGAATCTACCTTTTGAGGGATTTAAACAACCGCCTGTTATCGTTGATGAGTAATCATCCCAACGCAATCTTCCATAAATATCATTGAAACCAACGTTATTTTTTTTGTGACATTCCAGCCAGTATTTTTCCGGTAAATCTTTCCAACTACCTCCGTCATGAGGTGTTAATTTTATTCTTTCCATTATTCTAGAAGAATGATTTGTAAATGATTTGTGCAAAGGATCTTTCGAGTCTTGAGGTCCTTTCAATCTTCCAATTTTTTGACGTACTGTTGCTTTTTTGATTATTCCTTTATCAATATCAATATCACCCAATAATGATCCAACTAAAATTAATCTTCTTCTGTTTTGTGGGATTCCGTAATCACGAACATTAACGATATGTACTTTAGGATTATAACCTAGTTTGACAAGTTCTTTAAATAGCTTTTTAAAAAGTGAATAGTTAATTAATCCGGGTACATTTTCCATCATAATAGTTAATGGTTTTAGTTCTTTTACAAATCTTAAAAATTCTAAAACCAAGCTGTTCCGACTGTCACGTTTGCTTCTTTTTTTATTAAGTCGTCTTATTGATGAAAATCCCTGACAAGGTGGACAACCGGCTAATAGATGCAATGTTTCACCATTTAGTATTTTTTTTATTTCTGATGCATCAAGATTACGTATATCATCTTGAATCACTTTTGTTTTTTTATGATTCAACTTATAAGCTTTAACGGCATTCGAATCAATTTCAACTGCAACTTTTGTAGTAAAACCGGCTTGATGCATGCCTTCAGTTAAACCGCCGCAACCAGAAAAAAGGTCTATTGAATTTAATTTAATTTTACTCATTTTTTTAATTTCTTGAAATTATTTTTAATTGATTTCTGTAGTTTTTTAGAAAAATTAGGTACTCCGTAGCCGGAGAAATTTTGTGTAATAAAAAGAAATAATGCCGACATAAAAGGTTCTGATAAAGAAATATATTTTTCATAACCAGTTATATCATCAATAATTAATTTCCTATTAACATTTTCTTCATCTCCAAGAGCTACTTCAATAGATGAAATCTCTCTTGGATTAAGAGCATAGTCAAAGCTATCATTGTTCCCAATAACAAGACTTGGAAGAATAGTTAAAAAATCTATTGATTTAGGATTAACCAATGAAGTTAAATTATAGTTATCAATATCATTACGATAATTAATTCTTTTTGTAAAACTGAGGCGATTATCTTTTGACACCTTGTGTAATGGAATAATTGTTAAATACCCAAGGCTGCTCTTCCAAAACGTATCCAAATGACAATCCGAAGCTATTACAAGAAAATATTTGTTCTCCTTTTTTATTATATCTCCTTTTCTAATGATTTTATCGGTCGTTTTATGATACATCCTATAGTGCCAAAGTTCTCTGACTTTGCAAATATTATCAAAATCTTCATTGTTAGTTTTAAGTTCAACATCACCAATTCCTATTGAAGTTAATTCATATTTCAATTTTTCAAGGAAAATATCTATAAAATCTGTTTCGGATATCTCCTTTTTCCCATTATTATTTTCTCCAAATAAGCTGACAAACTGATTAAAAGAAAGTCTCCCTATATTGACAAGAATATTATCAATTGATTGCAAAGTATTACTTTTAAGAGTTTGATTTAGTTTAAAAGAAAATAATTTTAATCTATTTTCTATTTCGTATTTTAAATTATCAACAGAATTTTCATCATCCTTTTTAATTAAAAATAGCCGCTCTTTATAATCTGAAAATTCACTGCTCTTAATTATTTGTGTTACTTCATCTTGTTTATCAGCTTCGGTAAAAATTGCAACTAAACAATATTTTGATTTTAATAATTTCAATAAATTTTTCTTTGAATCTTTTTCTTCCACATTTTCACCCATATTCCAATCAAAAATAATTATATCAGCTGAAAAAATGTTATTCTCAATATAGTCTAAGAAAAATGAATGTTGGGTAAAACCGAACAAATCATAATCTTTTTGTTTTTTTAATGTATTCACCAAACTATATAATGAGATATCGCCCCAATTATTTTTTTCAATTGTCAAAAGGTGTTTGAAATTATTACTATTAATTAAACTTGTGTCATCCATATATTTCGATAACCTTTCGGCTGGAATCTTATCATCTATTATGCAAATTGAATATTTACTCATATCTTATCTTTTTTTTCCGGTGTTCTACTAAAATCCAAAGTAAAATGTGCACCTTTCATATCGGAAAGTCTGTCTTTAGACGGTGTTTCATATATCCTTGCTTTCATTGAATTTAAATAAGTTTTACAAATATATAAACCGAGTCCACTTTTCGGTATTTTAAGGCTGTATCCTGGTTGAAATAAATAAGGACGAATAATATCATCAATATCATCTCCCCAATCGGAAAAGATAACCGTTCTATATTTTTTGTTAAGTTTTATTTTTATTTCTTTCTTCTTATTAGAAGAATTCTCAATCCAATATATACTATTGTCAAATAAATTTCCAAAAACTTGATTTATCATAGAATATCTACCGAAGACTGTAAAATTTTCTTCCGGATTCTCTATTTCATATTTGATGTTTTTGTCTTTTAACCTTCTTTTGAATATCTCGCTGGAATATTTGAGTGACCGCAAAATATTGAATTCCTGTGGAGTTTCGTTTCTAATTGTCCTTAATGGTCCGAGCCTTTTTAACTCTGTTTTCAAAGAATAGGAAGTTTCTTTAAGCTCTTCCATATCCAGTTTGTTAATATTTCCGCTTTTAATGAGATGTAATATGCTATGGTAAAAATTGGTTGTTATCTTATTAATCTCGTGCAAAGAAACGGCAACAGAAATACCGAATCCGGCTTGCTCAACAAATTGATTTTGCACTTCTTCCAACATTTTAATACTCTTCTGAAGTTCTTTAACCGAGCCTTCTAAATTTATTAATCCACCCTTTCTTTCTTCTACCTTTTCCCATAACCCATCAAAAAAAGTATATGGGTCAATATCAAACGGATAATTACTGTTGGCAACATTAGAAATAAACTTTGAGTTTACTTTTGTTACTTCCGTTAATTTCTTCGGGTCAGAAATAATCCCTTTAGTAAATTTGGTATATTCGTCTCTTTTCCCCACATACCGTGGCAATAAAATATTTTCAATAATATTTCTTACCAAAATTGAAAGGTCACTAAAAGCCTGATTTTCTATTAACCCTTCTCTATTTGTTTTATCTGTTAAATCAAAATTTTCAATTTGTTCGATTTCAACATTTCCAATCATATCACGATATGATATTCGAAAACCTTGTTTAATATGCTTTTTTGCTAAACCCAACCAATCAACTTCAGAACCGAGTTTTGCATCATACATTAGGATATTATCACGATAAATTGCTATTCCACCGAATTCATCCAGATAATCAATTAATTCTTGATAATTGGGTATAATATCAATCCATTCTTTTTTTCGATACCATGTATCTATATGTAGAAAAAATGCACCACATTCAGGTGTTCGCTTTTCATCTCCACCTTTCCAATAGTTAGGTCTCTTTTTATCAATTATTCTTAATTCATAATTTTCATCGACCCATTTTTCAGAGGGCAATTTATCATTGGGATGTTTGAATTTTAATTCTGAGTATTCTACAATTCCTTTTTCAGAAACCAACACATCCATTGTAAAATTTGGTTGTGAATCCTCATAAACCAGATGTTTGGGCAATTCATCAATTTGAGGGCATTCTAAAAATGCATTAAAAGATTGATATTTTAATTCCGTCTTAGTTGCTTCTTTTGGCTTAAGTTTGATAGGATTAGGAGAATTCAAGTTTAATATAGCTCGATTTAAATCTAATATTCTTTCTTCGTCCCATTCAAACCCTTCTCGCCCACCGAAAATAATAATTTGCGTTCCAGTACCTTTTTTTCCATAGGCTTTTTTTGGCACTTGTTTTGAAATACTAATACCGATACTATCCAAATCAATAAACTCATCAGAAACAACGTCAAATTTATCCCAGTCTATTTTTATGACCAATTCGTAGGAGTTTTCTTTAACTTTGGTTCTTATTTCCAAAAACTTACCAAGCCTATGAGTCGCAAATCTACCAACACCTTTTTCACCCAAAGGAATTCTATTACCGTGTTCTTTCTTCAATTATTTAATTAATGCATCAAATTGTCCAAGGTTTCCTGTTTGCTTGGCTATTTCCCTTTCTTTTTTTATTTTTTCTTTAATATTTGTTTTTATTGTCGAAGCTGGTCTTAACCAACCTTTTTCAATTACCTCTTTGGTCATGCCGATTCCATCATCTTCAACAATTATTACTGGACCCGGTAAATCAGGGAATTCAAATTCGACATCTTCTGAATTGTTCAAATTTTTAACTTTCTCGATTCGAACTTTGCAATATGTAGCTTGAGCATCAATAGCATTCTTAATCAACTCCAATATACCAACTTTCTCAGAACCTATTAACTGCTCTCCTAACACTTTAATTAAATGAACATCTGATTTGAACTTTAAAGATATTCCACCATCAAGACATATTTCATCAAAAACTTTAGATGGTATTTTTCTAACGGCATTTTGTGGATTATAATGAGGAGAATCAGATTCGATAAGTTTTCCGTTTTCATCTCTATACTTTACTGGATTTCTAAAATCCTGGTAGTTCTTGATTATTGCAAAATAATGCTCTTTTGATTCATTATCAGGTATAACTTCAGCAATTTCTCCACAACCGAAGAATTCACCTTTTCCGTTTTTTATCGGCTCGTAAAATATAAATTCAACAGGAAGTATGTCGAAATTATTTAGATATGATTTTGGAAAATGATATAAATGTCCGAGGAAATCTCTATATTTCCCGCCACCCCTATATTGGGTTAGAACCAAACAGTTGACCATAAGTACTTCCTCTATTAATTTGCTGTCTAATTAATAAAATTCGTAAATGATTGTCAAGTCAGTTAATTGTCACCATATGAATGGAATTTATTAAACCTAATTAAATAGTTAATGAAAATGTTGTTTCTTTAGTAATGACGGTTAAACATAGGTGCAAATTTGCTTTATAAGTGTTAATCTCCGCCCCATTATTTTCCATATCTCCGGCAAGAACTTGACACGAAAATTTATGTCCGGTTAGAAGCTATTCAAAATAATATCAGTGGTGAACAGGATGGCGAAGCAGCTTATCACGAAAGAGATGTGGGTTGAAGAAATTCTGGAGAAATATCCCGCTTCCCAGGAATTCCTATCAAAGAAAAATATCGTATGTGTCATGTGCGGTGAGCCCGTGTGGGGTTCTCTAAAAGAGTTGATGCAGGACAAGGATTTTTCAGATGAGGAAATCGATACAATTATTAAAGAATTAAATAAATTTATAAAGGAATAGGAGGTATTTTCATGCCTAACGCAAAATTGCAGGTGCCCAAACCGACCAATGAACCGATCCTTGGTTATAGGGCTGGGTCACCTGAAAAGAAACTTCTTAAGAAAACGCTCTTAGAGATGATGAGCAAAGAGATCGAGATCCCGCTTATTATTGGCGGGAAAGAGATCAAAACCGGCAATCTTGACGAATGCAGAATTCCGCATGATCACAAACATATCATAGGGAAATATCATAAAGCAGGAGCCAAAGAAGTTGCGATGGCGATCGAAGTAGCGCTGGAAGCCCGGGAGAAATGGACATCTATGCCGTGGGAAGACCGCATAGCGATTTTCCAGAGAGCAGCACAATTGCTTGCTACAAAATATCGTCACATAATCAATGCAGCAACAATGCTGAATCAGAGCAAAAATGCGTTCCAGGCAGAGATCGATTCTGCGTGTGAACTCATTGATTTTTTCCGATTCAATACCTATTATGCGATGAAGATATACGAGCGACAGCCGAATTCATCTCCCGGAATGTGGAATACACTCGAGCATCGTGCATTAGAAGGATTTGTCTTTGCAGTTACACCTTTCAATTTCACTTCAATTGCAGGAAATTTACCTTCTGCACCGACAATAATGGGTAATGTCGTATTATGGAAACCCGCGTCATCAGCGGTATATAGCGCATATTATCTCATGAAATTGTTCAGGGAAGCAGGTTTGCCGGATGGTGTAATAAACTTCATACCGGGTTCCGGAGCTCAGGTTGGAAATCCTGTTCTACAAAGTCCCGATTTTGCAGGTGTTCATTTTACAGGAAGTACAGTTACTTTCCAGAGCATGTGGAAAACCATCGGAAGAAATATTGAGAATTATAAAACCTATCCCCGAATTGTTGGAGAAACAGGTGGAAAAGACTTTATCGTTGCTCATTCTTCCGCGGATGTAGATGCACTCAGAGTAGCAATTGTCCGTGGCTCCTTCGAGTATCAGGGACAGAAATGCTCTGCTGCTTCACGAGCATATATTCCCAAAAGTGTGTGGACAAAGCTCAAAGATCCACTCATCGAAGACATCAAAACAATAAAGATGGGCGATGTCATGGACTTTAGGAATTTCATGAATGCTGTTATCGACAGAGCTGCCTTTGATTCTATTACAGAATACATAAAATACGCAAAAGCAGCGAATGATGCCGAAATTCTTATTGGCGGAAACTTTGATGACTCCAAAGGTTATTTCATCGAACCTACAGTTATTCTTACTACCAATCCCAAATTCAAAACAATTCAGGAAGAGGTATTCGGACCGGTTATCACGCTGTATGTGTATGATGATGACAAATTTGAAGAAGCACTTCATCTCTGTGACGAGACCTCACCCTATGCATTGACCGGTTCCATATTTGCGAATGATAGAGAAGCAATTCTCTTAGCAAAAGATATTCTGCGTAATGCTGCAGGAAATTTCTATGTTAATGATAAACCAACCGGTGCAGTTGTCGGGCAGCAGCCCTTTGGCGGTGCACGTGCATCAGGCACGAACGATAAAGCAGGCGATATGATCAATCTCCTTCGTTGGGTATCCCCAAGAACGATCAAAGAGACTTTCAATCCGCCTACGGATTATCGATATCCCTTCATGGATGAAGAATAAGAAAAATAAAATGAACCACGAAAATCAAGAAAAACGCGAAAAAATTAAATTGATGTTTTAAGAGGAGCTTTCTTTATTGCGTTCCCAAGCAGGGGCTTGGGAACGAGTGTGCGTTTAAGTGTGCGTTTAACTTGCCCCTAGTTCTATTTTCGTGTTTTTTCGTATCTTTCGTGGTTACAATTTAGGAGATAATATGAAAGAGATACTTGAAAAACTCGGTATTAAAGAAGTAAATCATGGTGCATATTGCGGAGAATGGCTACATACAACGGGTGAAGAAGTTGATGTGTACTCTCCCATCGATGATTCCATTCTTGCTAAAGTGAAAACTGCAACAGCAGCAGATTATGATATTGTTGCAAAAAAAGCTATAGAAGCATTCAAAATATGGCGAAACTTTCCTGCTCCCAAACGTGGTGAGATCATCCGTTTGATCGGTCTTGAGCTCAGAAAATATAAAGACGAACTGGGCAGATTGGTTACCATGGAAATGGGAAAGATCTACACAGAAGGTCTCGGTGAAGTACAGGAAATGATCGACATGGCTGACCTTGCAGTTGGAATGTCACGACAGCTTTATGGAGCAACAATACAGTCCGAACGACCGGAACACAGAATGTTTGAACAGTACCATCCACTTGGCGTGATTGGTATTATTTCCTCTTTCAATTTCCCGGTTGCAGTGTGGGCTTGGAATGCCTTTGTAGCAGGCGTTTGCGGTGATACAATGATATGGAAACCATCAACATCCACTCCGTTAACTGCCATCGCAGTCACTAATATTGTTCATAAAGTGTTGGAAGAACTGGGTGTACCGAAGGCGATTTTTAATCTTGTTATCGGACGCGGAAATGAGATCGGAGAGAAGCTCATCAATGATAAAAATATTCATCTTGTAAGTGCGACCGGTAGCTGCCAGATGGGTAAACGTGTTCACCAGGCGGCAGCAAAACATTATGGAAGAGTGATTCTCGAACTCGGTGGAAATAATGCAATAATTGTCATGGAAGATGCTAATATCGAACTGGCGCTTAAAGCGGTACTTTTCGGTGCAGTCGGAACTGCAGGACAGCGATGTACATCCACACGCAGAGTGCTCATTCATGAAGATGTTTTTGATGATTTTGCACAGAAACTGGAAAAGGCATATGGATCTGTTCCAATCGGAAATCCCCTTGATGAAGGCGTGCTGATGGGTCCGCTTGTAAACCAGTCTGCTGTCGGAGCATATAAAAATGCTCTTGAAAAGATCGAAGAACAAGGTGGAGAGATCATATATGGTGGGGAAGTCCTTACTGAAGATGTGCCCGGAAATTGCTACGTACTTCCAACAATTGCCATTGCCAGAAATGACATGCAGATCGTGCAGGAAGAGACCTTTGCCCCGATACTCTATTTGATCAAAATAAAGAATATCAATCAAGCGATAGAGCTTCATAATGATGTCCCACAGGGTCTCTCTTCAGCGATATTCACCAACAATCTTCAGTATGCAGAGCAGTTCCTCAGCGATAGAGGTAGTGATTGTGGTATTGCAAATGTCAATATCGGAACAAGCGGAGCTGAGATCGGTGGCGCATTTGGTGGTGAAAAAGAAACCGGTGGTGGTCGTGAAGCCGGAAGTGATGCCTGGAAAGCATATATGCGGCGACAAACGAATACAATAAACTGGGGCAAAACAATACCACTTGCACAAGGTGTTGAGTTTGATATAGATTAGAAAATATCTTGTGAAATAAAATTCTTGAAAGAAATATTGAAATATTACAAAGTGGGGCATAAATAAATGTCCTACTTAAATTTTATAGAAAAGGAGAAACATGGCTAATCAAAAACAACAGCAGATCAAGATCAATATTCCGAAGGAACATTCAGAGGGTATCTATTCAAATGTTGCATTTATGAATTTTAATCAATCGGAATTTGTGGTAGATTTTGGAAGAATTTTACCGGGTGTACCTGAAGCAACAATTTATTCAAGAATAATACTTTCTCCACAGCATGCAAAACGATTCATGCAGTTATTAGAAAGAAATGTGAAGAAGTATGAAGAACAATTCGGTGAAGTAAAGTTGCCCGAGCATGGATCACAAAAGAATATAGGTTTTCAGCAGGCAACTATAAATAATTAACTAATACGAAAAATCAGCAAAGGAAGACTATGAATAAATCAATAATAGTTATTGCGATTTTTGTATTCATTTTTTTAGCTTCCAATATTCTCGGAGCTGCAACCATTCCGCGAGAAGAATACATCAAGTATCTCGAACTATCTTATCCGAGGATCGTTCAGCAAACTCCAGCGAGTAGATATTTTACATTATACGGAGACAAGAATAGTCCTGAATTTATTGATGTTGATCCCGTAGATGGAATTGATGACAACCGGTTGCAATTGTTGCATAGATTAGGTGTCAAATTTGCTCCTTATATGATCCTCAATACAATTCTGGTTCCAATGGATTTACGGAAATTTATCCTCGAACCTCACTGTCCACTCAATGTTGATACATGGGATATCTCATTAGACAAAAGCAAGATCATCGATATGCAGAGTGTTTATTTCAACGAAATGGGAAAAAACTGTCCACTGTATGAACTTATAGATGAAGATGCTAAAAGCGCAATGATTACATCTCCTCTTGAAAATGATGATTGCAAGTATCTTAATCTTCTTAATGAATTTGATCCCCGCTTCCCAAGTTCACTGCTGATCAATGACTCGCGGAAACCGGACTTCCTGAAGTACAAAGTATTCTTTTTTGATTTCCCCGGTGAAGATGAAGAGACCTGGAAAGAGACATTCTGTAATTCTTTTACCCAGAGTCTCAAAAAGAAATATCTTTCTTATATAACTGCATTTGTGCATCCCTTCGTCAGACAGGTTCGTTCAAAAATGGATAATTCACTTCTCGGATATGAGTTCCTGTTGCAATTCTGGTTTTTCTATCCGTATAACGATGGGGGAAACGATCACGAAGGGGATTGGGAGCGTATTAATATTGCGATCTCTCCGATGAATAAAGTCGAGCAAATGCTCGATGAGCAGGATGTGAGAAATATTTTGAACGGTATCGGTTTGTACGATGAACCCATAAATAAAGATAATGTTTCCGCTGACGAGTGGAACGATCAACTTATTATTAAACGGGTGGAATACTTTTTTCATTATAATGTGTTGATGATGGACTATGCTGATCCCAATGTATATAAATCCTACAATATTTGGGAAAGAGAAGTTGAAAAACTCGAGTATGCCAGAATGGGTGAGGACTGGATCGATAAAAAGATCCGTGAGCGTGCATATGTGAGCAAGGAAGAAAAAGAGATCAACACTCATCCTGTTGTATATATCGGCGGTGATGATAAAGGAAATGATCAGCTTCTGGCAAAACCGGGTGGAAAGAACAGGGATTCACATGGCTCTTATCCGTTTACCGGTCTGTATAAAGAAATTGGACCAGGGGGAGCAACAGAGCTCATTTCCCGCAGTTTTAATTATACAGAATATTTGAATTCACTGGATTCCCTGGAAATGATCACATCAAAGGGGGCGCTGAAAAGGGGAAGTGTAGTCCGGATGAACAAACCGGATAGGATCTGTATTGTTCCGGATTGGGAAACAGTGTATCCACTTCTGAAAACTACTCCTTCTGTACGACTGGACTGGGGTTGGCTTTTATTCCCGATCCATTGGGGTTATCCTGCATCAATTTCACCTTTTGCCGGAGTAGTTAAAAATGCTGATACCGGGAATATGGCACCATTCACTCCCACCTATACTGTCGGATGGAATCAGGCAGGTAATAACTCGAGGTATCATCTTTATTATCCCCATAAACTAAGTTCCTATTTCCCGGTCAGTTTGGAAGATAGCTATATGAATGATCTTGGCTATCTTAACCTCACATTTCCAATGCTTTCCAATATTCCTCCATTTGATTTTTTATGGAGAGTTGTGGCAGCTCCTTTCCGGGCAACTTTAAAAAGAACAGTGCCAACATTTTATACGAAGGAGAAAATTCCATTCAGATTTATAGGTTGTAACGCGGGTGTTTCATATCAATTTTTACCGGAAGAATATTTCGCACTTATGTTCCATCCGCAGCAATATTATGATATATATAAAGATGTGATCGCGATCGATCCAGATCTTGATTCTGTTTCCACTACCACTCATATAGATGTAAAACCTCCGGTCTCCCCTCGAATCGGTGTGAACTTTTATCTTGGGAAGCATTTTGTCACAGAAAATACTATACGTCACTCACGAAGCGAAATTGCTGTGGATATTTCTTTGACAAATCGTCCCAATCCTTATGAATTGCGAGCTGATCTGAACTTCTGGGAATATATCGGCAGCTTGAGATATAATCTTTCTGCCAGTGATTTCCAATTTTATCTTAAAGCAGGTTACGGGATTAGTTTTTATCGAATTGAAAATATTACGGGTGACGGTGAAAAGATAGCACATCCTGATACACCCTGGGTTCGAAGACCTACCTGGCATAAGTTGTATAATCTCATTCCAAATACCTGGCACTTCGGATATGGAATAGAATTTGTTCCTTTCAAAAATTATGGTTCATTTCCCAAGTCATTAGATGTCGGGATCCGTCTTGAGTGTCTCTGGTTCAGCAACAAGCTTGGATTAGATTTCGGCGATATACTTCAGTTTGGAGATTTTAAACTCGGACTGGATGATATTACCGTAACCCGTTCTGCAATAAATCTCTTACTCACGATAAGCTTTTAGTTTATTAATCTTTGGAGCAAATATTGAATAAAACCTCTCACACTATTATTCTGTTTTGTTTCGTACTATTCAGTTTATTTTGCAGTCTTTCAGCTGACCAAAAGCACAGCGATTTCATTCTGGAACTTCAAGCCGGTGATATTCTTCAAATTGGTGACTCCTGCTGGATAGTACCCCATGACACGACATTTATCATTACAGATTCCATACCTTTTTTTGTTCAGAAAGATACTGAAAGTACTGATCAGTTTTATGATACGATGCAGAGTGAAGCTGATAAATCAAATATCGCGAAGCAGATTTTCAACTTTGCTTTTAAAAAAGGAAAAGGGGATATAAACAAGCTCTACCAGCTTGAAAAAAGTGAGTTTCAGTTTCTTCCGTACAAGGATAAAATAATTCGTAACATATACATAGAAAGCATACCCATTTTCCAGAAGTCTGATACTAATATTAAAATCGTGCAATGGGCGCAGAAAACTGCTGATAAAATGCATGTTGATACGAGAAAAAGGGTTATCAGAAATATTCTGTTATTCAGGGAAGGAGATCATCTCAATCCGGCAGTACTAGCCGAGAACGAAAAAATTTTGTACGATCTCCTATTTATAAATGATGTATATTTTGAAATTTACAACTGCTATAATAAACCGGAATATGTTGATGTCGTTGTTTTAACGAAAGATAAGTTTCCTATCGGAGGTAATCCCGGAGTTTCTTCGTTCCATTCTTGTGACCTTGAAATTTATAATTTGAATATCGTTGGACTGGGTCATAAAGCAAGTACTACTATTGCTTATGACGGAGAAAAGAAGGAGAAGGTCTATATTCAGGACGCGCTGTATAAAATTTATCATATAGGAGATACTTTTATTTCCGGAGAATTATTTTATTCACATCCGGAACACGAAGAACGTTATGGTTTTGTGTTCAATAGAAATTATATTCCTCCTGAAATAAATATTGCGGGAGGGATTGGTTTGGAGAGGATCAATACATATTACCATCATAGTCCCGATGACAGCACATTAATGAAATATCCACTTGAATACTTAAAAGGTGATTTCTGTGCCGGTGTGGCTGAGCCACTAAAGGTATTCAGCCCATCGAAAGCAGAATATCTCGTTGAACTCTTTCGAATTACTCATTATGATTACTACAAGTATCCATTATTAGGATCTTTATTCTACGATAGGTCTGTTGTGTTGTTCTCTCTCGATCATCTCAGGAGTAAGTTTTATAAAAGTAACCTGATTTATGATTTTGGTGAGATCGAATATATTCCGTATGGACATTTGCTCGAGATAATTGGAGGTGTAGAGTATCCGGAAATTTATGATAAAAGATATTATGCAGGAATTCGGTTTTCTCAGGGGAATTTTATTTTTAAGAGAGCGTTGTACTATTATTTGGAAGCAGGGCTTGGAAGTTATTTTGATAGACTCTTTCTAAGAGACTTTGATGAAGGAGTATTATCTTTGAGCGCTCATTTTTTTACACGGCATTATAAAATTGGAGAATATGGGGTAAGAAATTTCGTTGAATTCGATTATATGAAGGGATTGAATCAACCTGATTATTTATATATTGATTTTCATAATATGGAAAATGTGAGGGGATTTAATGACACCAAAGCTAGCGGACAGCAGCGGCTGGTAATA
This sequence comes from Candidatus Celaenobacter antarcticus, assembly GCA_030765865.1. Taxonomy (GTDB): domain Bacteria; phylum Cloacimonadota; class Cloacimonadia; order JGIOTU-2; family JGIOTU-2; genus Celaenobacter; species Celaenobacter antarcticus. The sequence continues at coordinate 15,339 of JAVCDK010000139.1, read as the reverse complement.
AATTTTGAAAGCGTAACATATACGCCGTGGGATCTTATTGGATTTCGTTTTGCATTATTTGGATTTTTGGATATTGGTTTTATCGGAGAGGTGCACAGCAAAATATTGCATGATAAAACATATACAGCTATCGGTGCGGGTGTGCGTATGAGGAACGATGATCTTGTGTTCAAAACAGTGCAGCTTAAGATAACCTATTATCCCGATCTTGATGGAAGAAAGAAAATTTCTCTCGCGCTTTCAGGGAAACCCGATTTGAACTTGCCGGGATTCGGGGTAAATCCCCCAGAGATCATTGAATTTAAGTAATGAATACTTCCGAGGGATTTCTTTATATAATTAATTAAATAGTATAAAAAAGTATGAATATTGGGGCTGAAAATTTTCAGCCCCTTTTTTATTTGTCGAGACTAATCAACAGCGATGAAGAAGGCTGAAATGAAACGAAGCTGGATTTATCAAAAAATTTTACCCTGTCGAAATATAATGAAGGAGGATGTATAACGCAGGTAGGTTTTCTTGACATGATCTTGATAGATATAAAAAATGAATACACCAAATTCAATTATGTTTTTATATACCTTGATGCAAGTCTTAATTAGTAATATTCTTGTTGGGAGGCATAAAAAATGAACAAGAAGATGTTAAGCACAAAAATATCGGTAGAAACAAACACATCATCATTAATCGGTGATGACTCAAGCCGCAATCCATATGAAATTACTACTTTAGGGAATCTGCATTGGATTGCGGAAGATAACACAAAGTATAATAAACATTATAATAAGATTCCTAATACTGATGCATCGAACACTTCTAACCAAGAAATTTATAAAAATATTTGGAGGAATAGATGAAAAGTATCGCTTATTTTGTCGTTTTTCTTTTTCTTTCAGTGAGTCTTATGGCTCAGGACTATGGGCTGGATTTCAGTGGAAGTACCCAATATGTAAACTGTGGTGCTGTTGTGGTTACCGGAGCTAATCCACGCACCATTGAAGCTTGGGTCTATACACGATCATTTGATAACGGTGGTGTATGGCAATTTGGTGAACCGGGTTCAATTTTGGGTGAATTCACGCTGAGAACGCACAACGACATTGATAACAGGTGGGTAGTTCAGTTGTGGGGCCAGGACTTTGATGTTTTAATACCCGGGAGTAAAAACATCTGGATCCATTTTGCATTGGTTTATGATGGAACGAATGTGAAGCTTTATGCAAACGGAAATCCGAAAACTGATCAGCTAAGGAGTTTAGATACGATTTCCAATACTTTTTATATTGGGAAATGGGGCAATAATTATTTCGATGGTAAAATTGACGAACTGCGTGTGTGGAATGTAGCGCGAACGCAAGAACAGATCCAGGCCAAGATGAATGTAGAACTGAGTGGTTCCGAAAGTGGTCTGTTGGCCTATTATCGGATGAATGAAGGGAGTGGTACAACGATTACAGACAATAGCACTCATTCCTATAACGGCTCTTTTGTCGGTAGTCTGACCTGGATCAATGGGGTATTTCAACCTATGGGATTCGGTACTTCAGGCGATCCGTATCAAATTGCCAACCTGAATAATTTATATTGGCTTTCTCAAACAACTAACGAGCTTGACAAATATTACATTCAAACAGCAAACATTGATGCTTCGGTCACTTCTCTATGGTCCGCTGGTGGGTGGATTTGCATAGGAGGATCAGGGGCTTTTGAAGGCTCATACAATGGAGATGATTATACCATTGACGAGCTTACAATAAATCGTCCTGGTACGTTTCAACAGGGATTTTTTCGCCTCCTGGTTAATGCTACTGTAGAAAATCTTAATCTTACGAATATGGATATTACTGGATTGTCTGATATTGGTGGTTTGGCAGGACAGATTCAAAATTCCACTGTGACAAAATGCTCCGTAACTGGAAGTATTAGCGGAGGCCAATGTACTGGCGGTATTGGGGGGGGATTTTGAGTTTTCAACTGTGAGAAACTGCTTTTGCACTTGCAATGTTTCGGGTACAGTTCATGTCGGTGGCATGGGTGGAAAACTTAATGGGGGATCTTTGAACAAATGCTACAGCACAGGCAGTGTTTCAGGAACAGATAGAGTCGGTGGTATTGTAGGACTAAACAGTAATGGTGTAATGAACAACAACTATAGTACCGGCAGTGTCAACGGTAATGATTGTATTGGCGGCTTGCTCGGATATAATTATTGGGGCGGATTAAATAATAACTACAGTACAGGCAGTGTAAACGGCACTTCTGGCGTGGGGGGTCTGGTTGGAATGGGAGATCCTATTCAGGAAGACGGAGATGGTTTTTGGGATACAATAACTTCCGGACAAACATCAAGTTACGGAGGGATCGGCAAAACGACATCTGAAATGAAAACTCAGTCTACCTTTACTAATGCAGGTTGGAATTTTGAGACTATCTGGGAAATGATTGGTTACAATTATCCCAGACTGAGAGAAATTCCAGACCCAACCCTCCCAGTCGAACTTTCCAACTTTACTGCACAATACTTAAATAATACACCAACTTTATACTGGATAACCCAATCGGAGACGGACAACATGGGCTGGTTTGTATATAGAAATATAGAAGAAGATTTTACTACATCAGAAAAGGTGTCGGAATTTCTTGAAGGACATGGCACAACTACGCAGCAACAATCTTATATTTATGAGGATACAATAGAAAATCCCGAAATAGGAGACACGTATTATTACTGGTTGGAGAGCATTGATTTCAGCGGAATGGTAAATCATTATGATAAAGTGGCAGTGCTTACAATTCCTGAACAATATGATCCGGGTAGTGGTTTAATACCTGAGCCAGTGCGATATGGACTATTCCAGAACGAGCCAAATCCTTTATTAACTTCAACGAGGATTGCATTCAATCTTACTGAAACAGCAATGGTTGATTTAAATATTTATAATCTCAAAGGGCAACGTGTGAAAACTCTTTATTCCGGTGTCACCTCAAAGCATACAATTATGTGGGATGGGAAAGACGAGAGCGGTAAGGAGCTTGAGAATGGAGTGTATTTCTATAAATTAATGGTTAATGGAAAAACAGAAGAAACGAAGAAGCTGATTTTGATGAGATAGGCAACGAAGCTTCACTAAACCAGTCTTCATTACATTACGCCTTGGCAAACTGGGGCTTGGTAAAGAGAAAATATAGTAGGGGCTGAACATTTTCAGCCCTTTATATTAATATTTTGATTTTCTTGACATTCAAAGAAATTAAAATACCAACAGTACAGAAAATCAAACAGTCATTGTTAGAAAAGCTGGAAAGAAGCTCATTTTCTTAGTCGATATTACACTACAAAAGGAGAATAGAACCAAAATAGTTCGTCTCATTTTTCTTAATATTGAAGGTAGAAATATTGGATTTGAAATAAAAATTAAAATTTGGAAGGAGAAACCATGAAAAAAATTACTTTTGTTTCTATGCTTTGTCTGTTTTGCTTCATTTCAGGAAGTATGTTTGCTCAAACCGCTACTCCACCATCTGACGGAGATGGATCAATCGGAGATCCCTATAAAATCGAGACTTTGAACAATCTTTACTGGATTGCTGCAAATAGCGACCAATGGAATAAGTATTACATCCAAACATTCGATATTGATGCTTCGGCAACCTCCGGCTGGTCCGATGGAGGCTGGTCACCCATTGGAAACAACACCACCAAATTCACCGGTGGATTCGACGGCAATGGATATCTCATCAGTGGTTTGTATATTAATCGTGCTGCGAATTATCAAGGAATGTTTGGATATACGAATGGTGCCACGTTCACTAATATAAAACTGGAAAGTGTTACTATCACCGGCAACGATGAAGTCGGTGGTTTGGTAGGCATGAATACTGCTTCAACGATCAGCAATTCCTATGTTACCGGAACAATCACCGGAGCAAACGAAGCATGGGATGTTGGTGGATTGGTGGGATATAATGTGAGTAGCACCATCAGTGATTCTTACACTTCAGGAACAGTCACAGCCGCCGGAACAGGCATCTACTACCTTGGCGGTTTTATCGGTGATAATGAATATTCCTCTATCACTAACTCCCATGCTGCTGTTACCGTGGATGGAGAGTGTGATGTCGGTGGTTTTGTAGGGTTCAGTGATGAATGCTCCTACAATAATTGCTATGCTACCGGCAATGTCAACAGTACTGATGGTTGGGTCGGTGGTCTGTGTGGGGAATCTTATTATGATGATTTCAGCAACTGTTACGCTACCGGCAGTGTAATGGACAATTCTCCCTCAGAAAATTCTTATGCCGGCGGATTGGTTGGAGCTAACTCCGGTGCTATCAGCAATTCATATGCCACCGGTAGTGTCGAAGGTTATTATTATATTGGCGGATTGGTAGGAGATAACTACGGTGCAATTACCAACTGCTACAGCGTTGGCAGTGTCACCGGAACTACATACACTGGCGGTCTGGTAGGCGAAAATAGTGCCGCAGATCCATTTACCAATGTAATCAACTCGTTCTGGAATACGGTAACCTCTGGTCAAGGTAGCAGTGAAGGTGGTACCGGAAAAACTACCGATGAAATGAAAGGTATTACTCCAGGAAATACAATTTTAGATTGGGGTTGGAGTACATCTATCTGGGAAAGAATTGGAAATAACTATCCCCGCCTCATTGATAATCCTGATCCAACCCTCCCTGTCACTCTTTCCACTTTCACAGCACAGTTCATAGAAAATATACCAACCTTGTACTGGGAAACCCAATCAGAAACAGATAATATGGGTTGGTTTGTTTATAGAAATTCTGAAGAAGAATTCTCATCCTCAGAAATGCTCACAGAAAAAATGATTCCCGGTAATGGCACAACCACAGAACCGAATTATTATAATTTCGAAGATGCAGAAAATCTCACAATTGGTCAAACTTATTATTATTGGCTTGAGAGCATGGATTATAGTGGAATAGCTAACGTGTATGATCAGATAGCTCAGATTACTATTCCGGATCCCTCTGTGAATCCTCCCAATAATGAACCGCCCATTGTGTATAATTTCAAGAATGTGCCGAATCCAGTAGTTGGCAGCACGCAATTCCAGTTCACATTGGATACATCAAGTATGATTTCAGTATCTGTTTATAATTTGAAGGGTGAATTAGTGAGAATACTTCCTTCGGTTATGACACAACCAGATGAAGCAGCGAGTATATATTGGAACGGCAAAGACAGCAACGGGAATGAACTAAAACCCGGAGTGTATCTATATAAATTATTGGTGAATGGAAATACTGAAGAAACGAAGAAACTTATTTTAATGAGGTGATAAATCACGAAATAAACGGAAAATACAAAATAATAAAGAGTCGGGTTGATAATGAGCGACCATCCCGAGTCGTTCCCTTTGTGACCGACTCGTGCTTCAGATATAGATTTTTATTTTAGTGTATTTAACGCTCAATGTGTTAACTTTCTGATTTATTTTATAAGGTGAAAGAAAAAAAACGGATCGTTAAAAGAGGAAAAAATGAAAAAAGTAAGGAAACGATGATGAAAAAAAATTATCGGAATGTATTTATTATCTTCTTAATTCTTATTTTTGGTTGCCAAAAGCTACAACAAAACTATACAGAAAAGGAAAAAGAAATGATTAAAAATGAAGTAAAAGAGCAATTCAATCAATTAATCTCTGCCTTAAACAACTTGGATTCACTTGCATGGTCTGAAATTTATAGCAAAGATGAGTTTTTATCAGCATGCGTTAGTACAGATTTTTATGCTAATAGAGGTGAATTTATAGATTCAATACAACATTATTTTTCGCTAAGAGAAAATCAGCATGTTGAACCACTCGAATTACAAATTTCTGAATTAACTCCAACATTAGTTCTAATGACCAGTCAAGAAAAGACGGAAATGCGATTGAAAAGTGATGAAAATATTAAGTCCAAACACGTTTATACTCTGATATGGAAAAAAGAACAAGGCGGATGGAAGATTATACATTCTCATGAATCATGGATTACCGAGTAGGTTAATTAAATATGATAATTTTCTATTGAAATAGAAAAAAAGGCTCTCGAAAAAGGAGAAGAAATGAAAAAAAGTAGAATTATATTTTGGTTTATCGTGATGATGTTATTCTTGAATATGAGTAGCATTAGTGCAGAAACAATTTTTGTGGATAACAGTGCATCAGGAGGTGATACAGGGGTTTCATGGACCGATGCATACATTTCTCTGCAATCGGCTCTTGATGCTGCAGCTTCAGGTAACCAGATATGGGTAGCAAAGGGAACATACTATCCAAGTTATGATTATGAATTGGGTGGTGATTCACGTTATTACCATTTCAGGCTCAAGGAAGGAGTTGAAATCTATGGTGGTTTTGCCGGAACAGAAACCTCTATTAATGAAAGAATAAATTACGGAGTTGGAGAAGCAAACGAAACCATACTCAGCGGAGATTTGAACGGAGATGATGTTGTAAGTGGAACTGGGCTAACGCTGGATCTAGCAAATTATTCGGAAAACTGTTATCATGTAATTTACAATCTGGATGCTTTAACTTCAGCAAGTGTATTGAATGGGTTTACAGTAAAAGGCGGAAATGCGAATGGTACGGATCCTCACGACAGAGGTTCGGGAATTTTTAATAATATAGCATCACCTTCACTAATAAATATTACTTTAACAGCAAATGGTGGTACATATGGAGGTGGACTTTATAATTATAATGCAGCTCCGTTTGTAACAAACTGTTTGATTTATGGAAATAAGACTCAAAATGGAGCAGGAACAGAAAATAAATTTTCTTCTCCAACATATACAAACACAACCATTGCTATGAATTTAGCAACTGGTTACGGTGGAGGGATGAATAATTATCATGACTGCGACCCGACATTCAATAATTGCATCATTTGGGGAAACAATGCAACAACCGGAAATCAGATTTATGCATCTGCCGGAGGAACTACCACACTAAATTATTCCTGCTATTCAAACCAGGACAATGATGTTGTAATAAGTTCTACAACTTTTACAGCGGTTAATAATAACATTACTGACGACCCAGAATTTATAAATACAGCAAGCGATTTCTTCAAACTATTGGAAATTTCGCCTGCAGTAAATACCGGTCTGAATAGCTATAATACAGAAACTAGCGACATCCGTGGACAGACACGTATTCAGAATACGACGATTGATATGGGAGCTTATGAATGGACAGATGGAGTTGATAATTCTATGATCCTTCAATTCAACACAAACCTTTACACAGGAACAACTATTACACTGCCGTTGTATGGAACTGTTGATGTTACAATAGATTGGGGAGATGGGGGCTCTATAAATGCTTATACTACAACAGGAGATATGAGCCATACTTATGCATTAGAAGGAACATATTCAGTAAGTATTAGCGGAACACTTACTCAATTTGGAAATGGCTCAGACTATTACGATAATGTCCTTAAGCTTGTCAAAGTTGTCAGTTTTGGCTCTATCGGGCTCACAAGTTTATCGGGCGCATTTAATGGCAGCACAAATCTCACAGAAGTTCCTACAACGCTTCCTACCACGATTAACGATCTGTCATTTGCATTTACCAATATCAGTATGGCTAGTATTTCAAGCCTTAACAGCTGGGATGTAAGTAATGTAACAGATATGAGTGTTATGTTTCAAAATGCAACTGACTTTAATCAGGACATTGGGGTTTGGAATGTAAGTAGTGTAACAAATATGTATCAAATGTTTAGTAGTACAAGTGCTTTCAATCAGAACATTGGTAGTTGGGATGTAAGTAATGTTACAAATATGGGGGGAATGTTTGATCAGGCAATTGCCTTCAATCAGAATATTGGAGGTTGGGATGTAAGTAGTGTAACAAATATGGCTAATATGTTTACTGTGTTTAAGGCTACGCCTGCTTTTAACCAGGATATTGGAGGTTGGAATGTAGGTAATGTAACAGTTATGGCTTGTATGTTTTATGGAGCTTCTGCTTTTAACCAGGATATTGGCGGTTGGGATGTAAGTAAAGTAACAATTATGGTTGGTATGTTTCGTGAAGCTTCTGCTTTTAAACAGGATATTGGCGGTTGGGATGTAAGTAAAGTAACAAATATGGAAGGTATGTTTTATGATGCTTCTGTTTTTAATCAGAATATTGGAAGTTGGAACGTAAGTAATGTAACAGATATGGAAGATATGTTTTGTGATGTCACACTTTCTACAGCAAATTATAATGCTCTGCTGATTGGGTGGGATGCATTAGAATTGTCTGATAATGTAACTTTTAGCGGAGGAAACAGTAAATACAGTTACGACACAGCCGCAACTGCCCGAGCAAATATAATTTCAAATGATAACTGGACAATAACTGATGGCGGTGAAGATTATCATCCTACCACATTTACTGTTACAGAAATTACCGATGATGGAGCTGGTACAACTGAAGGAAGCCTAAGTTGGGCAATTACGCAATCCAATACAAGTACAGAAGCTGATGACACAATAGAATTCAACTTAAATTCAGGTTCATCCGTTACGATTTCTGCAGCACTTCCGATAATTACGGATGCGGTTTCCATCGATGGAAATGATGACGGAACAGATGTTACAATTCAGGTGCAGGATCAGGAAACCTCACTTTACCGTATTTTTCGTATCAATGCCAGCGAAAATAATATTACAATTCAAAATATGACGATCAAAGGTGGTGTGCCTGATGAAGAAAACTATTACGGTGAATCATGTGGTGGTGGTGTTTATATTGAAAATGGTACTGTTAATCTGGCAAATTGTACTATTTCAGGATCAAAGGCAGCTTTTGGTGGTGGAGTTGGCATTTATGGATCAGCAACTGTAATGATTTCACAATCTATAATTAAAAATAATCAAGCAAATTATATCATGGGCGGTGGTGGTGGAATTTCTAATAACGGTGGTAATTTGACCCTTGAAAACACGATCGTAGAGAATAATTCCTCTGGTTATCAAAGTGGTGGAATTTATAATGAGGGTGGTACATTGACCCTTGAAAACACAACTGTTGAGGGAAATGATTCCCATTTTGCTGGTGGAATTACAATATTTGGAGGTTCTGCAAATATTTCAAACACAACTATTAGTGGAAATACTTCTATTAAAAGTGGCGAAAACGATGGTGATATTGGTGGAATGCTTATATATGAAAGTATTGCAAATATTGAAAATACAACTATCAGTGGAAATACATGTCTTGGAAATGATGGTGGTGGGATCGCGATATACGTAAGTAGTGTAAGTATTACTAATGCAACTATCTGTGAAAACATGTCTTGTGCAAATGGTGGTGGTCTTTATCTCTGTTCTGAGGGAACAGATGATCTTACCATTCAAAATACAATAATAGCAAATAATACTAGAATAAGCGGAGAGGATTACTATTATTATTCAGGAACGTTAACTGATCAGGGTTACAATATAGTTGAAAATTCAAATGTTGCAGCCAATGCTACCGGAGGTTTCAATTCAGATACTGACATTTTATATAATACAAAGTATGGAGATGCAGGTATAAACTTTACCAGCTGGACACGTGGAGGTTCCATTTTTGCAAAACAAACATTATGGCTCGATTCCGAGCTTGCCATGAACAACAACCCACACGGAACAGGGACATTAACGTACATAATTGGCAGCAGTATAGGTGTTGATGACGGCACTGGTTCCGATGCCGATCAACGAGGAGCAGCAGTTTATAATGGCATAAAGGATATCGGTGCTTATGAATGGCAGGGATCACCCGGCACACTCCCAATCGAACTTTCATCTTTCACCGCTCAATTAATAGAAAACACACCAACTTTGTATTGGACAACGGAATCCGAAACGGACAACATGGGCTGGTTCGTCTATCGAGGTGATGAGAATGATTTTACTACTTCAGAGAAGATATCGGAATTTATTGAAGGTCATGGTACAACCTCACAACAGCACTTATATCTGCATGAAGATAATATACAGAATCCACAAGCAGGGGATACCTTTTATTATTGGTTGGAAAGCATAGATTACAGCGGACAGATAAACCATTATGACAAAGTAGCTGTTCTTACCATACCTGACCATGATGATCCGGGTAGTGGTTTAATACCTGAACCAGTGCGATATGGACTATTCCAGAACAATCCCAATCCATTTATTGAGAGCACAAAGATTTCCTTTAATCTTCCTGAAACAGCAAAAGTAGTGTTGAATATATACAACCTCAAAGGGCAGCTTGTGAAATCACTTTATTCGGGAGTTGCTTTATCCAAAACTCTGGATTGGAATGGGAAAGACGGCAACGGAAAAACTCTCACACCCGGAGTGTATTTTTATAACCTGATCGTGAATGGAAAAACAGAAGAAATAAAGAAGCTTATTTTGATGAGATAATTCGACTCCTAAGGAGCCCCGGGTTCATCGAGACGACGAGGAATCGAGACCTTGTTGGTCAGGAATTCTTGCTACGCTTAGGATTCCTCATCAATGGGGCTTGGTAAAGAGAAAATATAGGGGCTGAACATGTTCAGCCCTTTTTTTATATATTCAGACCTTGCGAACGGTTGCAAACCTTCGCAACGGTCGGTGTAATATATAATAGCTCACGGATTTTCACGGATCATCACGAATCAATATTTTATTTCATTTTTTATTCTTTTCTGAATCAGTGTTAATCAGCTCCATCAGTGTGTAACTTGTACGCCCACCGGTCGGATCTGTATTCTATTCTTATATGTAATAGCTCACGGATTTTCACGGATCAATATCTCATTTTTTTATCGACTCGCGACTGCAAGGTTGGAGAAAAATAGGCAGTAAAATTTTTCTTGACCAAATAAGAATAAAAAACAAAAAAAGACGAGTGCATGTGGCGAAATTGTAAATATACATCTTGTTGAAGCTAAAAAAGGAAATATTTAATAAAAAAAATATAAAATCCGCTTTCGTCCGCCCACTTGCGGAACTACAGCGTGACAAGGGAGAAAGAAATGAAAAAATTTAGTTTAGTTCTCGGATTTATGCTGATGATGTTATTGGCATTCAGCACAAGCCTGATGGCTGCCAACCAAATTGTAACGAGTACTGCAAATTCAGGAGCAGGAACGCTTCGACAGGCAATTGCCGACGTCAGCGATGGCGGAACCATTACATTCAATATTACCGGCAGTGATGAGATAATTATTGAGTCGGAACTTTCTATTATTACTAATACTAAAGGGATGACCATAAACGGTTATAACAATGCTACCGGAAATAATGTTACAGTTCAGGTGCCAATTCAGGGTTGGGTTGATCCTTCTAGATTCCGTGTTTTCAATATTAACGCTACCAGCCAAACCTTTAATTTCTCCAACATGACCATTAAAGGTGGGGATATTTATGGTAATACTTATTGGAGTGGCGGCGGGATATTTTTAGAGGCGGGAACTCTCAGTCTTGATACAGTTACAATCTCCGGTTCAATTGCTAAATATGGCGGCGGTATCTACAATGCAGGAACCTTAACCATGACAAATTGCACAGTCAGCGGAAATTATTCTTTTACATCTGGCGGCGGTATCTTCAATGGGGCAACCTTAACCATGACCAATTGCACAGTCAGCGGAAATTATAGTTCGCAGCGTGGCGGCGGTATCTACAAAGGACAAGCAATCTTAACCATGACCAATTGCACAGTCAGCGGAAATCTTGCGGGTTGGGAATTTAATGCTTATGAAGGCGGTGGTTTGTATGCAGCATATTCACATGGTAACCCGCTATTCATAACCAACTGCACATTTGCTAACAACAGTGCACCCAATGCACATGGTGGTGGTATTTATCTCACGGGGAGTAGTAGTACTACTCATCTCTATATCAAAAACACTATTATTGCCAATAATTCTGCAGAAGAAGACTACACGCCTGATTTTTATATTGATGACGGAACTGTATACAACAATGGTTATAACATCGTAGAAACCCAGAATGGTTCTGATTTTGTTAATGGAACAAACGGTTGTATAGTAGGTGTTGGAGATTATAATCTCAGCACCACTCTTAATGATAACTCTACACTCAATGGAACAAAAACACTTAGAACGACCGACGGCAGTGTAGCTATTGATGCGGGAACAAATGTTCAAGGTGATCATCCAGTTGCTATACCTACAACAGACCAACGTGGTGCTGGACGAAATGGAACTTTAGATATCGGTGCTTATGAATGGTGGGATAATGTTGGAAGTCTTTCTGTTGTACTGTCCACTTTCACTGCTCAATTTATAGAAAATACACCAACCTTGTACTGGGAAACTCAATCCGAAACGGATAATATGGGATGGTTCGTTTATAGAAATTCTGAAGAAGATTTTACTACATCAGAGAAGATATCGGAATTTATCAATGGGCATGGCACGACTACGCAACAGCAATCGTATATATATGAAGACAGAATACAGAATCCGGAAGTCGGAGACACGTATTATTACTGGTTAGAATCAATTGATTACAGCGGGACTGTTAATCATTATGATAGAGTAGCAATACTTACGATTCCGCATAATAGCAACTCTGGAAATAATTTAGTACCAGTTCCCGAAAGATTTGGACTTTTACAGAATGAGCCGAATCCAGTAATACATTTTACACGTATTGCATTTAATCTCACCGAGTCAGCAATGGTTGATTTAAATGTCTACAACATCAAGGGACAACTCGTAAAGACTCTTTATTCCGGTGTCACATCCAAGCATACAGTCATGTGGGATGGGAAAGATGAGAGCGGTAAAGAGCTTGAGAATGGAGTGTATTTTTATAACATGATTGTGGATGGCAAAGTCGCAGAAACGAAGAAGCTTATATTGATGAAATAAATATGATGCTTTACCAAGCTGGGGCTTGGTAAAGAGAAAAATATAGTAGGGGCTGAACATGTTCAGCCCTTTTTTATATCTATCAAAACTTACTATACTCAAATGATATATTAATATATTGACATACTATGAAAGACGAAATTAAATCGCACTCAAGATATTATGTCTTCCAATTATTTTTGTCGTTGAAAATTCGACTTCACTGTTGGCTTTATTGATGCACGTATCTTCTCCCTATTAGAAAAATTTAAACAGCAGTTTTCTGATTATATTTTTAACGCTGGTCACTACTACTATGTTGTTTTTGCTTTAATCGAAAGGAAAATGAAGAAAAAAGGAAAAAAAATGAAAAAGAAAAATTTAGTTCTCGGATTTATGCTGATAATGTTATTGGCATTTAGCACAAGCCTGATGGCAGTTGGTTATAGTGGTGGTGGCGGAATTGAAGCCAACCCATATATAATAGACTGCCTGGTTGATTTGCAGGAATTACAAGACACTTCGGCTGACTGGGGTAAGTATTTCATCCAAGTTGAAAATATCGATGCCTCTGCTACAAGCAGTTGGGTTGATGTTGCAGGTGCAGGCTGGACTCCTATTGGTTTTGAATTTGCGAACTCTTTTACTGGTTCTTATAATGGTCTAAACCATACCATCAATGGTTTGTATATTAATCGTGCTGTTTCTGCAGCTTTGTTTGGATTTACTAAAGGTGCTACTTTGCAAAACATAGCCTTAACAAATGTGAATATTACAGGGGGAGATTATACTGGTGGTTTGGTGGGGAGGGCCCTTTATAGTAACATCAGCAATTGTTCCTCCACGGGCACTGTTACTACAAGCAGCGATAAAGTTGGAGGTTTGATTGGCGAGTTAAATGGTTCGACTCTAACAAACAGCAACAGCTCCTGTACGGTAAGCGGAGCAGGATATGTTGGTGGACTTTTTGGTATACCTATGTCTTCCGGAAGTGTAAGTAATTCTTATGCCACTGGTAATGTAACCGCAACCGGCCAGTATGCCGGTGGCTTCTGTGGTATTACTCAAACGATTACCATAAATAATTGCTACAGCACAGGTAATGTAACCGGTTCGACGCACGCTGGAGGTTTTGTAGGTCAAGTATGGTCGGGCGCAACAGTTACAAATTCCTATTCCTATGGCAATGTAAGTGGTACGGATAATCTCGGAGGATTTATAGGAATGGTGGAGGGCACTGTTTCTGATTGCTATTCAAGAGGTAATGTAACCCGAAGCTCAGGTAGTTCAGAATATGCAGGCTCATTTACGGGGTACATGTTGTATAGTGGAGCTGCGATCACAAAGTCCTATTGCACAGGTTCAGTGTATTATACTGATACAGATGATCCAGAAAATAAAGGTTTTATAGGCTCTTTTGGGGGTGGAACTGCAACCGACAACTTTTTCGATGAAGGAGTTTCTAAACAAACCGATGGAAACGGAGCAACTGCAAAAACTACAGAACAGATGAAAACCGAAAGTCTTACCGGCTGGGGTTGGAGTGCAGCGGTTTGGGAAAGAATCGGTTATAACTACCCCCGTTTAATAGATAATCCTGATCCGACCCTCCCTGTCACCCTTTCCACCTTCACAGCTCAATTCATAGAAAACACACCAACTTTGTACTGGACTACTCAATCCGAAACAGACAACATGGGATGGTTCGTTTATAGAAGTTCTGAAGAAAATTTTACCACATCAGAGAAGATATCAGAATTTCTTGAAGGACATGGCACGACTACGCAGCAACAATCTTATATTTACGAAGATACAATAGAAAATCCCGAAATAGGAGATACGTATTATTATTGGTTAGAATCGATTGACTACAGCGGGGTTATTAATCATTATGATAGAGTAGCAATACTTACGATTCCGCATAATAGCAACTCTGGAAATAACTTAGTACCAGCCCCCGAAAGATTTGGACTTTTACAGAATGAGCCGAATCCGCTCGTATCTTCAACAAGAATTTCCTTTAATCTTCCTGAAACAGCCAGGGTAGATTTGAATGTCTATAACATCAAAGGACAGCTTGTGAGATCTCTTTATTCGGGATTTGCTTTATCTAAAACAATCCAATGGGACGGCAAAGATGAAAGTGGGAAAGTGCTTGAATCAGGAATGTATTTCTATAAATTAATGGTTAATGGAAAAACAGCAGAAACGAAGAAACTTATTTTGATGAGATAGGCAACGAAGCTTCACTAAACCAGTCTTCATTACATTACGCCTTGGTAAACTGGGGCTTGGTAAAGAGAAAATATAGTAGGGGCTGAAAATTTTCAGTCCCTTTTTTTATATATTCAGACCTTGCGAACGGTTGTAAACCTTCGCAAAGGTCGTTGTTTTCATAAGATTTCTAAGCAACTGTGAATCCTCGCAGCTCGTTTAAATTGTTGACATAATACAGAGAAAATAATTTATATA
>JAVCDK010000154.1 GCA_030765865.1 Candidatus Celaenobacter antarcticus | reverse complement strand
TCCGAGGTGCTGCGATCTCAACTGTTATTGCTCGTTTCAGTTCATCTGTTGCAGCTACATGGGTGCTGGTTCACAGAGATAGAATGGTCACATTTGAGCGGACTCCTTTTCGGGAAATATTTGCATCATGGAAATCCATTCTGTTTATCGGTATTCCCATCGCAGGAGCTCGAATGATCCTACCTGTTTCAGTCGGGGTTATGACAAGGATCATCTCAGTATATGGACCAAAAGCAGTTGCAGGTTTTGGCGTTGCATCAAGAATTGAGTTCTTCGCGTTGGCTGTTATACGTGCTCTTTCTTCTGTATTCGGACCTTTTATCGGGCAGAACCTGGGTGCAAAATTATTTGACCGCGTAATAAGAGGATTTCGCCTGGCTGAATTATTCTCTCTTGTTTGGGGATTCGGAATCTTTATTATTCTCTTTATTTTTGCCAGACCTATTGCCGGCATTTTCAACAAAGACCCTTTGGTTGTTGAAACGATCATAAAATATCTTTCAATTGTTCCCTTGGGGTATGGTTTGCAGGGCGTACTGCTTCTGTGCAATGTATCGCTTAATGTCTTACAAAAGCCATTTCATGCAGCGGGTTTGGTCACAGTTCAGATGTTTGTGCTCTATATTCCTCTTGCTTATTTCGGTTCGCAGATACTTCAGATCCAAGGCGCTTTCATCGGTATAACTATCGCTTACTGTATTTCGGGAATTATTGCTCATTTCTTTACAGTGGATCATATTAAAAAAGCCGAAGAAAAGATCATGGCTGATTCCATATCTCACGACTGATCTTTGCGAAAGTTTCCGCCAGTGGGCGGACAAGTCCTTCCTTTCGCAAAGTTGTGTTTTTTTATCATATACTGCCTTTCGCAAATTTGGTGTGTTCAAAATTAACTTTGCGAAAGACCCACAGCTTTCGCAAAGCCACGCAACAAAGACATGCAATAAATAAAAGAGATTATCAATATAATGGAAATCCCTAAATCCTAAATGATTTATTGGGTGTGATAATTTTAAATATAAAAAATTGACTTAATTTAATGATTTATTGTACATTACAGAAAAATATACAGGAGGTTATATGCTGCTCAAGCTAAAACAGATTTTAAATAAAGCAGATGCTGATTATGCAGACATCCGTTATGAAATCAAAAAGGATACATTCATTACACTTGATGGTAAAGAACTCTCCAACATCGGGTCAACTACCACAGACGGATATGTAATCCGTGTACTGAAGAATGGCGGATTCACCTCTGTTTCTTTCACAAAGGAAGAAGACGCTGAAAAGGCATTGAAAACTGCACAAGAGAATGCAATTCTTCTTGGAAGCAATATAGAGAAACCGATCACACTCGCGAAAGTACCAATTATTAAGGATACGTTTATTCCAACTTTGAAAGAAGATCCTCGTGGTATTTCTATCGAAGAAAAGCTTCAATTGCTTCGGCATTACAATGATATTCCCCTTGCTCATGACAAGATCGCGATGACGAATACCAGGTATTTTGAAGTAACCCGTGAAAAATATTTCATGTCTTCAGAAGGGGCAGAAATTCATGAAGATCTTATCACGACCGGTATAGGTGGAAGCATTATCAGTAAAGATGGAAACCTGACTCAGAATGTACGCATAGGTGCTGGTGGGAGTGATGGTTTTTATACTATCAGAGAGCTTGATGATAAATTTGAACAAAGAACACAGATAGCTATCGAGCTTCTTAAAGCTGAACCTGTCAAAGCCGGTGCTTACAATTGTATTCTAAACCAGGGTCTTGCCGGAGTATTCGCTCATGAAGCTTTCGGGCATTTCTCCGAAGCAGATATTGTGGAATCTCTTCCTGCTATGAGAAAAAAAATGCAGATCGGCAACAAACTCGGCAATGATGTACTCTCAATCATTGATAATGCAACTATGCCGAATCAGCTTGGGTTCTACAGGTATGATGACGAAGGTGTGGCTGTCCGTGAAGTTAAACTTTTAACTAACGGTGTGCTTACCGGAAGACTGCATTCGCGCAGAACAGCCCATGAGTTTGGTGAGCAAATATCGGGGCACTGCGTTGCGGAAGATTATCGCTATGCTCCTATTATACGCATGGGGACGATCTATATTGAACCTCGAGAGAAAACCCTCGAACAGCTCCTGGCAGAGCTTGGTGACGGTCTCTACATCCTTGATCCAAAGGGTGGACAGACCTCAGGTGAAAACTTCACATTCGGGGCTCAATACGGTTATGTTGTGAAGAATGGAAAGAAAGATCAAATGATACGTGACATCAATATTTCCGGTAATCTCTATCAAACCCTTCAGGATATCACAGCAGTCGGAAATGATCTGAAGCTTTCCAAAACCGGAGGATGTGGCAAAGGGCAAACCAACATTCGCTCATGTCATGGTGCCCCACACATTCTTATGAAAAATGTCGTGTTAGGAGGTATCTAATGGAAAAATTATTAGAAATGGCTCGAAAAGTCTGCGATCAGGCAGAAATATATTATTGTGATCCGACCTCATCTGAAGTAATGTTTCAAAAGGGTGAACTCCATGACATCGAAAGCCAGTTTCATTCGGGAATGGCATTGCGTATTATCAAAAATGGAAAACTTGGTTTCTCCTATACAAAAAATCTTATCAACAGAGAAGAATTCTTGCAGAATGCACTTGACTCACTCAAAGGCGGAGTACAGGCACTGTATGATTTTCCTCATACATCCGATCTTCCCTTTCTTAAAACATACAATGAACATCTTGAAGAAGTGACATCTTCCTCCATGGTCGAGAATTGCCAACGCATTGCCGATGTATTTCTCAAGAACACTGATGCGGAGATTGAAGTTGTTGCATATAAAGAGATTCAGAATGTGAGGATCACGAATAATCACGGCACTGATGTGCAGTCAAAGATCGGTTCGTCGGGCTACTGGCTCAGTCTCGTCTATCCTGGTGGCGGTGCTGGCATCTCGCGTGTTTATGAAGAAAAAATCCCGTTTTCTGTTTCACGTAATATTCTCGATAACCTCGTAAAGCTGTACAACGATTCCTCAAAAGTGTGCGAGGTTTCCGGTGGTAAAATGAAAGTGCTTTTTATGCCGGGAAGCATGTACACACTCCTCTGGCGGCTACATAGCGGAACGAGTGCAAAGAGTATTTATGAAGACATCTCGCCTATCAAAAACGACGTCGGAAAGCAGATCATCAGTGAAGCAATATCATTTTACGATAACGCCCTTGATGATGAGGTGCCCGGAGCCCGCAGTTTTGATGACGAAGGAGTTCCCACAAAGAGGATGAACATAATAGAAAAAGGCATACTCAAAAATTTCTTTTATGACCTGAACTACGCACAAAAATTAGGTGCAAAATCGACTGGTCATGGTTACCGAGCTTCAATGTGGGGTGGAGATACTATTACTATGAAACCCACTCCGCGCTTGCTGCATCCTCGAATTGAACCCGGCGAGAAATCATTTGAAGAGCTTGTTGCCATGATGGATAAAGGCATCATTCTCGATGGTGTCATGGGAGCTCATAGCGGAAATATTCCTAATGGTGATTATTCGGTTGGTGTCAGTCCCGGTTTATACGTCGAAAAAGGCGAGATTGTAGGTCGTGTAAAAGACATTATGATTGCAGGAAATGTATATGATACATTGAAAAAAGTCATCGCAATTGAGAACAAACTTCACCCATGCTGGGGTGGAAGAATGCCTGCAATCTTATTTGATAGCATAAGTGTTTCGTCAAAATAGTGCTGAGTATTGAATGTCGAACAATGATTAGCCCTGTTAAATAAATCGAAGATTTAGCTTTGCTATTTCACAGGGTTAACGATTTGTGATTTGGCCACTTAATAAACTTTAATTTTCCAAAAATTGAAAATGGTTTTAGAAGGTTTGTTAATTAAGTACGAAGAAGATGATCTCAACTTGTTTAACTTTTTTATTCCTTCGTGACTTTGTGCCTTGGTGGCTATGAAATTTATGGATTTAAAAATAAATATGTCTTTAGTAAGAAAGGAAAACAAATGGCAAAGCAGAAAGTTATTAAAGCGGATGTACTCTTTAATGGAAAGGGTAAAGTAGAGAATAAATACATTGTCGTGGAAGGGAAAAAGATCATTGATATTTCAGACAAAAAAATGAAGGCGGATTTTGAAGGATGGGTCACTCCTGCCTTTATAGATGCTCATTCTCATATTGGAATGGACCGCGAAGGTGAACCATGGACCGAATCCGAAACCAATGACATCACCAACCAGATACTTCCGCTGGATAACCCGATCGACAGTATCTATTTTGATGACCGTGCATTCAAAGATGCCGTGGATTTCGGTGTGCTCTATAGTTGTGTGGTTCCCGGAAGCGGAAACCTCATCGGCGGACAGGCAATGATAATCAAAAACTTCGGGAAAAATCGTGATGATGCATTTATGAAAGCGTATGGTTTCAAGATGGCACTTGGATTCAATCCGCGCTCTACAACGGATTGGAAAGGTGAACGCTCAAATACCCGAATGGGTGTGTATGCACTGCTGGAAAAAAAGCTGGATGAAGTGCTGATCAAACAGGAGAAAGCCGAAGTCACAAAAGATAAAAAGATCATTGAACTGAAGGCAAAATATAAAAAGAAGAAGATCAACAAGAAGGATTTTGATACGGATAAAAGGATTATCGAACGAGAATTTGAACTTGGATTTACCCCAGAGGACAAGGCGCTGTTAACTCTGTTATCTGGTGAATATACTTCAAAAGTTCATGTCCACAAAGACGATGATGTGCTGTATCTCATCCATCTGGCAAAAAAATATAAGATCAAGTGCACCGCAGAACACACCGGCGATGTATTTCATAAAGACATCTTTGATGAGCTTGCAAAGAATAATATCCCGGTCGTTTATGGACCTCTTGGATCGGTTGGATACAAGGTAGAGCTGAAGCACGCATATTATCAGAACACACTTCTTCTTATGCAATCCAAAGCATTTTACGGATTGATGACAGACCATCCTGTGATACACACAATTGCGCTGCGTGACAGCTTGAAATTCTTCATGATACAGGGTATGTCCGAGGAAGATGCGATCTCGCTCATCACATATAAAAATGCAAAAATTCTTCATATAGATGACATTCTGGGTACTGTCGAACCAGGTAAGCTCGCCAGTCTTGTTGTGTGGGATAAAAACCCGCTGCAATTTGGCGCCTTCCCCAAAATGGTCATGGCAGAAGGGAGGGTTATAAGAAAGAAATAATATTCTATATCTCGAGAAAAATGCTGCATGTATCTGAATTTTTTGGGGGTATGAAAGATAGAAAAAAAGTGCTTGACATTTGTTTTAATAAAATAAGAAAGTATGGAAAATAAAAAAGAATCGAGGTATCAATGAAAAAACTAATTACCTTTTTAGTTGTATTTTTATTTGTCGGAACTCTTTCTGCAACAACGATTTATGATGTCCAATATACTACTATTCCTGGTGGTGATAATACATATCCATCAACTTATGAGGGACAAGAAGTAACAATTACAGGAATTGTAAATACTCCAGAATGGACAGGTTATAAGGATAACTTTTATATTTCAATGCCAGAAGGTGATGCTTGGAAAGGTATTCTTATTTATATGGCAGGAGATACAACACTTGTTCCTGGCGATGAAGTAGAAATTACGGGAACTGTTGTTGAATATTATGGAATGACTGAAATTTCCGGTTACGGGGGTGTTTATTTTAATGTAACTCTTTTAAGTTCTGGGAATCCAATTCCTCCTGCTACACCTGTTAATTGTGGAGAGTTGATGATAACTGCAACAGCAGAACCTTATGAAGGTGTTTTGGTTGAGTTGAATGATGTAACTGTTATTCAAGTACCTGACAGTTATGGGCAATGGTTAGTAGATGATGGCACAGGTCTTGCCCAGATTGATGATGGTTTCTTTTATTTAGACGAATTTGACCCGCCAATAGTAATTGAATTGGATCAGGAATGGGATATTATTAGAGGTTGTGTTGATTATAGCTATGATGAATATGGTGTGAATCCTAGAACGCCTGATGATCTGGTCTTGGCGATCGCAGTTGATGAAAATCAAGATGCAAATGCCATTATTCTGGATAATATTCCTAATCCTTTTAGTTCACAAACTGAGATCAAATTCTATTTAAGACAATCGGCAAATGTTGAAATTGAGATTTTCAATATACTCGGACAAAAGATGAAAACCATATCTGATGACTATTTTAATGTAGGTGAGCATTCAGTAGAGTGGAATGGAAAAGACGAAAATGGAAACTCTCTTTCTGATGGTGTCTATTTTTATAAAATGAACATAGAAAATTCCAACACTATTAAGAGAATGATCCTATTGCGTTAAGTAGACAATTTTATTATTCATAATGCAAAAGGGCCCTGTATGCACCGGGCTCTTTTTTTTTCATCGTTTCTATAAGCACGTAATATCAGAATTTGATTTCAATTGTACAAAACATATTGAATAGTGGGGCAGGAGTAACATATAAATAATCAACTCCCGTTAAATAATCATCTACAAGATCACCATCGTCGTTCATTTTTTTTCTATTATAGTCAGCTCTTACATTTGCTGACGAATAATTCTCTTTGCGATTAAGTATATTATTAAAATCAAAGCGAAGGGTTGCTTCTTTTCCGAAAAATTCAAAAGAATATTTGATGCTACTTCCTATATTATAAACGGGAGGAAGCTTGGTAGTCTTTACATAGGATGTATCTGTAGTATGGTAAGTATATTCATTAGTATAATTGGCATAGTAATCATCCCACCATTCTGCATTTATACCGATTCGTAATTTCCCATTTAAGGGCAGATTATGAAAGGTATAACCGGCTGAGCAATTGAACATTTTCTCGGGAGAAAAAGGAACCACCTTACCTTTCATATCTTCAGCACTTGTATCGAATATTTTTTCAATATTCATTTTTGTCCAACGAAATTGTGCTAAAGTCAAAGATGTGGAAAAATCAAAGTCATAATATTTTATTTTTGAGCTTAATTCCAAACCCTGATGGCGAGCTTCGCCTGCATTTAAGATCAGGCTTTCATCTACCATGTATGATTGAATAGAATCACCCTGCGCATCCCATTGATAATTTTTAACGGGTATGGTAACATATTCAATCTTATCCTTATAATCACTAATATAATAGTTGGCATTAAGATCAATAATAGCACCATCATAACCAACACCAAATTCGACAGTATTAATTTTCTCTGGTTTTAATTCACCATAAAAGTGTTCTTCCTTATATTCATTATGTAAACTATCAACCAATTGAACAGTATACATTTGGTTTCCATTTGGTCCATCATAACCGCTATACCACTGCATAGTTTTAGGTTCTTTATATGAAATGGAATAATTTGTCATAATGTTGAAATATTCTGAAATATTGTAATTAACACCAAATTTTGGTGAAAAAAAGTTATAAGTTTTTTTATAGTCATCTGCAGTGAATTTTAAAATTTTATTCCCAGCGGTGTCTGTTACAGTGGAATTTTTTGTAGAATAGAAAAAGTAAGATGTAGGCTCTCCAGTACTGATATCGTAAATCTGAATGGGATTTTCATCAACTTTGGAGTTATAACTAGCCAGTTGAGCGTCTAACATAATATTCATATTTTCTATAGGTTTCAAATTTATTCTGGCAAAACCGGATATATTATTCACTGTTGAAGTTTCATCATAATTATTTTGGAAAATAGAATAAACTCCCAGACTGTCAGTATCTGAATTAAAATATCTAAAGTCTTTTCTCTTACCAATGTGATCTGCTTTCCAATATCTAAATTCCCCACCTAAAACAAAAGTAAAATCTGGATTAATTTCATGCTTATAATATGTATTCAAACCCCATTGAAAATGATTACTTATCTGGTCATTCAGCCAGGTATATGAATATGTTGTCGGAGGACTAAAAAGATCAGCGGCTGAAGTAATTATTTTACCCCTATAGGTTGGATAATTATAATAATTTGAATCTGAAGGGTTGAATCCATCGAATATAAGCAGAGAGTCTGTCAACTGATATATGTAATAGGCATGTTTGCCAAAATTAATATCTTCGTTATGTTCAGTATGCAATGGCATAAAGGTTATATCTCCATTATCAACATTAAAAATACTCTGTGAAAGATATTTACCTCCACCATTACCTTTTGTTAAAAAGGTATTTGTCATAAGCAACTGATTATCTGAAATTTTCCATTCATCCCGAATTGAAAATTGAGGTTTACTATAATAATTTTTCTGATCGGGAGTGTTATTCCGATTATAGTCTCGACCAAGTGTATCAAACAATTTCGGGTCAGACTTGAAATAAACATTATTATGTTCCTGTGGGGCTACAATAAAGCTGGAATTAATAGTATGGCCACCAATAATATTTTGTGTTTCCGCACCCACAGAATACCCATTATAACCTGTTCCTACAACATATGAATCACCTGCTTTTCTTTCTGCCATAACGCTGAAGTTAAATTTTCCATCAAATAGGATTCCGGATTCATAACGGAGTGCAGCATTATAATTTAAAGGAATATAACTTGTAATATCGCCCTCTCCATTAGCTACTTTACTATCAGTATAATAACTACCAACAGAGGATCTAAATACCCATCTTTTTTGGGGACTTGACCCTATGGTTTCAATATTTATTGAACCACCAAAAGCACCTGAACCATACAAGGATGTGCCAGCTCCACGCTGTACCTGAACTGACTTAACTGTGCTCGATAAACCTGTCCAATTTGACCAATAAACCTTCTGGCTTTCAGGGTCATTAACAGGGATACCGTTTATTAGAATTTGGATTTTATCAGCTTCAAAACCTCTCATCGTAATTTGTGCTTCACCAATTCCAGTTGAGTTAGCAAATAATCCGGGAACATCTTCAAGTAACATAGGCATATCCTGGGTTGTGTATTTATCTTCAATTTCAGCTTTACCAATATCTGTAAAAGCGATCGGTGTTTCTCTTTTTACAGCGCGGGTTGCGGTAACTGTAATACCTGTAATACTAACAGTTTTCATCTTTAATGAAAATGTGATAGTAGTTGTCAAATTGGGTTTTACTTCAACTGTTTCAGATAATTTTTCATATCCCATATAACTTACGATTACAGTATGAATACCAATTGGTATATTCTTCATTATAAAACTACCATATTCATTTGTTAACATTCCCGTGTTTAAGTCCTTTAAAAAAACATTAGCCTGAAAAAGGGGGTCTCCTGTGTTTTGTGCATACACTTTTCCTGCAATATTTCCTGTTTCACCAGAAAACAATAAAGATGGCAAAATAAATAAGAATACAATCAAAGCTAAAAAAATCATCTTTTTCATAAATACTCCGATCAATAATTTTTTCATATAATTTTTTACAAAATAATTTTTCATTGAAAATCACTTTCACCACAAAGAAATAAAAATATATTTTTTTATTTAATTAAAAATGCAAGAATGATTGTCAATAATTATATTATTGGAAAACTTTAAAAATTTTCAATTCTCCATTTTCCTTACTCCTTTTTCCATTCTCTGGAATTACTTATGGAATTATAGTGGTATTTGTAAGAAAAATATTAAACATTGACAGCTTTTATTAGCATTTGATCATTTTCAAAAATTAAGAGTGTGGAATTAGAGGATGCCATGAAAGGGGTTGCCATGAAATGGGTTATTATTTGTTTGGGAGTTATATCTCTATTTCTATTGGGATGCGATTCATCTATTGATTATGCAATGAAGATGTATATGCGTGACAGCACTGATCGAGTGGAGATTCTCTTCAATGAAGGACTAGTTCATAAAGGGATGAAGCCGATTTTAGCTCAAACTTTTATGGATCGCGAAAATATGGAAAGGGTGCTGTCATTCATCACAAAAAGACCTGCTGAATTCTACAAATGCGGGTATTCCGGCGAGATAATCTTTATGAAAGATGCAGACCGTGCGTTGACAGAGAGAATGAAGTTCAATATTGAACCCGGCTGTGAGCACATTGTGTATATGTTCAATCGGGAACTATACTCGCGGAAAATATCCAAAAAGGGTTTAGAATTCCTCAGGGAGCTTCATGATAGAGTGATAAAAGAATAATAATAACTCGGAGGATTCGATTCTCATGCAGATCAATGATTTTTTCCAGGGAAAACATTACTCAGTAGTTTCTTTATTGACTGATGAAGATGAGCATACTTTATTTGGTCTCGAGATCATGAATTATAATAATTAAAAAGCGATCTTCGGATTTGCTCGATATGAAAGAAGATACTTACTTGGAGATATAGATTAAAAAGGTTAATAATGGCTGAAAAGATTTCAAGTTATGGCATGCCTCCGGGAACACTGATCCATGTGGGTAAGAAAAGGATGGAGAAAGTCAGCATCTCTTTAATGGATTATAATGATAAAAATCTTATTGAGAAGAATGAAATTTCAGTAAAAGAATGCAAAACCTTCGCAGATTCTCAGGGTGTCACTTGGATAAATGTTGATGGGCTCCATGATCCTGAAGTGATCGAGAAGATCGGAGCTGATTTTAATATACATCCCCTTCTGCTTGAAGATGTCATGAATACAGAGCAGCGTCCCAAAGTTGAGGACTTTGGCAAATATATGTATTTCACTTTGAAAATGGTTTATCTCGATGGTAGGAAACGAATTTGTGTTGAGCAGATTAGTATTATTCTGGGAGATACGTATGTGATCTCATTTCAAGAACAAACGGGCGATGTATTTGAAACCATCAGGCAAAGGTTGAGGGATAAGAAAGGGCGCATCAGATCACAAAAAGCCGACTATCTTGCGTATTCACTTATTGACTCAATAATTGATAATTACTTCGTTATTCTGGAGAGCATAGGCGAGGTTATCGAAGAGCTTGAAGAGGAAGTGGTTGAACAACCAACAAGAAAGACTTTGCAAAATATTCATATGCTCAAGCGCAACATGCTGTATTTAAGGAGATCTGTCTGGCCTCTTCGGGAAGTGATCAGCTATCTGCAACGTTCGGAATCCGATCTTATTGAAGATAATACCGGATTTTATCTGCGCGATGTCTATGATCATACGATACAGGTTATTGACACGCTGGAATCTTTCCGTGATATGGTTTCCGGAATGCTGGATATTTACCTTTCCAGTATCAGCAATAAAATGAATGAAGTCATGAAGGTTCTCACGATCATTGCAACTATATTTATTCCCCTGACTTTTATTGCAGGCGTCTATGGCATGAACTTTAAGTTTATGCCGGAGCTTCAATGGAAATGGGGTTACTTCGTCACACTTGGTGTAATGCTCGTGGTTGTTATAGGAATGATAATATTCATCAAACGAAAGAAATGGTTATAACATGAAAATAAAACAAATTATTACGATCATTTTGGTCATTGCAGTTATTATTGTCGTGATCCAAAATTCTGCAAAGGTTTCTCTCACAATTCTCTTCTGGGAAATTGAGATGTCGAAGATAATTTTTTATCCCCTTTTATTTGCTGCTGGTTTTATCGTTGGGCTATTATCCGGTATGGGGAAAACAAGAAAAGATGAAAAAGAGAAGACCGGGGTTATCAGAGAGTACCGTTAGATTACTCAAATTTCAAAGCCAGACATTTAAAAAATCAAGCAAAATTTCTTTATATATTTGAGTTTTGACATTTCGTTTGTAATTAGAAATTCGGATTTAGAAATTCTTTTTTAAGTCTTATTTATTCTGTCGTAATCCCTTTACTATCCTTCGCTGCTCTTTTATCTTTTCAAGACTCTCTTCGTCAACAAGAAGGTGAGGACGGGTTTCCGGGAAAAATACCCAGTACTCATTAACGTTATAGGTTACCAGCCCGTTACTGAATATCTCATCTTCAATTCGCTGGAACCATGTGCAATAACTGACCACCTTCTCTTTGATCTCATCACCATACCGATCACTCTTGAAATAATAATAATTCTCTGGTTCACCTTCAGATTTAAAAGTGAGATAACCCTGATCCTCAAAGGCAACTCTCAGCATATATGGCAACAATTCCACAGCAATACCTGGGGTAAGGGAACGAAACACTACTTGATCAACAAGTTTATCTTCGACCTTTTTGAGTCTGTGCTCTTTGGAAACTTTTTTATCGACATCAATTATCTCACGCTCCAGCATTACTTTATCCGAAACATAAAACTGCAATTGCATGACCTCTTCGTCGGTGAGATTGTATTCCTCCTGAAGTTGAAGAGTATATGGAACATACACTCTGGTACAAGAAGCAAGCAGACACAAAAGTATAATAACTAAATAAATTTTCATATTATTCATACGATCTCCCATATAAGAAATGATGAAACTCTAGCTCATAGAGAGAAGATGCAAACGTGAAATATACTGTCAATTTATTATGCACTTGAAATTAAATTACTGGATATTTCTCCCTCTTATTCAATATAAATATGGATTATTAATGGGCGCTCTTCATCATTAATTTCCATGTAAAGCAGATCGCCAACATCACCGCCTGCTGCTTGTGAAATGATATCGTCCCAGTTGATTGACGAAAAATCAAAGGCAGAATTCCCGATCTTTGTATTGATAACAGCATCTTTTGGTATGATCTTCAGACCTGCGTGTAAAAAAGAAACAGGCAACTCAACATGTATGATTTTCTTTTCTGAGTCCTGCTCTTTTATTTCAAATATCATTCTTCGTTTCTCGTTCCGAACTGAACCCTTTTTTTTTGAAGAAACAGCTTTGAGTAGTTCTTCTGCCTGACTTGCATCTATTTTACCATTTGCAAGCATATCAACGATCTTTTTCTTTTCATTCATCATTTTCTCCCAGCGCCTTGAGAAGCCGCTCTGCTTCTTCTGAATTGATCGTTCCCTTTTCCAGCATATCCAATATTTTCATTCGGCTCTCGCTCATGGATTCCTTCTGTTGCTCTTTTTTATGAAATGCATCTTTAACCGATTCCATAGTTTCTTTAAATTTGTTTTTCAGTTCTTCAGCAAGCTTTTTATCCTTAATTTCTTCATCGATCTTTGCTTTGATCCTATCCTTGTTCTTTTCGAGACAATTCATAGCATTTTCAAAGTTATCAGAAAAATCAAAGTTCATATTTTTGAATGATTTTTTTATTTTTTTAAAAGCTTTTTTTGCCTTTTCCATTCCTTCTTCAAAGGGAATTTGATCAAAGATATCTGCAATATTCTCACCAAAACTTGAAAAATCCATATTCATATTTTTCTGGAGCGGATCTTTCATGAGCTGAATACTTCCGAGCTGATTTTTTATTTCTATCTTTACTTTACCGGAACCTCTTACCATTTCGATTGTCTGATTGTCATCATCCTTTTTTCTGTCATATTCGCCATCCAGTCCAATCCTGAAATTCCCCATATGATTTTGTGCTTTCAGAGAGAATTCAATTTCCTTAGGAATTATAAGCAGTATTTTTCCATTTTTATTCTTGAATGAGAAATTTCCATTTTCTAATGGAAGAAACTCGTAATATATACTTCCATTATTATTTTTGAGTTCTACCTGTTTATAAGCCGCTTCGCTAATTCTGATAGGCCCATTCTCAAGATTGAGCATTAATGTGCCATCACATTTGATGATCTTGCACGATCCGTTTTCACCATCAATATTCATTTTTCCTTTGCATGAACGGATGGCAATGCTGCCATTCCTTGATTTTGTTTCAATATCACCTTCGCAATTCTCTAATTTTAGAGATCCATTACGCGTTTTACATACAGCATTTCCTTTATTATCAGAAATCTTTATTGAACCATTATGGGATTCCAGATTGTGATTCCCTTCGAGGTCATCGAGTTTGACTCCACCATTTGAGATGTTGGAAGCAACCGTTGTTTTGTGTGGTACTAAAATCTCTATCCTGGCATCGAGGGAATGAATATGATCGGGTTCCTTGAAATCGATTGTGAGTTCATTTTTCTTCTCTTTATACTCAACCTTAAGCATATCTTTCAGGGTGAGACCGTCAGGAATATTTCCACTTAATTCAAGTGAGATATCGAGTGAGGTTTCTTCCTTTTCATGTCCTTGAACGGTAAACCCGATATTCTGTGACGTTAATAGCAACCGCAGACCGCTTCTCGTATTAATTGTTTTTGTTTCAACGAAATTCTTTATCATGTTAACTCCTCTTTTTTAATTTTTTTATCGCATCTTCGACCGAGATCTCACCTCGTTCTATTTCATCTAAAACGGATGCGGAAAATTCAGTTTTTTCTTTTATCTGGGAAGGGCAGAGTGTTTTGGTTATTTCTGCCAACCGATTTTTTACTGTTGGATAGGAAATGCCAAGTGCTTTTTCAACTTCTTTAATATTGCCCTGATTGCAGATAAAGATTTTTACAAATTCCTGCTGCGCTGCTGAGAGAGATGCAAGATCACCAACCTCAAAATTTCCCCTGATCGTCGTGTCACATTTTGTGCAATGGTATTCTTTTATTTCTAATGTCGAATTGCACACGGGACATTGCTTTAATCTATTATTCATTTTTCCTCGCTTTCATGTTGATTAATTTAAGCTTGTTATTAATTATGTCAAGTTTGTTATTAATTTTCTTAATTATTTCGATATTCTTGTTTGATTTTACTGTTTTATATTTTTGCTTTAGCAGATACTTGGAATATATAATTCGCATAAAGACTTGCCCTTGCTCCCTGCCGAAGAAGGAGGTATATCAACAAAAAACCGAAAAAGTTTTGCTGCATGAAAAACATTTATACCTCTGAAGATTATCTCTGGTTTTCCCATGTTTTATTATACGTTCCGATTGACAATATGGACACTTTTTTACCCATTTAAATTTCCTAAAATTTTAAATCAACACTAATCAACACATAACCAATCAGTTACAAGTTATTTAACAACACAAAAAAGGTATTAACCCACAATTTATGAAAACCACGGTTTTTAAACTTTCCTATTTGCTCCGAGACAGAGTATCAACGAATTCGTTTTATCAACAAAATGCTCGATTTGGTGAAAATTATGTAAAGAACATGCAATTTAACCAATGTCTATATTCTTATAATAAATCTTACACTTGAGTGTAATGAAAGAGCAAATAATCTAATGCTTAGAAACAGAATTTTCCTGGCTTGATTAATTCACCGCTTTCACATAATAAAATTTCTTCTCATCAGGTACTGGAGCACTCCAGCTTTCATCGATAAAAGTTCCTGTTGTATCTTCTGTAAATCCTGTGTGAGGATTATCTGATGAATAAACCTTATACGAAGTAGCACCTGTTACTGTATCCCAGTTGAGATGAACATTTGTTCCGATGATCGTAATTACAACATTCTCGGGGGGTGGAGGTATATCATCAATACGTAGAGAATCATTAGCAATAACCGGAATATATAGAGTTGTTTCATCAGAAAAATATTGTTGGCCCTCCATAAGACCATTATCAAAATATAAACAAGACTGGCTGAGAGTATTAATACACATTGAAATATGAAGATATTGAATGGGCTCTATAGTTAATTCGTTTGCATAATCCGGTAACATAAACCAGTCATAACTTGTTGCGACCGCAAATTTGGAAGAAGTGTTGTCTGCAACAGCAAGTATGGTATATAAATTAGCACCTGGGACGAATTCACCCTCAAGAATTTCACCTTTTGTTACAGTTATATTGTTATTCGCACAAATATTTTCTCCAAATAAATCAGTATCATAATCGATATACACCATTCCTGAACCAAATTTTGTATCACTTTCAGAAGCTTGTATCATCACATCATAATTTAATAATATATCATCACCCTCAATTGTGATCTCATCATTAGTATAAGTAAAAATAATTCCTGTTGCACCTGTATAACCATGAACATAGACACTGTCATTATCAATGTTTGCATTTACATAAATATAGGTCTCAAACTCTCCAAGATCAGCAGGGGCATTACCCGTTATCAAAACAGTGACTTCCTCATCCTGAAGTAAGTTAAAACTATCTGGGGAAAGATAGGTTATCCAGTCCACATTTTCTGATTCTGATATTGTACCGGATAAAATTCCCGGTCCATCATTACCGACTATGAAGGATTCCGAGAATGGATCATTCGCATGCAGTATCCCCAAATCGATATCTGTAGGTTCAACCCTCAGGATTGGCTTAGGATCTAACGTGAAGTTCACATTCTCGGTTGTGTCATTCTCGCATACTTCTATAGCTACTTTTGTAGAATCAAAATAATCCTGCAAAGAAGCTGTGATATTATATGGACCAGGAATAAGTTCATCTGTGATATAATAACCATTAGTGTCTGGATGGATAGGTAGCACAATTGTATCTATTATCAATTCAACATCCTCTACTTCACCTGGACCTCCCGGATACAAGGACACATATCCTGAAATACGTCCGGGAATAGGTACATTGAAAACATAAACATCCCACGAATAGGATAATGAACTTCTTGTATAATTGTCTTTTACCAAAAGGTCAACAGTGTGCATTCCAGAATCTGAGTAAGTGGGATAATAAGCATAGATACTATCATTTGCATTAGTTAATAATGAATCATCTAACTCCCAATCATATTCAAGAGGATTACCATCCGGGTCATATCCGGAAAACTCAAAAAGCAATGAATCTCTCTCATTTACCTCCTGAAGATTCGTGGTATCAGGTATAACATAATTTACAAATATTGGCTGGTCAACATCATTAACATGAACATCCCACGAATAGGATAATGAACTTCTTGTATAATTGTCTTTTACCAAAAGGTCAACAGTGTGCATTCCAGAATCTGAGTAAGTGGGATAATAAGCATAGATACTATCATTTGCATTAGTTAATAATGAATCATCTAACTCCCAATCATATTCAAGAGGATTGCCATCCGGGTCATATCCAGAAAACTCAAACATCAATGTATCTCTCTCATTTACCTCCTGAAGATTTGCAGTGTCCGGTATAACATAATTTACAAATATTGTCTGGTCAACATCATTAACATGAACATCCCATGAATAGGATAATGAACTTCTTGTATAATTGTCTTTTACCAATAAATCAACAGCGTGCATTCCAGAATCTGTGGAAGTGGTAGTATAAGCATAGATACTATCATCCTCATTTGTTAATAATGAATCATCTAACTCCCAAAGATATTCAAGAGGATTGCCATCCGGGTCATATCCAGAAAACTCAAAAAGCAATGAATCTCTCTCATTTATCTCCTGAACATTTGCAGTATCTGGAATAATATAATTGACTATAATCTCTTGATCAACATCATTAACATGAACATCCCACGAATAGGATAATGAACTTCTTGTATAATTATCTTTTACCAAAAGTTCAACAGTGTGCATTCCAGAATCTGTAGAAGTGGGGGTATAAGCATAGATACTATCATTCATATTTGTTAATAATAAATCATCTAACTCCCAACGATATCCAATAGGATTGCCGTCTGGATCATATCCGGAAAATACGAACGGCAAGGTGTCACGCTCATTTACCTCCTGAACATTTGCAGTGTCAGGTATAACATAATTTACAAATATTGTCTGGTCAACATCATTAACATGAACATCCCACGAATAGGATAATGAACTTCTTGTATAATTGTCTTTTACCAAAAGGTCAATAGTGTGCATTCCAGAATCTGTGTAAGTGGGATTGTAGGCATAGATACTATCATTCTCATTTGTTAATAATAAATCATCTAACTCCCAAAGATATTCAAGAGGATTTCCATCAGGATCGTAGCCCACAATATAGAACTGCTGAGAGGTACCCTCCTCCATGTTAAATGTACTTGATGTGTCAGGATTAACAGATGTTACCACGATAGGTCTATCAACATCATTAACATGCACCTGCCATTGATAATTAAGCGTATTCTTGCTGCCAGGATCATCGGTCACTACTAAAGAAATTGTATGATTCCCGGCAGACTCATAATCAGGTGTGTATTTATATATACTATCTGATTGACCCTGCACAATGTCATCGTCTATTTTCCATGTATATACCAAGTCGTTGCCGTCCGGATCATATCCGCTGAATTCAAAAGATAGTGTTTCATTCTCATCGATGGTGTTTGTTGTAGCAGTATCAGGAATTATATAGTTAACAACAATGTCCCTTGGCACATCTTCTACAGTTACTGTCCATTCATAAAACAAGCTGTTTTTTGTTCCAAAATTATCCGTGACATCGAGGGTAACACTATGAACACCAGCTGAATTATAATCAGTTTCATGTAAATATGTACTATCAATCTCATTAGTTAATACTGAATCATCCAGTGCCCATGCATATTCAAGCGGATTCCCATCCGGATCATATCCGCTGAATTCAAAAGAGAGGGTTTCATTCTCATAAATGATATGTGTTGTAGAAGTATCAGGAATTACATAATTTACTACTATCACTTGTTCACTGAGTGTGGTGAATGTTTTATCTCCGCCATAGCTGGTGCCGTCATCATTTATTGCAACCAATTGGAAGTGGTATTCCGTACCTTGCTCTAAGCCAGATATTAACTCAGAAACACCAATTGTATTCATTCCCGCGGTGAGACTCATCGTTGGTGTACTGTTACCGTATAATTGTGTCTCCCCATACTCAAAATAATAGTTCGTAAGAAAACCGTTCGGATTAATTGTACCATTCAACTGAGCTGATAGGGCTAAAACATTAGTTGCATCTAGTGTTTCAACAATAGGTTCTTCGGGGATTGATATAACCTCAATTGTGAAAACTTTTGAGGTAGTATACTGACTATCAGATACGGTAAAAGTAGGTGTAGCCGTGCCATGCCAATTTGCTGGAGCAGTGATAACATAATTACTGTCAATTGAATTGATTGATAAGGGAGAATAATCAATGATATTATAACTCAATTCACTATAAGAATTATCAGGATCTGACACATAATTATTAAAATATGAATATTGTATGGTTAATGTATCGTCTTCATTAAATGACTGGTCTGGTATTGCAATAACTGATGGTGGGTCGTTAATGTCATTTATTACTAGAATAAATTCATCCGTAACAGTTGCGTTATCTGCATCCGTTGCTTCAACAGAAATAACGACAGACTCAGATATATTATCATTTGCTGTAATCGATAATTCACTATTTGTAATTGTATGGGAAATATTATTTGAACTATAAGTAACTTCATAGTTAAGAACATCGTTATTTGGATCCCAGAAGTTATTTGATAGATCTGTTATTAATTTTGTTGTACCTGCCGGCATTGTCTGATCGGGAATTGGTTGAACTAATTCAGGATCGCCTGTTGAACTAATTATGTTGTATGAAATTCCATTACTCGTACCATAACTATTTGTTACTATAAGAGTACCATTTTGTATACCTTCTGGCACGATAAGTTCTATAGATGAATTATCCCAAGATTGTATATTATTTGTAGGGCAGTTCAAGGTACCAAATTTAATAGTGCCACTTGAACCTAAATTTGTTCCATTAATATTTATAATATCGTCCGCAGAGAATGAATTTACTGATAAAGAGGTAATATTAGGGGGTGATGACAAAACAGTAATTCGACATTTTTGAATCAAATGTTCATTCCAACTACCAGGACTATCAATTTTTAAATCAATATAAAAATTATAATTTCCTGTTGATTGATTGGTTGGGATATCAAAATAAGCATAATAATCTGTATCACTATTTTCAAGATCATAATCATCATACCAATCTTCAACATTACTATTATTATAGAAATCAGGGTCATTATTCGAGAAATCAATATTATTGGAATGCGCATGGATTGAAATAGTTTCCCCTTTATATCCACTAACCTGTGGTATGTCGATATTATAATCATTGTCATAATATTTACTCGCAAAACTCATCCAGCATTCATCTCCATAGGAGGTACTATGATCACAATACTGGTTTATTATCATTGTGTTATCATTGCTAAAGAGTTTAAAATTATTTTCATAGATTTTTTCTGAATCATATATATTATTATTTGTGCTAATTCTAATATAATCATCAGTGACGGTATGTAAGTAATAACTATTTCCATTAAATTGAAATTGATTACTATTACCAGTTGACCATTGCACAACTTCATGGCTTTGTGGAACTAAGTATTTTTCAACATCTCCTGATGTACCTACATAAATGGTGGTTGACATAGTGTTATCACTATAATTTTCATCTAAATCTGGGTAAATAGTTGCCGTAATTGTGTAAATCCCGCTTTGTGATGGTACAGTTACTTCTCCATTAATATCTTCATATTCTCCCTGCCCGATTGTTCCAGTCGTACCACTGTCACTGTCAATCAGATTGCCTGAGGGAGAATAAAGACATATATCATAATCGACATCGTCATAAATATAAGAAGGATGATTACTGTTATTATGTATTCTTACGTCAACATCAACGTCACCACCCGATGGTAATGGATCCGGTGACGCATCAATCTCAGTTATTCTAATATCCCATCCAACCGTACTCTGGTTTACATTCAAATAAAGAAATTGACCAACAGTTTCTGGAAAACGCTGTTGTCCTGAATTCGCTTCAAAATGAAATGCATATGTGCCTGTGCTCGATATTGTGCCTTCATACTTGTAAATTGCACCTGAAGTAACATTGCCTGAAACATAATTCATAGAGTAAGTATATGTTGTGAATTTTAATTTAACATCTGAAGGAGTGTTTCCAGATGGATCTGTATATGTTACGTAAAATGAAAAGGTTTCTCCTGAGGTGCCGGGATTGGGAGTTGCGAAACCGTTTGAGAGAGTTGGCTCAGTTGGAGTTAATACTTGTATATAGCTAAATTTCGTTTCTGTGTCTTGATTTACTCCATCACTTATAGTTAATGATACATCATATGAACCTGAAGATTGATATGTGTGTTCAGGATTTTCGGAGGTTGAAGTACTTCCATCTCCAAAGTTCCAAAGATATGATGTGATATTACCAGTGGATTGATTCGTAAAATTTACCTCTAAAGGCGCATTACCTGAAACCGGAGTTGCAGTGAAATTAGAATTAATATTATTTGCTTCAATTAAAATATCTGCAAGAAAGGGTTTGCTATTCAAATTAGATATTGTTAATGTTGCTGTTGGATAAGTATTTGTAAGTGCAGAGAAACAAATTACACCTGTACCCCCATTAAGAAAAGTATCTCCAACTAATTCGTTACCAATAAGTAATGTGGCTAAACCATCTAAAGAATTGCAGTTATTTATTATAAGAGATGTTGATCCTACATGTAATGTACCGTGAGATGCTGTTATCGTGTTATTGTTCGGATTCTCGGTCCAAATCTTCATAGCTGGGTCGCCAAAATAATGAAACAATTCATGTGTGTAAATTATTCCAAAAGTACCTCCCCATGTTTCGATCATCCTGATCAATCCTTGGTTCAAAACGTTACCCATTGTAAGAATATCCGATGTTGGTGAAGAACCTGGTGGATTAGAAACACCACCAGTACCGAAATTGGGTGTTAATCCCGGATTATGCCATATTGCATCAATCATCCCTATGGACAAACCATCATTATAGCCGCTATAGCTATAATTTGATGCCGCTATTACTCCTAAAGCACCGCTGTTTTGCATCCGAATAAATTTTTCCGCAAAACAATTATCTAGTAAGAATTCCCCAGTATGACAGTTCATACTAAAAACTATAGGTAATAGATTGCCATTCGTTAAGTTATTCATTGATGTTGTAGTATATTCTGGGTGCGCCCAGCCACTTCCTCCAGAATATCCGTGATCTCTGTGAAATACATAAAACTTTCCAGAATTAATTGCAGTTGTAATATCAGTTTCCCCACCATTCCAATCAAAATTAGTATTTCTTAGTTCTGCCGGTAGAAGCTGTCCATTAGAATATTGTCCATTATTATAATGTAGATCAGTTATATTCCATGGCGAATCAGTATAATATATCCTATCAACCGAATATCCTTGTGAAATTACATAATCTCTAATTTCCTCGCTTGTATGGCAAAATCTTCTATCAGCAAAACCATTGTTATCATCGTCTTGATATTGAGCACAGTTCAAACCATTAGTATAATAGGATGCATCTGTAACAGGATATTTTTCATAATTAATGATTTTCTCAATTGCTGTTGTTGCCTCTGTTGATGAAGATACAGAAATTCTGCCATGTGCCATATCAGGAACATAATCATTACCTCCATCCATACAAGCATAATATAAATCAGTTGCAAAATCATACGGATCGTCAGGAATTGTAGGACTATCAGGCGTCTGTTTTATTTCTCCAGGAACAGCATATGCCCCGGCATGATCTCCAATAATCACAAAATAATCTGGTTTCGGAGTCCATAAAGAGTAACGGTCATGGATCGCGGTTTTTACTTGTGCTGCCGTCCAGCTTGATTGAGAAACAACTTCTACGCTGTAACCGAGTTGCCTTTTCCATTCTGCCAAATCGTTTGCCTGGTTAAGATATTGAGAATGCGTAATAATGATGTAATTTTTTTCTCCAGCCCTGCTCTCTCTATGGGTTACTCCATCAGGTATATTATGATTATTGAGAATATAGTTTTTCAACATGTTTGTGTAGTTTTTTGAATTATTTTCAGCAATTTCTGTAAATATGCGGGAAGATCCATTAAATACGAGACGGTATTTAATTCTTGTATATACCTTGATTTGTTTTGTAACAGGATTATATTGGATAGGTCTAATCTGAACGAAGCCCAATGGTGCTTCTCTGAAATGTTGAACATCAATGATTTCTACTGGATTTGCAGGATAGAATTCATCCGTGTTGTAAATTGCGTGATTAATTCTGAATTCGGGTTCAAGTGCTCCGTAAGTATCGTGTGCAGGTTCTAAAGCAGGATGAATATTATATCCGCCAAGTATTTGGACTTCTGTTTCTAGTATAGTGATTTCCGGTTGCTCATCACTTGGAAATAAAACGATATCAGTGTGGGCAGGAACTGCCGGTTTCCCAACAGCTCCCATTTTTCCAAATCCTTGAATATGTATATAATGATATAGTTTTCCATCAGAAATTTTTTCACTTGTTGAAATACATGGGAAATTGTATTCAATTTCAACATATAAGGTTCCGCCATCCTCTATTTGACGAGTAGGTTCTACGTTTTCATTTCCTCCAAAATAGATATAATTACTTGGGTTGCTGTTTTGTGCTCGTAGTTGACACGCAAAAATAAACACCACCAATATTAATAATATCCGCTTCATCTCATCTCCTAATTTTAGTTTATTATTATTTTTGTTTGATTAAAATTTCCCAAATGTATCCTATAGAAATACAGCCCATTACTCACACTCTTTCCTGGATCAACTCTCCCATCCCATACAATCTCACGGTTATTCGTATTCAACACACCATTCACTAAAGTTTTCATTTTCTGTCCTTTTCCATCAAATCCAACCATTTCATCACCTGCTTCCATTTTCCTACGAGAAATAATCCTTTTATGTAAATTTAACCTTTTGGGTAAAGTTAATTAGATGTCAATTTTTTAAATTTCATATTATATATTGCACGCAAAAAATGTACCAAAAGCTGAAGTTGCTGGTATAAAGGGAGATAAGTATTTTTACCAAATCCGGATTTATACAAATCTGAGCGTTTTCGAACAGTTGGTTTGTTAAATTTATTTTATAATTAACACTTATAGTGCAGATTATGAGCAATTTTTTCAATCGGTCGATTTCGACCACCTGTAGTAAAAATGCAACACTTTTAACATATTTAAAACCGATACATTTTATAAAAAAGTTGAGTTGCTAACTTATTATTTGTACGAAGACCTATAAGACAATAATTTGATTCTACTCTAAATCAAATATTATATTTCAAAACCTGTTAAAGCTGTCGGACAGCTCTAACCTCCCCAATAATCAAGCACTTACAGAATATTTTGGAGGAAAAACCCAAAATGGTGACCCCAAGGGGAATCGAACCCCTATTGCAGGAATGGAAATTACGAAAAAAAATATTTAACGTTTTATAATACCTGCTGCGAGACGTGAGTTAATAAAAAAAAGCCGAACTCCTGAGAGTCCGGCTTCGTTCTTTTATCGTATGTTTTATTTTTTACAATCTACACATTCATCAAATTTCTTATGTGTCTTGAACCTGGTAAATCCAAGTTTTCCAAAAATGGAATCAATGAACGAATAAACAACTGGAATAATAAATAGCGTAAGAAGTGTGGCAAATGCAAGCCCGAATGCGATGCTGACTGCGATCGGTTTCCAGCTCTCGACCTGGCTGGAAGTAGAAATAAGAATGGGCATAAAACCTGCAATGGTCGTAACGGTTGTCATCAGGATAGGACGAAGTCTAACAGTGCCCGCATTGATAAGAGAGTTCCATCTGTCCACCCCCATCTCTCTTTCGCGATTTACGAAATCAACCAGTATGAGCGAATCATTCACCACAACACCTGCAAGAGCAAGCACAGCAATCAGGGTCATCAATGAGAACGGCAGTCCGGTGATTATCAAACCGAATATCACTCCGATAATTGCAAAAGGAATAGTAAGCATTACGATGAATGGCTGCACATAGGAATTGAACTTCGCAGCGAGAATAGCAAAAATGAGAATAAGCGCAACAACCAGAGCAATGTACAATGAATTATAAACCTCTGTTCTTTGCTGGGTCACACCACCATACTGCAATTGATATCCGGGGAATCGCTCGGTGAAATTGCTAAGTAGTCCCACCTGACCGGTAAGAGGATTCCCTTTCAATATTGCTGTTACTTCATCGGGGGTTTGTTTTACAGTTTTTCCATTTTCGTTGTAAGTTGTAGTATTCCCGGTTACAGTAAGAACTCTGTTCCCGTTATAATGCTGTATCTGAGAATATCCTGCTGAAATTTCGAAATCAGCTAATTCCTTTAGAGAAATAAGATCACCAATCCTTGTTCGTATCTTTAAATCTTTCAGATCGGAAACATCGTCAATTTGATCTTCCTGTACGCGGACTACAATATCATATTCATCGAGTTCTCCACCCCTGAATTTTGAGATAGGAGCACCGTAAGATGCCACGGAGACCAATGAAGAAATATCATTCACCGTCAAACCATACAAGCCCAGCTTATCGTGTTTTGGCAGTATCTTGATTTCCTTTTTCCCATCATCCATGTTCGTCTCAATGTCTGTGACGCCGGGAATATCTTCAAGAACTGAAATAACGTAACTTCCGATACCTTCCAGTTTATCAATATTATTTCCGATGATGCGAAGTTCAATATCTCCGCCTGTTGGTGGACCACCGCGTTCTCCTTCGATGAATTTATACGAGAGAAGCCCCGGCACAGTTTCAAGATATTTTCGTATCGAACCCTTTATCTGCTCGATTGAATAAGTAAGATCATCCGCATCAAGGAGATCGATCTTTACTTCTGCATGTGATGTTTCCACCTGCGTTCGATGATTTTCCGTATACTGTCCTATTGTTGAAACAATTGCCTCTACGTCCTTACTTTCATCTATTTTCTGGATAAATTCCTCTATTTGAGAAACGACTTCATCTGTCTTTTCCAAGCTTGTGCCAACTGGAGTTTCGAGATTGAGAATAATTGTTTTGGGAGTTCCGGAAGGGAAGAATTCGAATTTTACCAATCCCATCCCGAAAGCACTTAATGCCAGTATGAAGGCAACCACAACCAGCATGACTGAAATATATCGATGTTTGAGAGCTCGCTTAATAAGATACTGATAAACCTTCGTGAGCCATGCATGTAGTTTGTGAGTTTTATCTTTGAGGTTCTCACCTGACTTTCCGCTGAAATCAGCAATATGTGATGGAAGAATGATCAGGCATTCCAGTAAGGAAGAAAACAGTGCGATTGACACAACTATTGGGAACACACTCATGAATTTACCCATCATTCCTGAAATAAGAAGCATGGGAAGGAAGGCAGCGATTGTCGTTGCCACCGCAGCTATGACAGGAGCCATAATTTCCTCAGTGCCCTTGATCGCTGCTTCTTTTGCGTTCATCCCCTGTTCTCTATAACGATGCACATTTTCGAGCACAATGATCGCATCGTCCACGATCATTCCAATTACCAGTATGAGTGCAAATAAGCTGAGGTTGTTCATGGTCACACCAATGAGATCCATGATCACAAAAGTCAGGAGGAAGCTGAAAGGAATACCCCACGCTGCAAACAGAGCATTTCTCCAACCGATAAAAATTAATAAAGTTATAAAGACAAGTATGATGCCAAACAAGGCATTATTTCCAAGCGTGAATAGACTGTTTTTTACCTCAATTGATCCATCATTGCGAACTTCCAGTTTCAAGCCGGGAACGTTTTCAACAAACTTATCAGATGCTGTGCGCACATTTTTCATAACCCTAAGAATATTTCCTTCCGCATCCATATAAATATTCACATTTACTGCTTTATCACCATTGAGTTTGCCAATTGTTACCTTTTCTTCAAGAGTATCGATCACAGTAGCAACATTACCGATCCTGATCGCCCTGCCATTTTTATCCATTTTGACGATAACATCTCTTATCTCATCTACAGCATCAAACTCCCCAACAGTTCTAATAAGAAATTCTGCACGACCAAATCTAATATCACCTGCAGGAACGTTTTTGTTTCTATTCGTGATCGCATTCGCAACCTCAAATATACTCAACCCATATTGATCGAGCTTGTGTATGTCATTCTCAATCCAGATCTCGCGATCCCTGGTTCCGGCAATTTCAATGTTCGCAATATTCGGCAGCGTCAATATTTCGTCTTTATAATCATCCGCTATCTCCCTGATCGCATTCGCAGAAAAATCACCACCCAGAGCAACAGTACATATCTCATTAACCTCTCTCATGTTGAGGCGTACAAGGATTGGGTCGTTTGCATCATCAGGCAGATCGGTGACTTTCTGAATCTCTGAGTTCAGATCTGACCAGGACTGATCAATATCAGCATTAGGTTCCATCCTGATAAAGATCGTTGCTCTCCCTGCTGCGCATGTCGATTGATAATAATCAATATCATCCAGGTTCTGGATCTGTTCTTCGAGCTTCTTCACCACAAGATTTTCCATCTCTTCAGGAGACACACCGCGATAGGACACAACAATATAAAATGCCCCAAATTCCACAGATGGCATCTCTTCTTTTGGCATGAAAACAAGAGTGTAAATACCTACGATGAACACGATGAGCATTATCATGTTTATCAGTTTGCTATGATTTACTGAAAATTTTGCTATTGACATAGGAGCTCCTTAGGATGATGTCTCAGGTTGATAGACCGACTTGATTATTACTTTTGTTCCTTCCTGCAGATTTTCATATCCTTCTCGTACAAGTTTATCACCCGGTTGTAAGCCCCGCTTGATGATGACATTACGGTCAATTTTCTCTCCAAGTTCAATGTTGACCTTATGTACTGTGTTGTTTTCATCAATGATATACACAAGTCTATCATCATATTTTTCCGAGATATTATTCAGAGAAGTATAGATCACATCTTCATACATATGAACAAGAATATATCCTACCACAACCATTCCGGGCAGCAGCATCTGATCTTCATTATTGATCTCGATCTCGATCGGATAGTTAGCTGTTCCTGTAATCGGTTTGATTCCTACACCAGTAATTACTCCATCAAATTCTTTAGCATAGTTATCATAGTGGATGCTAACATGCAGTCCCTTGCTCACATTCAGAATATTGCTTTCACCAATTCCGGTTTTAAGGATGAGTTTTTTTGTATTTACGATCGAGCACACAGGACTTCCCGCACCGATCGTCTCACCAACTTCCAAATATATATTGGTAATGAATCCGGAAACAGGTGCGGTGAACATAGAATTTTTCAAATGTCTCTGCGCATTTTCAAGCCCGGCTTTTGCGGCTTCAAGGCCTGCCTGAGAGCTCTTAAATCCTATCTGTGCTTCAAGATACGCCATTTTTGATATTTTATTATCTTCATACAATTTTTCTGATGTGGTAAGATTGAGTTGAGCATTTTCGAAGGATGCCTTTGCTGCCAGCAAAGAAGCATCTGCCTGATCAACCATGTTTTTGAGGTCGGCATTATCGATCCTGCCGATAGCTTCTCCTTTATTAACCCAATCGCCAAGATTTTTTAATTTTTCCACGATCTTTCCATTTACTTCGCTGGAGAGGGTTATATCAGTAATTCCTTCAAGAGTACCGACTATTTTTATGAACTCTTCAAGATCACGAGGTTTAATAATTTCTACGATCACTGATGTTGGAGCAGCTTCCTTTTTCATTCTGTCGAATCCGCCACCTGGTTTTGAGCACGCAGATAAGAGAAGAACTAGAGCACCCGATAAAATAATTACTTTTGTGAATTTCTTATTAATCATGTTTCTCCTAAATATAAATATTTTTTACCACGAAAATCACGAAAAGAAACGAAAACGAGTTTTAATAGAAAATATTCTTCTGAAAGTTATTTTATTAATTTCGTGCCTGCCTCGGCGTATCCGCCAGCTGGCGGAGAGGACTGGTGTTTCGTGTGTTTCGTGGTTCAGCA
Source organism: Candidatus Celaenobacter antarcticus (assembly GCA_030765865.1). Taxonomy (GTDB): domain Bacteria; phylum Cloacimonadota; class Cloacimonadia; order JGIOTU-2; family JGIOTU-2; genus Celaenobacter; species Celaenobacter antarcticus. The sequence goes on along the minus strand of JAVCDK010000154.1, from coordinate 14,936 downwards.
TTTTTTCCCTTATATATTTTTTTCTATTATTTTAATTATGATGTTTTTCTCAGTACCTAATTGCTGCAAAAGTGCTGATCTTGCCCCAAGGAAATCATACAAAGACTGAACATACTGATTTTGAGTCGAGAGATACAATGTCTGTGCAGAATTCAGGTCGTTCGCACTTATCATTCCCTGCGCAAAATACTCTTGCATCTGGGCATAGGTTTCTCCTGCCTGAGCTCGAGAAGCTCTGGATGCAACAATTGAATTAGTATATGAGACCAGATTCAAAAACTGCCCCTTTATTCCTGTAACTACTGCATCTTCTGTGTATTGATAATCATATTGGGTCTTCTTCATATTATGATGCGCCTGGGTAAAGGAGGTCACATTATCAATAATGGGAAAGATGGGCAGTGATGCAGAAATTGTAATACTCTCAGAGTTATCATAGTCATTCATAAAATCATATTTTATCCAATTTTTTGAAAATGACAAATTGACAGAAGGCAGGAAATTGCCGCCAGCCATGAGAAGTGATTTTTTGCTTGTATTAATTGCGATATTTGACATTGCAATTGCTGGACTATGTTCCAAACCGTACTGAACAAAGCTGTTTGAGATGCTGTCGATCTGAGCAATTGAGAGGTTTTGAAGACGCTGTAACAGTTCGGAGTAATCCGTTGAGTCAACCGGTTCGATAGTTCCGATTGAGCCAATCTGAAGATAATTCAAGAGAGTCATTTTGTTCGTTTGATAGAGGTTTTTTATCTGCAGCACGCTTACCGTTTTGTTCGTTTTTTCAGCTTGGATTTGAAGATATTCTCCTTTTGAAAGAAGTCCTGCATCATATTTTGCTTGAGCGATCTCCAGATTAGTTTTGCTTGATTCAAGATTGAGTTCAGCTATTTTCATAAGCTGCTGATTTAGAAGTACTGAAAAATACTGAGTTTCCACCCCTGCAAGTGTTTCTAACTTTGCCATTCGGAGATTTTCTTTTGAGATTTTTACAACATCTTCCTGCATACATGCGCCGAGCCAGATCTTACCACCATTGAAGATGGGCTGGGTGATCGAAAAACCATATGTGTTCAATTTATCTGCTTTGTTCACACCCACAGTTTGATCCGGATTATATCTTGTCTGGCTCACGTTGAGCGAGGCTGATGGCAGCAAACTTGCGTAGGCATTCCAGCGTCCGGATTGTGCAGATTTCAGGGCTTCTATCTGAGAAAGATAACCGGGATAATTTTTGAGTGCAAGCTCTTTGGCAAGCTCAAGAGTAAGATCGAGTGCGTATAGACTCGCACTAAACAACAATAAAATTATGGTGAGAACAGCTCCTTTTTTCATTATTAACCCTCCTCATTTTCTAGAAAATAGGAATCATTTCCTGAATTTTCTGCAAATAAAATAAAATCATTTAATGCTTTAAGATTTGCCTTATGAAGTGTATCAAGCATACTCCCCATAATATTATAAAAATTCGTTTCAGGCAAAGTTGCGTTACTGATTAAATCATTCTTTTTTTTCCCCATATTCGCTACGTGAGAAATTATTTCCTGCTTCATGTTGTTGATGATTAAAAGGAAATCATCTTTCGAAATATTACTCCTGCTGAATCGAATTAAATGCCAGAATTCTATTGGATTGAAGAATGAAAAATTCAGTAAATATTCCTTTAAATTCTCCTGAAAAAACTTCGTTCCATTTTTGGTAATGGAATACACTTTTCTTGGTGGATTATTCTCGTCGAATTCATATTCTCCGATGATAAGCTCCTGCTTTTCAAATCTTTTGAGTATCGCATAAACCGAAGGTTTTTTTATTTCTTTTAACACATCCATGCCCTTATTCTCAAAGAAATGGCATAATTTATATCCGTGCATTGGCTTATAACTTATCAAGCCAAGCACTGTCAATTCTATACTTGAGATCATGTGGTCTCCTTTCGCACCCACCGATTAGTCTCTATTATAATAGTGTCAAGTATTATAATCTTTTTTAGACTATTATTATTTATACCATTCTTTTCTTTACTTTTTTTTGAGAAGAGAAACGAGAAAAAATTTAATTGACAATTTATTATGTATTTCTATTTTTAATCAAAACTGGAGGATACAATGAAAATAAAATTATTGGTTCTGTTAATTATTATCTCATTATTTGCTTCTACATCCTTGTTTTCACAGGATAAAAACTGGAGTAATAGCACAGAGCTTTCCTTTGTAAACACCTCGGGAAACACGGAAGTCACGACACTTTCTGCGAAGGATAAACTGACCTATAAGTTCTCACCAAAGATCGAAACCGTTCTCAGACTGGCTGTTTTGTACGGAAAAAGTGATGGAATTAAAAATTCAGAAAGTTATAGCGTTAAATTAAAAACTTCATACCTCATTTCGGAAAGATTCTACACCAGTCTCATTGCCGGTTGGTCAAAAGATGAATTTGCAGGTATTGATTCAAAAATGTGGGTTGGACCTGCACTCGGGTATAAAGTTCTCACTGGTCCTAAGAATACCCTCGATTTTGAAGCTGGCGTGGAATACGTTGATGAGAAATTCACTGATGATACAAAGAATGACTATTTTAACGGAAGAGCTTTCACGGAATACAAATATGCGTTTTCCGATAAAAGCAACTTATCACAATCCCTTGAATTCAATTATGATTTCGAAAATAGTGAGAACTATGATATTGCTTCTGTGACTGCCGTGACAACTTCGCTCAGTGATATGCTTTCACTCAAAGCAAGTTATAATATCAATTTTGTGAATGCACCGGTTCCCACCACTTTAAAAAAAACTGATACTACGTTGTCTGTATCATTGATTATTAATATGTAACATTACTATACTTATTTATTAATATAAAATAAAGGGGCTGAAAATCTTCAGCCCTTTTTATTAAACTCTTTATTTCATTACCTCATTAAAATTAACTTCTTCGACTCAGCTATCTGTTCATTTACTATTAAATTATAGAGGTACACTCCGTTTGGAGCATCCACCCCAGAATCATCTTTCCCCTTCCACAAAACAGAATAGAGAAAACCTTCTTCTGCACCATTCTCTTCACAAGTAAGAGTGACCACATGCTGACCAATGATGTTATATATCTTCACCTCAGGATGCACGAGGGGCTCCTTTGAAGTGAAAGAGATTCTTGTAGAGTTGTTTGCCGGATTCGGATAATTGGGTTTTAACTCGATCTTATAAGAACTTCCCTGTTGCGGTTCAACGCTGACTGTAGAAATATCGCGCACAAGTCGCACATAATTATAGATACGAATGACATCACCTTGCGGACCATTGCCATGAGGCCAGTTAGCTGGATCACCGCTTTTCGGATCGCTGCGTTGAGCTCCTGCTCCATGAACATCCATCAGAGTGAAATTCCCGGACATAGGCGGTTCTTCCATCCAGCCCAGAGCTTCACCAAAAGCAACGTAAGATCCAAAATAACCGGTATCCATTACGACAATACTGCTTCCAAACGTTATTATTGGTTGACCAATCAGATGATTATCAAGGTGTTTTCTCGTCGTGCAAATCCGGGCAAGGCTCTCGCCACCTTGCTCTCCGGGAGCATTTAGCAAGGACTCGGGGCGCAAAGCAAATGCCTATCAGCACTGGAAGATTCATTTCACCAAAGCTTTCCTGAGCTCAGCTTCGGTGATACCAAGGACTGCTGCGGCAGCAGCGAAATCAGGAGGTCCCTGCTGGGGATCGCCTAAAGCTTCCATAAGTTCCGCTTCGGTTATTCCCAGTTTTCCCGCAGTAGCGGCAAAGTCGGGCCTCTGACCACGACCATGTCCTCTCATGCCGATGTCACCGTCAGGAAATGAAACAACACGATCCGGATTAACACAGCTGGGATCGCCATTCGGTGTTTTGGTCACATTGCCACCGCGAACCAATCGCACATAGTTTTCCCTTTAATTGATTTCTTGTTTTTAAGATTCTTGAGTTATGGCTGACGAACAATTACCAGGTGCTGGCGAAGAATGAGCTAGCAAATAGTAAGATATAATAAATAGTTGTTTTTTTCAATGAGATTAGTTGATAACTATTTAGTAATCTCTACGTCATTAGTTCGTATATTATCTATACTCTTCTTATTCAATAAATAGGTTGTTTGAGTTGAGATTCTATGAAAACCTAAGGATTTATTTATATTTTGAATATATTTATTATTTGATAACATTGAACAAGTAATTCCATTAGTGTATTGATATTCTTTGAATAGTTTTTGAAACATTATCGACTTGAGCCATATTGTTAGCCCTTTACCTCTATACTCTTTTTTTACTCCTGTCATACCTTGATAAGGATATTTCTGATTTTCTTTGTATATTCTAAATAGACTAAATGCTACAATGTCATTGAATTCGTTAAAAATGGCAAATCTGAGCAGTTTATTTCCATCCTTTTTAAAATTACTTTCTCTATTAACAAATCCTTCGGCAGTGTCACTATCGTATAATTTAATAGGTTCATTATTTGGAATATCGTTTGTAATATCTAGATATAGTGAAACATAATCTCTTAGCTTATTTTCAGGAATTATATCAAAAGGAACTAACGTTAAATTAGGATTTTTGTTTTCAATTTTTTTTCCTACTTTGACCATATTAATTAGATCTAAATCATCTTTTTTTAATAAACAGATATCCACTTCTTTTATCTTCTTAAACGTTGAATTTGATAAAAAATAATTTTGATTTTCTTTATTAGTATAAAACAAAACAGAAGCTACATCTTGATAATTTGAACATGCTTTTTTTATGATAGATTTTTGCATATTATCATTTATTTTATTTTTTTTGATACCAGTATTAATAGCTAGCTTCTTTTCATTATAGTTTTCTATGTATGTTATAAAAGTACCTATTATTACATCTTTTTCAATGATCAAATATGCAAAATTATCCTTTGAGTTTTGGATAAACCTCAGAATTCCTTCTTTATATTCATTAAAATCTGAATAATTATCAAATTCGGTTTTGTTTTCCTTAAAGTATTTATAGGATTTATCCCATATTGAATTACTAGACTCTTTAGAAAGTTCTAAAATTTCAAACATTATTACCCCTTTATTTCATTCTCAAAATATTAACTGAAATTCACGATTAATTATTTATAACATAGCTATGTCGCGCGTTGCGCGGATAGCTATGTTATGCCAGTTTTTTTTTCGGTTATTAACCGCTTCATTACAATGTATCGCCTTTGGACATCCCCAGCCTCGTAGCTTTACTTCCTATTAACCGGTTGCCCGCCAGCCTGTGGTTTCTCATCGCTTGGCACACCCAAGGCATCAGAAAGCTCTGTTTCGGTAATGCCAAGTGATTCAGCGGCAACAGCGAAATCAGGAGGTCCCTGCTGGGAATCGCCTAAAGCTTCCATAAGTTCCGCTTCGGTTATTCCCAGTTTTTTCGCAGCAGCGGCAAAGTCGGGCCTTTCACCACCGCCATGTCCTCTCATACCGGTGTCGCCTTCCTTAAATACTACAATACGATCCGGATTACCACAGCTTGGATCACCATTCGGTGTTTTGGTTACATTACCACCGCGAACCAATCGTACATAGTTGTAACGGTGAATTTCGGGATCCCTTTCTGTAAAATTCTCTTCCGATTTAGGGGTGAAAACGACTGATCCTGCTCCATGTAAGTCGTAACCATCAGGGTCTGTGTTATAGCCTGCAGCCAGTACCCAGGCATAAACAGAACCACTATCTACTTCGCCATCACTACCTTCTACTGGGTTGGACGTGCTCGACCAGTAAAAGGGATAATCAGTCTGTCCCTTTATATTCGTGAGCTTTGTAAGGTTGAACATAGATGTATTCATGGCCGGGAAGACACCGGAGTAATCCGCAATGCTTTGCAATTCCTTGGCATTGGGCAAACGCCAATCATCGTAGCCGGCAGTGGTGGCCGCTTCCGCATAAGCCAGCGCCGTTTCCCAGTTTATTGCCTCACCGTTGTCGTCTTGCGACCACATCAAACCGGTGGCATTATCGCTAACCGTGGCGTCGCCGTTGTCAACAAAATCATTGATACCGTAGGTTGTGTTGCCTCGGACAGCACGTACGAATCTGTTACCATCCATCGCTTTAATGTGTCCTGTCCAGTCGTTAACGATGAATGCAGGATCACCTTGCACCTGTTCGTTCTGATATTCGCTTTCGACTAGGTAGGGATTACTCGTCCAGGAATGCTGCTGACGTTGATCTGAACCATCACCAACTAAGTGAAAGTAGTCCGTATCGACCCATGGCCAACCTTGCGAAAAGTCCCTGATAGACCACAGCTCTTTCACCGTTGGCAATCGCCAGTCGATGTAGCCGCCAAGCGTTATGGAATCACAGTAGTTCGAGGCGTCAGACCAGGAAAAAGCAGAGGTTGATAACTCCTGCGCCCAGATAAGACCAGTAACATTATCTGTGATTATACCCTCGCCGTTGTCGGTGTAGCTGGGAACATTACCCGTGTACTGAGCATCCTGACCATAGAATGTCTCACCTTCGGCTGGAGGGTCTATCAGTTCGCTGTTACTGTAGGTAAAGCCCTGATTGGTATCGACGATCGGGTATGCCCTGACAGTCGATTTTGATCCTGCCCTGTTATTGACACAGCTAACAAGAACGGATAGAAATAATGTTACAATTCCCAATACCAGGATCATTTTAATTCTTAATGTCTTTTTCATTTCTTTTCTCCTCATTCCTTTTTACTTCAACTAATTAGACTACGCTATGTATAATGTACTGCGAAAAAAAGTAAAGATAAATTAACAAAAAAATCCCAAGATAAGCTTTGTACTTTTCTCAGCTTTGAGATAATATTATTATAATTAGTCTACTCTGTATCCCGAACCAGACGAATGTATTTATAGATGCATCTCTGTTTTGTGGCTGCTAGGTTCTGATGGAGGAAACGTTGACGGTTTCCAAAATTATTTTATAACACGTACTGCTCTTAAGGAATTAACATAAGTGTCGCCTTCTTCGGTGTAAGCGCTTCCTTCATATTTCGAACGGTCTCTAACTGCACCTGCCCCATGTGTATCAAATCCATCTAATCCAACACCTTTGCCAAAGGCTACATACCATGCACAACCGTCACCACCATCACCTTCATTGGCTGATGTACTGGTCCATAACCATGTATAGTAGTCTTCATTCTCGGCTTTTGTACTGTTAAAATATGTGGGATCCACAGCCGGATAAACACCTGAATAATCCACGATAGATTGAAGTTCTTTTACGTTTGGAAGCTTCCAATCATCATATCCTGCGTATTCCAGATCTTCACAATATGCTAATGCTTCTTCCCACATAATAGAGTTACGATAATCATCCTTCATCCACATAAGCCCTGTAGCTAAATCACTGATTGTGCCATCTCCATTATCGACAAAATCATTTATTAAGTAGGCATCGCCTCTAACAGCACGAACACGTTTTCCTCTATCTGGATTGTCTTCACTCGTCGGGTAACCTTTAATATATCCTGAAACGTGGTTTACGCCAAAACCTGTTTCTGCACCACCATGAGTCGTACCCACTTTGTACAAATCACTTGTCCAGAATTGTCCCTGATCTTTTCCAATACGTCCTTCTTCTTGATTTGGCGGTGGCATATAAGCCTGCTCTGTCTTTTCACCTGTAGCACTATCGCTTAAAGATCCCTCTGAGGAAAATTTACCCTGTGGTCCACTGTCACCAGGCCCATCCGTAGGATGTTCAGATTTAGGTGGAAACTCAAAATAATTTGTGTCTAAATATGGCTCTCCCTCATCGGGTTCAAAATTGGTAAGAGAGAATAATTCTTTCGTTGAAGGTATTCTCCAATCATCATATCCTCCGTACACTAAGTTTTCACAGTATTCTACTGCCCCGGAAAAACTTACCATCCCATCATAGGGTATTTGCTGCCACATCAACCCGGTATTATTATCTGTGACCGTACCGTCTCCATTATCAGTATAGGAAAACTCTATCCCGCCATATTGGGCATCTTGTCCATAGAATCGATCACCCTCAGCAGGCTGATCAATAACAATTCCGTCTTTATCATAAAATTTACTCTGCCCGGTTCCTACTATTTTGTATTTTGGATTTGTTCCAGAATCAGTCCCATTATTATTTGATTTACTGCTGCAGGCTGCTACCGAGATTAATAATATTAATGCGATTAATAATGCGTTGATCTTTTTCATTTTTCTCTTCTTATTATTGTTTGTCTTCATACTCGATTACGAAGGCATATAATTTGCCTAATTAACATCTCTAACCAAACGAACATAGTTATAATACCGTTCCCCACCTTCTCCGGCAGGACCGCCTTCCACCTTCGTGTCGAAGCGGACCGCACCTGCACCATGAAAATCTAGCCCTTCACCGTTAACAGCTCGTCCAAACGCCACATACCATGCATAATAATATGCTCCACCTGATTCAAACAGGGCAGATGTACTGGTCCAATAATAGGGATAATCATCATCACCAGCTTCATTTATTATCTGAGTACAGGTAAACAAAGGATCAATAGCTGCTCTATCTAAGGCAGGATCAGAAGCTCCGGGTGCATAGGAATAATCAACAATACTTTGCAGTTCTTTTACATTTGGTAATCTCCAATCAGTAAAATCGGCATACTCAGAATTTTCTGCATAAGCAAGAGCATTTTCCCAATCAATCCCTTCTCCATTATCAATTTGAGACCACATTAATCCGGTTGCATTATCTGTTATCGTTCCATCTCCATTATCGACGAATTCATTGGTTCCGTAAATGTCTCCACGAACAGCCCGTACTTGCTTGGAAAATGGATCTGGTGGTGGACCACCATCACGGCTCATATCACTATTCTCATTTCTCATTCTTTGGGGAGGTTCAGGTCTATTTTGTCCAAGAGGAGCTCCTCCCACTCCAGGATATGCCTTGATATGACCGGTGACATGGTTTACACCAAAAACAGCATCTTCTCCACCTTCAACAGTAATGCCTTCATACTCGTTCGAAGTCCAGTATTGTTCATCTTTGGTAATCTGGCCAGTTGCTAATTCAAAATAATCCAGATCAATATATGGCCAACCAGTGCCGAAATCACTTATTGAAAAAAGCTCTTTCAATGAAGGCAATCTCCAATCATCATATCCTGCAAGTTCAAGATTTTCACAATACTCGATCGCATCCTGGTAGCTGAAACCGTCAGGACTCGGTATCTGCTCCCACATCAAACCAGTATTATTATCTGTAACAGTTCCATCATCATCGTCTACAAAAGCAAAATCTGCTCCATATAGATAGTTTGCGTCTTGCCCGAACAATGAGTCTCCTTCAACAGGAGTTACGATTACTTCTCCATTACTATTATAGCATTCGGACTGTCCGGTTTCTACGAGTGTATAAGATAAATCAGCGCCTGAACCAGGATCATTATTCGAGGTTGTATTATTATCACAAGCACCTATTGAAAACATCAAGGATACTGTAATTATGAGTAAGCTTATTTTTTTCATGACTGCTCCTAAAAATTTATGATTTATATTTTATAATAAAAAAATGTATACCTGGTTTAATTTTATCATCAAATAAAGAAAAAGGGCTGAAAAATATCAGCCCAAAGTTAATTCTTTCATTTTTATCTTGAAATTACCATTTTATCAGCCCGTAAAATCGATCCATCAGTTATCACATGATAAAAATATACACCATTTGGAACTGAGGATCCGGCTTCATCTTTACAATCCCACCGAGTATAATATTCATAGCCATCCTCCTTGGTTTCTTGTTCACAGGATAGGGTAGCTAATTTCTGTCCAATGATATTATAAATGGTTACTTCCGGTTGAGAAACTTGTTGTTTTGAGGAAAAAGATATTTTGGTCGTGGCTATCGCCGGATTGGGATAATTTTTATGAATCTCAATCCGGGATGAACTCTCCTGTTGAGGATTGATGCTGACTGTAGTAATATCCCTTACAAGGCGCACATAATTGTAAATCCGAATTACATCACCTTGCGGACCATTGCCATGAGGCCAGTTAGCTGGATCACCACTTTTCGGATCGCTGCGTTGAGCTCCAGCTCCATGCACATCCATCAGCGTAAAATTCCCGGACATAGGCGGTTCTTCCATCCAGCCCAGAGCTTCACCAAAAGCAACATAAGCTCCAAAATAACCGGTATCTTCAGTCCAGTTTGCATGCGTTGTACCACTCCAATAGAAAGGATAATTATCATTACCACCTTCATCGATTATTTGAGTGCAATTGAAAAGTGGATCTACCGAGGCAGAATTTGTTGTGGAAGGAGCCCGGGTATAATCCACAATGCTCTGCAGTTCTTTAACATTGGGAAGCCTCCAATCGCTGTAACCAAGATAATTTTCAGTATTTTTCTGCTGCACCCAAGCCAGAGTTTCCTCCCAATTAAGACCTTCACCGCTATCATCCTGAGTCCACATGAGATCTGTGGCATTATCAGAGATTGTTCCATCTGCGTTATCTTCAAGATCATTAATGCCGTAATCTGTATTTCCACGAACATAGTATACATAGAATTTCTTATCTTCTGTTTGTCCTGGCATTGGCCCGGTTCCATATCCTTTAATGCGTCCATCTGCAAAATTAACACCAAACATAGTTTCATCACCACCCATTGTGGTGCCAACGTATATATTGGTAGTTGCCATTTGGGCATCGATTATTCGTTCTCCAGCATTTACATCTCCATAAGCAAAATCGAAGTAATCTGTATCGATGAAGGGAACTAAGCCACTCGTTGGTCCTTCGTAACCACTGGGATCGATCCCACTAAAAAGAATAAGAGAATACTGTTCTTTGATGGAAGGTAATCTCCAATCTGAATAGCCACCAACATTAACACTGGAAGCACTTGCAATTGCTTCATCATAAGACATTTTGTCATCATAATCTATATCGCCATCTCCATCGGTGTCGCAGGTTTTGGTCCACATCAAGCTGGTTACATTATCGGTAATAGTACCGTCTCCATTGTCAGTATAATCTGGCTGGTTACCTTCAAATTGAGCATCCTGTCCATAATATGGTTCTCCGGGATCTGGTGCAGTTATTTCATCTGAGCTATCATAACATATTTCCTGTCCGGTATCCACAACACTATAAGAAGCCTGCTGAGCGTGAAGAGTAAAAGTTAATCCAAACAAACATAGCATGATAATTATGAACGAACTGATTTTTTTCATTGTGACACCTTATTTTAGTACGATCATTTTATGAATCTTTGTAGCCTGATCTGATGACAATTTTACTAAATATATGCCCGGACAGGCGCGCTTTAGGTTCTCATCCAATCCATCCCATGTGATTGTATATTCACCTTGAGATCGGGTTTCTTTAATCAGGGTTTTAACTTGTTGCCCTTTTACATTATAGATGATCAGTTCAATATAAGCTGTTCTCGGAATTGCAAATGAAATTCCAGTAGTTGCAGTAATTGGATTCGGATAGTTGGATATGAGTAAGGAAGTATTATCAAACTCATTATCTACAGAAACTCCTGCGGAATTTAATGCTCCAGGTGTCCCATGATCGGTTGACGCATGCCAGCTCTCTGCGAGAGAATTATCAAGATTAGGATCATCGAGTTCAAGAGTCGGTCCATTTCCATCTGGTTCTGTTGGCCACGGGTCAGCATCACTATATTCAACATAATCAATCAGATCACTGCTCGAGTTGTATAATCTGATGAGTTCACCCCCACCACTTAGACCAAAATCGAAATCTCCAACCCAATTATTAACGGCAGGGAAACAACTTACGAAAAGTGTAGAATCATTACAGAGGACAAGATATTGTCCTTGTCCGAGAATTGTATTATCCGGGATAGTAAAAATGTGGTCATCATTCTCATCTTTGAATACCCATCCCGAAATATCAATATCTTCTACATCATTGTTATACAATTCAACCCAATCACCGGCATCGAAATCATCTGCAGAGTTATAATTGATTTCATTAATCACGACATCATCCATTGGAACCACACAACTATTTATCGCGCCGGGCGTCCCATGATAAGTTGAAGCGTGCCAGTTCTCCGCCAGAGAATTATCCAGATTTGGATTTTCAAGCTCGAGTGTTGGACCATTTCCGTCCGGTTCTATTGGCCATGGTGCAGCATCGTCATACTCAACAGAATCGATAAGCACACCGCCCGTATTGAACAGTCTTACAATATCTCCTCCACCACCTAAACCAAAATCAAAATTTCCTATAAAGCTTGTGACTTCCGGAAAGCAGGTTTTGAATAGTGCGGTATCGGCACAGAGCACGAGATATTCGTCCTGTCCGAGTACAGTATTGTCAGGAATGATATAGATATGATCATCATCTTCATCTTTGAATACCCATCCTGAAATATCAATATCTTCTACATCATTGTTATACAATTCAACCCAATCACCGGCATCGAAATCATCAGCAGAATTATAATTGATCTCATTGATCACTACTTCACCTGATATGGCATTGACTTCTATCTCATAAAATTCTCGTGATGCTTTCTGGGGAAGGAATGCTCCCTGATCAGAATTCTGTGCATAAAAATAATAATTAATATCGTCATAGCTTGCCTGAATGCTGATACCGTATGTTCCATCTCCTGCAACTCCATCATTATGATTCCCATCATCATACATCTCGAGGGCAGTAAATTTGTCATAAGCGTTCGATCTATAGTACAGGGTTACCTCATCAGCGTCAGCAACATCGGCATTTATCCACAGTGTCATGTATGGTTCAACCGTTTGGGGAGTGTAGTTCTGGTTGGTTATTTCCGGGATAGTTCCCTGGAATTCCGACTGACTGAGCAACCATGTTGTGCGTGTGTCCATCAGCTCTGTGATACCGACAACAGGCATGCTTCCGGGACCTCCTCCGGCAGTGGAGTTTATATTCTGGAGAAATTGACTATAGGAATAAAATGTATTTGGATCAGACTGGTAATCTGTATCGATAATATCCTGCAGCTCATGAGCACGGGTTTCATACCAGCCGTTTTGGAAAATTTCTTCGATGATTGTTCGCATGTGAGCTATATACATTTTCTGGTATTTATCGATATTCAATACTTTACCAACAATAGGATAATCGGAGTCATTCATGTTTAAAAGAGGATCAAGTTTCTGCAATTGGTATGTGTTTAATGGCTGACCACCCAAGAGCATCGAGAACGAGCCAAAATTTTCGTTCAAGTCCCAAAGAATTGGATTAAATCTATCTGAACCGTCTTTGAATAAATAGAAATTATGGCCAAAGTTTATAGGCGCATCCAAGTTGACCAGCAGGTTATCAAAAGCTAACATCCAGAGATGATTATCTACATTCAGATAATCGTCCATTTCGTCGGGATTATTGTTGAACACTTCCAGAAATTCTATCAAGTCTGCCCAGCCCTCATCAGATTTCAATTCGTAATAGTTATAATAGCTGGTGGAATCTGCGCCGTGATAACCCCACACAGTTGTTACAGTTGGATTAGCACCGCTGGCAAGTTCACCTTTTAGACGAATGTCTCCCGCCCCGGGAAAGTTACTGTTCTTAAAATATTTATCAACAGATTGCACACTGGTGTATAATCCTATATATTGCCCATTCACTGTAACTTCGCAGTAATTCGCAAGTCCTGCAGTCATAAAATTTCGTGCGATCTCATAGCTGAGAGTTTCCCGGACGAATGTAGGATCCTTGTACCCGTTGGCAAGCTTCAAAGTTCCATAGTTCTGATACTTTTGATCATCAATAATATGATCAAGTTTGATATTAAATGGATTCTTCACATTATTTGGGGAATATGAACTATTTCCTTTATATCGGACTCCGACACTATCAAACTGTATTCCATTGATTTGAACTGACCCGACCAACCGCTCTTCATCTCCTGCGGCATAAAGAACATCAAGCAGATAATCCCAGTTTGACTCTGCAAAGGTGATCTCTATCTGTGTGATCGAGTTAATGTCATAAAGATCCTGAGCAGATAGAAAAGTTGATAGCAGTAATACTGCGGCAATTGTAAGAATTGATATTTTCATGATACTCCTATAAAAACTATGCTTTATGTTTTATGATAAAAAATTGTATTTTGGGTTTAATTTTTTTCATCACATAGAAAAAAAAGGGGGCTGAAAATTTTCAGCCCCTACTTTTAAAAATCAATTATTTCAGTTACTACCGCATTAATATCATCTTATGAACGAATGCGTTATCTTCGCTTACTATTTTACAGAAATAAATACCCTGCTTTGCATCCTTGGAAATCCACTCAACGGAATGAGAGCCGGTTAACAAATCAGAATTTAATAAATTCCCGACAAGCTGCCCATTGATATTGTAAATGAGAATATTTACATGTGAGTTTCTAGTCAAAGAAAAGCTGATCTTCGTTTTTTCTTGAAATGGATTGGGATAATTCTGAAGAACATTCACGAAAGCGCTTTCTGGCTCGTCGATCGAGTACGCACAAAGATCATTAATATCTCTCGGATTGATTCCGTATTCATCCCAGCTATAATCAAATGCGCCAATAATATATAAAAACTCTTCGCTTAATATAGCAGGATAGGCATACATTCCGTCATCGACCTGGCACTCTCCTGTACTATCGTCGATGTACCACTCATTATCTGGACTTGGCACCTGTGTTACTGTGACATTATCTACTTTCACAAGGCAGCATTCGTACGCTTCTGCATTGACAGGTTCGATCAAGTCTCCAGTGCTTACAAGTATCGGTTCCGGCACAGGATTGCCAGAACTGATAACATTTACAGAAGCATACCGCAATTCTGTAAATCCATAATATTCATACACATCTCCGGTAATCTCTACCATATCACCAATACTCGGACTGGCATCTGCAAAATATATGTATACACCTTCCCAGGGATT
>JAVCDK010000156.1 GCA_030765865.1 Candidatus Celaenobacter antarcticus | reverse complement strand
GAACAAATATGCGCTTAATATGATGAAAGGCACTGCGTCCACTCAACTTACTCTTGATTACCTGAACGAAGAGGATTATATAAAGAAATTCCAAGTTGCATGCTATCTTTCCCCTTTGCTGGCAATCCTGACTGACAACAGCCCGATATTTGAAGGACAGCGATATAAAAAACATGCATTACGAACCAAAATCTGGCTGCATTGTGATGATGACAGATGCGGCATTATTCCCCATGCCTTTGATGATGATTTCTGCTATGATACTTATGCTCGATACATTATTGAACGACCTCCGATCTTTATTACCCGGGAAGGGCAGTTATGCAATACCGAAGACCAGCCGTTTAAAGCGATCTTCGATCCTGAAGAATGCACTGATAAGGAACTCGAGCAGGTGCTGACGATGTTTTTCCCGGATGTGCGCACTAAACAGTTCATCGAGATCCGTACTGCAGATTCGATTCCATATCCACTAAACTTTGCATATCTTGCATTGCTTAAAGGTTTACTGTATGATTGTAAAAATATTAAGACTATACATCAGACAGTGACTGGATGTTTTGAATTTAAAAAAATCCTGGCGTTTCAGCAAGACATAATAAAAAAAGGATTAAAAGCAAGGGCTTGTGATAAGCACATTATGGAAGTGATCCTGAAATTTGTGAATCTTGCAAAAGAAGGATTGATCGAAGAAGAGCAAAAATATCTTGAACCTCTTTATCGATTAGTTGAGATCAGGAAGAATCCGGTCACAATTATCAATGAAAAATTAAACGCAAAAGTGCCACTTAAAGAAGCTCTGAAAGATTGCATAATAAATAATATTTTCGCTTAACTCACCTATGCTAAAATTAAGTCAAAATGACCACAGAGAATGATAGAGGAAAATTTTAACAATCCTATGAAGTCTATCTTACCAATTTATAAAGAATTCTCCAATGAAATATTAAAGCATCCAAAAAAATATTATGAGGATTTCAAGCTCGTAGAAGAAGCAGTTGCAAATTCCACAGCACGTTACAAAGGACAACCAATTGATTTTCATTATCAGCCAATGTTTTTCGATTCGACCGATATACAAAGATTCGAAAATCTTGTTTCTACCTTTTCCTCAATTTTAAAAAAAGTGATACAGGAATATCTGAAGAATCCCGTGTTTCGCTCATATTTTAATTTTCCTTCTTTGATGGAAGAGCTTATTCTAATCGATCCCGGCTACGCAATGCCGTTTCCTGTTGCTCGTTTTGACCTATTCTATTCCTACAATGACGACTTTATGTTTTGTGAACTAAATACAGACGGCACTTCCGGTATGAATGAATCCAATCCAATTGAAAAAGCAGTGCTTTCATCCCAGATATTGAAAGTGCTCCAGAAGAAATACCGTATCAGTTATTTTGAATTGTTCCTTCCGTGGATAGAAGAACTGCTTGGATGTTATGCGGAGTACTCGAACTCATTACTTACGAAACCAAATATCGCGATCATGGATTGGGAAGGCGTGGCAACGATCGAAGAGTTCAAGGTTTTCCAGCAAATGCTTATGCGGCGAGGATGTAGAACAGTTATTTGCGATCCCCGCGATCTGAAATATAAAAATAAAAAACTGTATTTTCTCGATACGCCCATCGATCTCATTTATCGTCGCTCACTGACGTTTGAAATGTGCGAAAGAGCGGCTGAGGTAGGCGATGTGCTCGATGCGTATGCAGATGGCAATGTCTGTATGGTCGGACCATTTCGCTCTCATGTAATCCATAATAAGAGGATATTTTCCATTCTGCATGATAAAACGAAGACTTCATTTTTAAGTGCTGAAGAACAGGTATTCATCGAACAGCACATTCCTTTTACAAAAGAACTTTCCGATCCCGATACAGAAATGCAGGTGCGTACTTCAAAGGATGATTATATTCTCAAACCGATGGACAGGTATGCAGCGAAGGGAGTTTTTGTTGGAATCGATCATTCGCAGGAGGAATGGGAGCGGATCATCGACTCGATACAAAAGAAGGATTCCTATCTCGTGCAGCAATTTATAGAACCTCCGACTATTCCTTGTATAACATTCAGAGATGAAAAGCCAATTTTGGAAGAGTATAAATATATTACTGGATTATTTGTGTATAACGGACGCTTTCACGGACTTTATACTCGCGCAGGCACCTCGAATGTGATCGCCAGCATGACAGGATGCAGGATCATGCCGAATCTGTATGTGAGAAAAGTGTGATGGGGGGATTTATACTGAGGGACATAATATTTTTATTAAGAAACAATAATTCGAGAATGAAAAAGAGGTAGCTTGTGATGTTTATTCTAAACAATTAATTGGTATAATTAAGTTATAGTTAAGTATTGAGGAGAGTTATCCCTATACTTTCTTTTAATCGTCTTCTAAATAATATTTATTCTCTTTTGAAAAATGCTTAACGCCCATTATATTTATTTCACTCAGTTCACCCCAACCACCAATGGGAGACATAAAAGCTTCTGCTTTATATCCATTATCAATTAACCATTTGGAAAAATCTCTTCCTCTCGTAGTTAAACTAACATAAAAATCTAAATTTTGACAAATAATATCAGCTTCAAACAACTTTTCACACAAGTCGTTGACTGAAAATTGTCCACAACCAGATATCCTTCCATAAAAGTCAATAGCATACCAATATTTAGGTATTTTAAAAAAACCCCCAGTTTCTCTTTTTATAGAGGAATCTGATAAAAGCATCTGAATTAAGTAATTATCAGCAACATAACCTAGAAGATCAGCAATAATACGATACTGTGAATTTCCATCAATTATTCCAACAATACCTTGTTTTGTTCTTTCACCAATCTTTATTGCTGTGTTTTCTATTTGCGTTGATGCAGCACCTAAAGCGGCTT
Organism: Candidatus Celaenobacter antarcticus; assembly: GCA_030765865.1. Classification (GTDB taxonomy): domain Bacteria; phylum Cloacimonadota; class Cloacimonadia; order JGIOTU-2; family JGIOTU-2; genus Celaenobacter; species Celaenobacter antarcticus. The sequence goes on along the minus strand of JAVCDK010000156.1, from coordinate 41,611 downwards.
GCGCATTACCATCATCATGAGGTTCAAAAGTCGCAGGTGTAATACCAGCAAGATCTGATGGTAGTTTAATGTCCGAAGACCGATCATAAACGATAAAGCTTCGTTCTCTACCAAGTGCTCCAATACATAATCCTAACTCAATCAATACATTATCACGAGGTGCAGCCTGTGTACTATTTCTGTATTGAATTAAATCATCAGGAGTTACCACTAAAGCTGCGAAATCAACAGTTTTAAGTATTTCAACAATCTGTTCTAATATTACACTTCCCGGACCGAATACACCTTGGTTCCAAAGAACGACTTGCATTGTATGGTCTAGATTTTGCTGAAGAGCTTTCGCATATTCCAGACCCTCAGTAGATGATCCAATAAAAATTTTTAGCTTCATTTTTAAAATCTCCTAACTATGGTTCATATCAAAGGAGTGAAGATAAACTTATATCGTTATTTATCCGTATCTATATAAATCATCTCTGACTGCTCCCAGCAAAATTATATAATTATCTATGCCTACTGATCCCGTTTTTAACTGATTTAGTTTCAGCGAGAGTCTGGTTTCCCAGTATTTTTATGTTACTTGCTTTGTCTATAGATATATTTTCAAAGACCAATTCTGTGTTGAAAAAGAGATCGCTGCTTTCCTTTTTTAGTAGTTTTCCTGCCATACGACAATATGCAGGATCAATGTCTAATCCTATGCTGTTTCTGCCGGATTTTAGGGAAGCTATCATTGTTGTGCCTGTGCCACAGAATGGATCTAACACCGTATCACCCTGGAATGAAAACATTCTTACAAGACGGGATGCGAGTTCAAATGGGAAAGGTGCCGGATGCTTCTTTGTCGAAGCGCCGGGAATATTCCATATTTGTTTGAACCAAGCGTTAAAATCTTTCTTATCTATCTTGCTCAATTCTCTTTGAAGTTCTGTGGGCTTACGGTAACCGCCCGGTTTTCGCTGCATTAAAATAAACTCTATATCGTTTTTAATTATAGCATTAGGTTCATAAGGTTTTCCTAAAAATTTTGAACCATTTTCAACTTCAAACTTTGCATTTGCGATTTTATACCAGATAATAGGATTGAGATTGTCGAAGCCAATTTTTCGACATGAAACACAGATATCCGAATGAAGGGGAAAAACAAGATGGCGTCCGAATTCACGTCTCGAAACGCATACATCACCCACAACGCACACTAATCTTCCTCCTTGAACGAGTACACGAAAAATTTCGTGCCACACCCTATCGAGTTCTTTTATAAAGGATTCATAATCATTAATATGTCCTAATTGATCAGGATGTTCATTATAGCGTTTCAGATTCCAATATGGTGGGGAGGTAACAACTAAATGAATGGATTCGTCTTCTAAGAAAGATAAATCTCTCGCATCCCCGTTTATTAATCTGTGTTTTGTGCTGAGTTTTTTATTGATCATACGTGAGCACCAACATGTGAAATAAGAATTTGTGCAAATTGCTTAAGTGATAAATCCATTGCAGGTTCCTTATAACTACCATTCACACCACTAATGCGTGTTGATGTAATAAATGCTGTGGAAGTATAATGGCGTTCGAGGATCAATTTTCTACAGAACAATCCATATCGTTTCATATATGAAGCATCCACAAATTCGGGAAATACCTTAAAGTGCGGCTCTCGAACTTTTACCGGTCGATTCGATGCACCACAATCTTCAAGCATGAAAAAATAACCTAGGAAAGGTTGGATCCCTTTATTAAAAGCTCCCTCTCTAAAAGCAGTCCATAAATCGAGAGCACTCCCCATAGCTTCTTCTGTTCTGTTATTGAAATTGTTTCCAAACGATGGTCCAACTTGCGATTTTGCTTCTATAGCAGCTATAAGCTTGTTGTCTTTAACAACGAGTAAATCCCACTCTTTAGTCGGTCTGAAAAAACCCGGCAATTCAAGTGCCTTTTTCTCAAAGATATATTTACTATCAATCCCAGTATCTTTGATCAGTTTTTTAAAAAGATCAATGAAGCCGTCCATTTGAGCGCCACCGGTAACGGCGCTTCGTGAACCAGCATCTGTTACTCCCCGTCTTTTCTGTTTGTCTGTTTGGCTTTTTCGAGTTGTCCAATAATACGATACAGCTTTTGCAACATGTTTATCAATTTCGTTTAAAATGTTTAGCATCTTTTAATCCTATATTTTACTCAATTGAATTTATTGATTCAATTTGCATTTCATTTAGCATATTTTGGTGTTGTTAGTTTAACACACTAAAATCGTAACTAGCACAATATAAAAAATGTGTCAATTAATTCATAAAAAGTCAGAATAACAAATTTCTTTACCTGCGGAATCAGGAATAAAAAGAAATTCTTGACCAAAGAAAGAAGCTCATGGAAAAACTCAATCGAGATAAAAAATATCATTTCTTCTCTGTGTCCTCTGAGTCCTCTGTTTTCTCTGTGGTGAGTTTAAAAATTATGATACTTTATCTCATACTTTTTTTTGCCGGTGTGTCAGCCGGTTTTATGAACACGCTTGCAGGGCTTGTAAGCTACAATGGTAAGAGAATTGTTCATGCTTCAATGATGCCATATATGGCGTGGTCTTTCCCTTTTTCTATAGCCCACGCACTATTTCCATAATCAAAATGCCAGTACTCTTTTATATCGACAACAAAATCTTCTTCTTCAAAGAGACCGATTAGTAATTTCCGATTCTTTTTCGCTTCAGGGGTGATATAAGGATGATACGGGTAACATTTATCATTAAGGTTGATTTTTAGTCCATCATTTGTTCCAAAACGCATAACGCAATCATTTTTCAAATCATATATTAGAGCATCCACAGCCCCACCCGTCGAATGCATGGATTTACTTGGGGGTGCAATAAAATATGAGACGAGTTCTTCAATTTCCGCCATTTGTCTTTTTGGATATTTTTTCTTCAAAGAATCAACTCTATCTTCCCATAAAAGACGTTGATGTTCAAAAGATCTCCATACAGAGCGGATTATTAATGTTTTGTTTTCCCCGTCCAATCGTTTGCTTATCCGTCCGACTTTATCAAAAACGGCTTCTCTAACTATATATTTGTAGTCTTTTTTAATTGATGGTTCAAATATTAAATTAAACCCTGATTCTTTTAGACTGATTAATGGAGAATTATTTTCTTTAATTGAAATTGTTGGCAGAAGTTGTAAATGCCGGCGGTATTTTTGTTCAACCTTTTCGCAATATTCATGAGCATTCACTCGGTCACTTGATACTTTATTTACATATGGAGAGGTCATCGCGGAAAGCAAGGCACCGTAATTCAGGTCAAACTCTAATTCGTCTCCTACGTTTACATCAATATCCTTTGTATCAACGATGATATGGTCGCTGCTTGCTCCAAGGATCTCGATATCGATTCTGGGAGAAAGTCCGGACACCAGAACATCCTGCAAGCCGACGCCCAGAATAGCCCGTTGGATGGAGCCACGATCCTTAAACTCATGAACATTTCCAAATGCATTCTGGCAAATTACTCCATAGGGCACAGACGGCTTTATTTTTGATTCAATAACTTCTGATACCAGTGTAAACGAATCCGTGTACAGCCCGGGGATGGGTTTTCTGTTGAGGGTTTCACATCCCAAATATATTGATTCGCCTAACCTCAGGTTATTGACCCTTCCGACATCCTTTGTGGAGGTGAACCAATCATAATTTGCCGAGTTGCCGCCAGAAACGATTTCTAATTTTAGTCCGAATTTGTCTTCAATATCTATAGCAATTGAGGTCAAACATCCCATTTTTTCATCATCGGGTTTGACGCCTCCAAAACATGCCAGGTTTGTTCCGATTCCAATAAGCTCAATGTTTTCAAGCTCTAATACCTGCTTAACAGTGTCATCCAAATCCGATGGCATCAGTCCTTCTCTCAAATCTCCCAATTCAACCATTAATATAATTTTATGTGAACGATCACGATCAACGGCAAATTTCGAGAGTCTTTTGATAACAGCAAGCTCGGTGTTAAGACTCATATCAGCATATTTCACCACGGTTTCGGTTTGGCTTAAGCAGGGAGTTCTTAGGAGGAGAAACTGTGCCTGCACACTGGCGTTACGCATCTTCCTGATATTTTCTATCCTTGAATCTGCAAGGATATTTATTCCACTTTTCACTAAAACATTGGCGATATAGGGATTTCCGCATACAACCTTTGTCACCCCGATAACATCAATGCCTTTTGAACTATATAAGTCCTTTAATGTTTTAGCGTTATGGGCAATTTTTTCAAGGTTCATTTCAATTCTTGGCGTTAACATTATATGGATTTTCCTTTTTGCAGTTCCGGAAACAACTTGAATAAGGTTTCGACAAGTTTATCACAACTAAATTTTAGAACATCTGTGGTCGGCAATTTATACTTGGCTTCATACTCATCTATTGTGTCTTTTACTTGAAGATCAGTCATGTCTTCATGGTTGATTGTAATGGCAATTACCTTCGTTTTTGAGAATACTTCTATCAATTCGATCTCGCTTTCAAGTGTGGGCATGGGTATGGTGGGATAATCACAATGATTCTTTCTTCTAGGCGGGTGCTGCAGAATAACCGCATCGGGCACAGCGCCTCTGACAATAGCGTGTGATGATGTATAGGCCGGATGACTCAAAGCACCTTGACCTTCAACAACAATAATATCAGGGCGCTCTCCTTTATTTGCATTTAGAATTGCATTTTCAACCTCACCACTTGCAAAACCCGAACTTAAAACATCCACCACTGTGCCATACTTTGCGCCCTGTAGCAAGCCCGTCTGACCAGTTGCAACAAATGCAGCATTCAGCCCTGCTTGTTTCAATGCTTCAACGAGTTCTACCGCAGTTGTTCTTTTGCCAACTGCACAATCTGTTCCAAGCACTGTTATTACGGGAATTGTAACCTTATGAATACGTCCGGAGAAATTATGTAAATGCTTTCTCATCGGCGATTTTCTCATATCATAGATTTGGACATCATAATCATGTGCTTTTTGGACAAATTCTTGATCCTCAGTAAAAAATTCCGGGAGACCATTTATGATATTCATCCCCAGTTTCATCGCTGCAAAGATTATCCCTCTATCATAATGGTTAAGAAATGCGGTGATCGCTGCGATGCCATAGATGAAGTATTCCGGAACAAAGCCCAGGGTCTCGATGGCATCTTCGCTACTTCGGAATATCGGGATCCCATTTTTTATTCCATCAAGAAATTCTCCAGCATCAAGACCGGCTTTTGTACTATCAATAATTCCAAGGATCTGATACTTTTCCGAATGTCTGGCAAGCCCATTCGCAACCTTACCGTCTATTTTCCCAAATTCACCTTCACAATATACTAATGCTTTCATATTTTTTTCTCCGATAAAGGTTTATCACATAAAGTTTTTTTACTTACGCAACTTCCATTGCCCATTTATGTATTATTTAAGCTCAATTAAAAAATAAATTCAAGTTCTCGTTATCAAATTCCCGTTTCTTCCAAGACGAAGGTTAACTATGTATTTGCAACAGGTGCGATAAAATCCTTATATCCATTCTTCATTTCGCACATCCCTGTGTAGTTTTTATTTTACCTAAACTTACTAAACAGATGGTTATTATTTTGATATAATATTGTCAATGAATTTATAAAAAGCTTGCCAGCGAGAGGAGAATTTTCACATATCAAACATCATTAGTTGAGAATAATATATGCTACTTTACATCATACTTTTTCTTGCCGGTGTGGCAGCCGGTTTTATGAACACCCTCGCAGGTGGCGGATCAACGTTGACGCTTCCGATTCTCATATTGTTGGGATTGCCCTCGCCCATTGCAAATGCCACAAATCGTGTTGCGATACTTTTTCAGAATATCGTTGGTACAGCCCGATTCGCGAAGTATAAAGAGCTCGAAGTCAAACCGGTCATTCATATAACCATCGCAGCAATTATCGGAGCGATAATTGGTTCTTTGTTCGCTGTAGATATTAGCACAAAAGTATTTGATAAATTGCTTGGAATGATGCTCATTCTCATCTTAGTGCTCATTTTCAAACCGAAGAGAAAAGCGAACACGGCAAGGAGATCATTACCCAAATGGCTTGAAGTTCTCATTTTTTTCTGTGTAGGATTGTATGGTGGATTCATACAGGTGGGAGTTGGGTTTATTTTACTTGCTACGCTCAACCTGGTTGAAGATTTCAATCTCATTCGAGCTAATGCTGTAAAAGTTTTTATCGTAATGTGTTATACATTCTTTGCTGTGATTGTGTTCGCGGCTTCTGATAAGATAATATGGCATTATGGTCTTTTACTTGCTGCCGGGAACATACTCGGTGCTTTTATCGGCGTGCATGCTGCCGTGAAAAAGGGGGCTGGCTTCGTCAAAATCGTGATAACGATTGCGGTGATCGTTGCTTGCATGAAATTATTTGGAATATTTAAATTTATTGGTATGTAATAAATAAAATATAATTAAGGAGCTACAATGAAAATTAAGCAACCTATTGGATTCTCAATCGGTATTTTCCTTCTACTTATGGGATTAGCCATGCTGATCTTGCTCGGAAAATTGGCAGGTATTTTCCCGCTGATTGTTGGAATATCTCTTATTGGTACAGGATTCACCAAGGGTAGAAAAATGACTATCATTCTGGGGCATATGTTTATCGTGATAGGATGTATACTTGTTACATGGGGAGTGTATCTCATACCCTATACAGGCGCTTCGATATTATATGTATTCGTCAGACCGTTATTCTGGGGACTGATCTCCATTTTCGGCGGGGTTTGCATGATCTATCATGGATTCTGTGCGTGTGTGAGACGTAAATCCGAATAAAGGTTGAAATATTATTGGGGGTGGTATGTTTAAGATTTTAAAAGCTAGTGTGATCCTGCTGTTTATAATTAGCTTTAGTATAAGCAGTTTAATATGATGGGCAATGCCGGGATTTATGAGTATTTTATTTTTTATAGACTGCATGCGGTGAATTATCTTCGTGGTCTTGCGCAGGGATTTTATGAGGAGGTTGAGCTCCATCTGCTCAATGCTGCAGATTACTATGAAAAAATGGTGACGGAAAAACTTCTTGATGAGGATGGTTGTTTTACTGATTTTGTGCCTTATCCCTGGATGTTGGAAAAGAAAGCAACCTGGTCAAATGAGATGAGAACGGAACAAATAAAGAGATTGCAGGAAGCGCTTCCTCTTGAAAAGCATGCAATTGCCGAGATTGAAAAAGCGATTACTTTGATCGAGTAATTCGAATAAAAATATTTAACCACGAAATGACACGAAAAGCACGAAAATCGTAAAAAAATCACAGAGAACACAGCGAGAAGTAATTATAAAAAAATCCAATCGAATATAAATAATTTGTCACTCTGAGCTTGTCGAAGAGTCTATTCTGTACAATTTAACTAAAAACCGTTGCGAAATTTTCTTTCATTAACCGTTCGCAAGGTTTATACTTCAGACTGGACTTCCGCTAGCTGGCCGACGAAGTTGCATGGGGTTCAGTATTAAGATGGCATGTAAGCGTCACCCTGTACTACACATCCTGCTTACCGCAATTGTAAACTCCATATCTTAAGATTTATCAGCGCAAATCGGTCCAATCAACGTTTATCAGTGTGCTATTTCATTTTCCGCACTGAACTCCATCAAGCTTAAAAGCCGATGAAGTCCAGGCTTGTAAATTCTGACTCCTGACTTCTGAATTCTGACTTCTGTCTCCTAAATCACCATTTTTCCCAGTGCACGATCTTCTCTATATCCTTCCTCTTCTTGCTCCCAGCAAAAGTTTTAATCGCTTTTGCATACAAGCTGTCTTTGTCTTTAGGGTAGCCAAAAGGACTAAGCGCAACAACTTTTAGTTTCTCAGGAATTCCCAGTATTTCCTGCACTTTTTTATCATTGAACGCACCGAGCCAGCATGAGCCGATACCCATTTCCCATGCTGCGAGCATCATCTGTTGAAAAGAGATCGCTACATCGACAAGGTAGTAATCCTGCCCGTTGAGGTGTCCGCTGTCATTAGGATTGGCACACGCGACGATCACCACAGGTGCATCCTTTATAAAAAAGTTGGATTTGCTGATCAATCCGGATTTGAGAGCGAGTTTTCCGATCGTGTCTTTGTCTTTTACAACCACGTATTGCCAGCACTGCTTATTCTGCCAAGAAGGAGCTAGCCGACCTGCTTCAAGGATCTTGTCTAGCTTATCATCTTCGAGCTGTTTCGTGTCATAGCTTCGTATGCTTTTTCTACTCAATATTGCTTCATATACATTCATGTTTTCTCCTGATCTCAGAGATTTTACGCACGCAATCTTTGACAAGTTTTTTTTATTTTATTGGGTGGGTAAGCTATGAAAAAGATCATCAAAGATAAAGAATGGAAAGCGATCTGGCGAGAAGGAAACACAGTTTTTATAATAGACCAGACAAAGTTGCCCTTTACTTCGAAAATTGTTGAACTTCGATCATATTTATCGACTGTTAATGCGATTCAGCATATGCTTCTGCGAGGAGCAGGAACGATCGGGGTGGCTGCTGGCTATGCTATGGCGCAGGCGTTTGCGGAATGTACAACTAAAAAGGATTTGGGAAAAGCAAAACTCTTTATCGAATCATCACGCCCAACAGCGCAGAATCTTTTTTATGCGACAAACAGAGTTTTTTATGCTGCTGCCAAGTCATCAGATCCAACAGAGACAGCATTCAAAACAGCTGATGATATTCTGCGTGAAGATGAGAAACACTCTCGAATTATGGGTGAACTTGGAGCTGAACTCGTAAAGGACGGTTTCCAAATACTCACGCATTGCAATGCAGGAAAGCTGGCGATCCAGGGATGGGGAAGTGCACTTGCCCCGATATATGTAGCTCATGAACAGGGCAAAGATATTTTTGTGTATGCGGATGAAACCCGACCCCGTTTGCAGGGCGCTCAGCTTACTGCTTGGGAATTGCAGTATGCAGGCATACCTCATGCGATCATCGCAGATAATGCTGCAGGATATTATATGCAGCAAAAAAAGATCGATATCGTATTTGTCGGAGCAGACAGGATCGCGTGTAACGGTGATGTGGCAAACAAGATCGGTACATACGAAAAGGCAGTTCTCGCAAAAGAAAACGAAATTCCTTTTTATGTTGTTGCCCCATGCTCAACAATAGATTTTTCATGCAGATGCGGAGCAGATGTTCCAATTGAAGAACGCTCTTCTGATGAAGTAAAAAAAATTGGAAATAAACACATCGCTAATACAGAAAGTAATGCATTGAATCCGGCATTTGATGTCACACCTGCAAAATATATCACAGGCATCATAACGGAAAAGGGTATTCATAAACCGGAAGATATTCATACTTTAAAATAATGGAACAATATCAGGGAATAAAGTTCAGCGTACGATTTTCAGAAAAAAAGATAATCGATTTCCCAATTCAGCAAGAGCTCATTAAGTGGGGGAAGAAGTTGTCGGAATTGGGTTGCATTCCTACATATCCACACCCGGTAAATCCTCTTATCACAAGCTCTGCCGGTAATCTCAGTGCGCGGATCGGAGGCAGGTTTATTATCACTGCAGCAGGTTCAAACCTTGGAGCACTCGCGGAAAAAGATTTTGTTGAGATCATCAATGTTGATATTCCTTCGAGACAGATCGATGTGACCGGTACTGAGGAGCCGTCATCTGAAACAATGCTGCATAACAGTATTTATCAGAAGCGGAGTGATATTCAAATAATTTTTCACGGTCATAACCGGCATTTACTCGCACACTGCTCACAATTGGGATTGAAATCTACAAAAAAATGGTATCCTTATGGAACCCTTGAGCTGATGGAATCCGTATGTGATGCGCTCGGGGAAAATGACAGTATTCTTATCATGAAAGATCACGGATTTTTAAGTTTTGGAAAAACTTGCCAGCAGGCAGGGGAAAATATTATTCAGGTTCTATCTGATATTGAAAAGGCATAAGAAGTATAATATCATGAACCACGAAATACACGAAAGACGCGAAAAAATATTTTTCAAAAATGAAAGTTACGCGCTTCAGGGGGCAATTTTTGAAGTATATAAAAAAATGGGGGTAGGATTTTTAGAGGCAGTCTATCAAAAATGTTTAGAAAAAGAGTTTACTTTAAGAAAAATTCCATTTAAAAACCAGGCAGAGATCAGATTAAATTATAAAAACATTCCGTTAACCCACGCTTATAGAGCAGATTTTATATGTTTTGATTCAATTATTATTGAAATAAGAACAGTTAGCCAGATTCTTGATGTACATAGAGCTCATATCTTGAATTATCTTAGAGTAACTCATTTGAAGCTGGGTTTACTGTTGAACTTTTCAGCATTTCCCAAAGTAGAGATTGAAAGGATCGTGTTATGAAGCTAAGAAAAAAAAGAAAATTGAATTTCCAAAAGTTTTTTCGTGAATTTCGTGCTTTTAGTGGTAAAAATGTATTTATATATAGGAGCATAAATGGGTAAAACTTTTATACAGAAAGTTTTTGAAAACAAGATCGGACAATCAGTTCAAGAAAGTGAAATCGTTTTTGTTGAGCCGGATTATATTCTAACTCATGATAATTCTGCTGCAATTATAAAAAAGCTCAGCCAGGTTAAAGAAGGTATCAAAGTAAAATATCCTGACCGCATCGTGATCGTGCTCGATCATGTTATTCCCGCTGCAAGTGTAAAGACTGCGAACAATCATAAAGAAATTCGAGAATTTGTAAAAACGCAGCATATCACACATTTTTATGATATAGGCAGGGGAATTTGCCACCAGGTTCTTCCGGAAATAGGACTTGCTTTACCCTGTAGTGTAATTGTCGGAAGTGACAGCCATACTTGTACTTACGGTGCATTTGGTGCTTTTTCAACAGGTATTGACAGAACCGAAGCTGCTGGCATCTGGATAACAGGTGAGACGTGGTTCAAAATTCCCAGATCATATAAGATCACTTTGGAAAGGCGTTTTCAACAGAGGGTATCCGCCAAGGATCTCATTTTAAAAATAATCGGCGATCTTGGTGCTGACGGAGCAAATTATAAATCAGTTGAATATCACGGCTCGGGCATCATAAATCTGGATATTTCAGATAGAATGACAATTGCAAATATGTCAGTGGAAATGGGTGCAAAGAATGGTGCATTCCCTGTTGATGAGCTGACCAAAAAATGGCTGAAAGAGCATAATGTTGAGGAGTATCATGCGGTTTGGGCGGATGATGACGCAATTTATGAAAAGGAGTATTCCTATAATTTGAATGAGATCACTCCGCAAATTGCTTTCCCGCATACCGTCGATAACGTGAAAGATATTTCGGAAGCTGAAGGGATCAAGGTCGATCAGTGTTTCATTGGCACATGCACGAATGGCAGGTTAGAAGACCTTCATGCGGCTGCAGCCATATTGAATGGAAAAACAGTACATCCTTCCACCAGGTTGCTAATTCTCCCTGCATCCAGAGAAGTATATCAAGAAGCAACCGATGACGGCACTATGAGTATTCTCAACAAGGCAGGTGCAGTGATACTTCCTTCCGGATGTGGACCATGCCTTGGCGCTCATCAGGGTGTGATGGCAGATAATGAGGTGACTGTCTCAACTGCGAACCGAAACTTCAAAGGTAGAATGGGCAATAAGACCGCAGAGATATATCTTGGATCTCCGGAAACAGTTGCTGCTTCTGCGCGCAAGGGTGTGATAACAGATCCAAGAAAAATTTAATTTTGACATTATGAAAAAACGTGTAGGTTATATATAAAAAAATTGTTGAAGATAATATGGAACTAAAAGAAAAAGTATCAAAAGAATTAGAAAAAATACGTCCGGCATTAATGGGCGATGGTGGGGATGTGAAATTAATTGAAGTTACCGACGATGGTGAGGTCAAGGTCGAACTTCAGGGCTCATGCAGAGGATGCCCATTTTCTCAGATGACGCTGAAGTACGGCATTGAAAAGCAACTCAAAGACAAAATTCCTGAAGTGAAAAAAGTAACAGCGGTTTAAGTGTGAAAGCCAAAACTTCGTTTAGAAAGATCGCTGGTTACTCGCTCCTCGGCCTCGGTATAATTGGTTTATTTACGCCGTTTTTGCAGGGAATTCTTTTAATCGCTGCAGGTCTTGGTCTAATAGATAACAAGCGTCTGAATGAACTTGTCGATAAGTTAAAAAAGAAGTATTTTCCCAAGTTAAAAAAGAAGTAAAAGATTACTGAAGTTTGTTCAGGAGGGAAAGAAAGCTAGTCGGATTCTTCCTGCTTAGGAAGGATTTTTACCATTACTTTCTCAATCTTTTTTGCAGTAACCTGTTTTATCGTGAACTCATAATTCTTTATAAGTAGTTTTTCATTGTAACGAGGAATTCGCTCAAATTTTTCAATAAGCATTCCTGCAAGGGTCTCATAATCACCTTCATCGAGCTCGATATTATAATCTTCGATCAAGCGCTCGATCTCAACCTCACCGTTAACGAGAAGGGTTGTGTCATTCACCTTACTGATATCATTTTCCTGGGCATCATATTCGTCCTCGATCTCACCAACAAGTTCTTCAAGGAGGTCTTCCACAGAAATAATACCAGCAGTGCCGCCATATTCATCTACCACAACCGCGAGAGGGGTTTTATTCTGCTGCATCTTTTTAAATAGTGTAGTTGCTTTCATGATCTCGGGCACAAAATAGGCATCCCTGATGAATTTTTTTGCAGGTAATGAAAGGTCTTCTACCTCAAGAAGATCGTGAATAATAAGCATGCCTTCGATATGATCGATATCCACTGAATAAACAGGGAAACGTGTAAATCCTTCTTCTTTCATTAAATTAATCACTTCCTGTATAGGAGTGTCTGCTTTGACCCCGACAATGTTCGTGCGGGGGATCATAATATTTTTCACTGTCAAATCGCGGAAGTCCAGCACTTCTTCAATCAGATTGTGTTCATCCTTTTTTACGTGACCATCCTTTTCGGCTACTTCAAGAAGATATGAAAGATCGTCTTTGGTGAAAAGGTGAGTGCTGCTCTTTTTGTCTATCTTAAACAGTCTAAAGAATGCATTATTTATCTTGCTCAACACCCAGATCAGAGGATGAAACAAGAATGAGAAGAATCGTATCAAAAAGAAAAATTTCGGGATTGAAGTGTCGCAGGTATTTCTGATAAGTATTTTGGGGATGATCTCGGCGAAAATAAGAAGTCCCCCGGCAAGAAGCAGTGCTGCAAGGGTTTCAGACATAACATCCAATTTGATCATGAATGCAGTGAAGACAGATGAAACAATGATTAGTGATATATTATTACCAATAAGGGTAGTGCCCAGTACTTTATCAGGATTTGTTATGAAATCGTAAAGCCGTTTTTTGCTCTTGCTTTTAGCAGCTTCGTGTTTCAATCGGTGCTTATCGAGGGATACAAGACCGATCTCACTGCCGGAAAAAAAGGCAGACCCAACAAAAAATATTGCTATAATAATAATGCTGATCATTTATGTTCTAACTAAAAATGATGTTATTCATTATTTAACATCTCTTCCTGCATGGCAATATGCAGAGCGTCGATGAGTTCGTCAATATTTCCATCCATAAATGATTCTAAATTATGTGAAGTGAAGTTGATCCTGTGATCGGTAATGCGTGATTGAGGGTAGTTATATGTGCGGATTTTTGCGCTTCGATCTCCAGAACCAACCATCGCTCTTCGTTGCCGGGCTATTGACTGCTGCTGTTTCTGGATCTCGATGTCAAGTAAACGTGATCGGAGAACTTTCATTGCCTTGTGCTTATTTTTCAGTTGTGATTTCTCATCTTGACAGGTGACAACTGTACCAGTGGGTATATGGGTAATACGTACTGCCGAATCTGTCGTATTAACACTTTGACCGCCTGGACCTGATGAACGGTACACATCGACCTTCAGGTCATTTTCATCAATATCAAAATCGATTTCTTCAGCTTCGGGCAATACAACTACCGAAGCAGCAGAGGTGTGTATTCTACCTGAAGATTCCGTTTCCGGAACACGCTGAACGCGATGCACTCCGCTTTCAAATTTAAGTGTACCGTAAGCATTATTTCCGATAACTTCGAAAGAAATTTCCTTCAAACCACCCATACCTGTGGGATTAGAATTCATGATGTCGATCTTCCATCCTTTATTCTCGATGAAATGGGTGTACATCCTGTAAAGATCGGATGCAAAGAGAGCTGCTTCCTCACCGCCTGCACCTGCCCGGATTTCCATGATGGCTTTTTTGGTATCATTTTTATCCTTTGGTATGAGCATTGTTTTCAGCCGCTGGGAATACTTATCAACTTTGCTTTCGAGGTTGGCATTCTCTTCATTTATAAGAAGGACGAGCTCTTTTTCCTCTTCATGCTTTAGGGATTCTTTATTTTCTTCCAGTGCTTCGATATTTTGATTAAGTTCCTCTGTACACTGCAATATTTCGGAAATTTCCTTGTATCGGGAAGAAATGTCCCTATATCGGTCAAGTTGATTGATTATATCGGGATCAGAAAGCTGTTTTTCCAGCTCAGAGTATTCCTGCCGGAGCTCGGTAACTTTATTCAGAAGATTCGTCATCGGTCAAAATTTCCACATCTGGGTAAGTGAGCGGAAGATCGAGTGCAGCGTGAAGCGCACAGATCGCAACCTCGAGCTGTTGACTATCCGGCTCTTGCGTGGTTATTCTCTGCAGAGCCAGCCCCGGCGCAGAAAATGCTTTGACTAGCCAGTGGTTAATATTTTTCCCGGAAAATCTCAAAATTTCATAAGAAATTCCCGAAACAAAGGGAAGCAGTAAAAGATGCAGCACAATTCGAATTCCAAGCGGTATTGCGTGTCCAAGGATGAGCGCAAGGATCGTATCAAAAATGGAGAACACAAGTATTGCAATGACAAGAACGATCAGCATAAAGCTCGTGCCGCAGCGGGGATGGTAAGTCCTATATTGCTTTGTATCTTCAAGAGTGAAATCCGGATTTCCCTCATACGCAAATACAGATTTGTGTTCTGCACCATGATACTGGAATAGCCGATGAACATCCTTGAGTAAACTGATCAGATAAACATACACAACAAAAAAAATGATCCTGATCCCTCCTGCAAAAAGATTGAAGAGGATACTTGTTTTCTCTATATTTATCCAGTACGCAATTCGGTAGGGCAGGAACACAAAAAGAAGAAAGGCGAGCCCGAAAGCAAAAATGTAGGAGAATGCAGTATAGAGTTTATCAAGGAACACGTTTTTCTTTTTTCCCGGCTTATCCGCTTCTTCGTCCTTTATCGCTTCTTCAGCAGAAAAGTTCAAAGTTTTAATGCCAATAGAGAGCATCTCAATAAGGGAGACAAATCCCCTGATAAGAGGTAAGCCAAAAAATTTATTCGTCTTTGTCTTGGATACGAATTTTTGTTTTTTCAGGACGATATGCCCGTCCTTTTTTCGTAGAGCAGTAGCAATATGTTGAGGTCCGCGCATCATGACGCCCTCAATAACTGCCTGACCGCCCACAGCGATTTCCGGTTTGTTTTTCATAAGCTTTAAATTTTTGGTAAAAGTATCCTAATGAATCTTTAAATTTGATGGGTTCAAGGTGTGTAAAGTTCCCCTGAGGAGAAATGCTATTGCTCTTTTTTTTCTTTTTTGGTCTCGAATTTGCTATATTTTTTCCTGAATTTTTCGATACGTCCTGCGCTATCCACTAATTTCTTTTTACCAGTATAGAATGGATGACATTCCGAACAGATCTCCACGTGGATTTCCGGTAAGGTGTCTCTGGTCTCAAAGGTGTTTCCGCAGGCGCATTTCACTACACATTTTTGATACTTTGGATGAATATCTTTTTTCATATATATGTACTCCGTTTAATACATTTTGATTTAGCACACAATTTATGACCCCACTTTGCAGTGTCAAATTTTATAAAGTTCATTTTTGTATATCACATTTTCAGTCCGATTTTTTCGAGGAATGCG
This sequence comes from Candidatus Celaenobacter antarcticus, assembly GCA_030765865.1. Classification (GTDB taxonomy): domain Bacteria; phylum Cloacimonadota; class Cloacimonadia; order JGIOTU-2; family JGIOTU-2; genus Celaenobacter; species Celaenobacter antarcticus. The sequence goes on along the minus strand of JAVCDK010000156.1, from coordinate 25,615 downwards.
AGAGCTCTTTGGGGATGGATTCCCCGAGAATATTTTAATTGTCTTTGATTGACGATTTAAGAACACTGATTTAAGGTTTCAGAAGTGAGCGATTTTCTTAAACAACGATCCGTTGAGGGCAATTGACCCTAGATTTTCAAATCGTTGCGAGGGTTATCACCAGTGGGTTGACAAGATCAACCGTTCGCAAGGTTTTAGCAATATAGCACATTTTTTTATTATTGTTTGTAAATACTAGATTCCAGCTTCTGCGAGAATGACACTGGAGAAAAATTTTATTGCTGGCAAATATTCTTCATTTAATTCCATCTCCTTTTAGGAGAGGGTCAGGGTGAGGTTTAAAACAACACACCTCCCTCCGCCAGCTGGCGGATCAGAATAGCAAGTGCTAGTGATAATTTTGCATTGTAGCGCAAGATTCCAATCTTGCGTACTCAACATCGGAATGTTGAGTTACAATAGTCTCACATCGCTTTTCTTTTCCTCTCTCAGCTCTACTCTATACTCTCCACGCTTTTCGCAGCAGAGCGTTAGCGAAGCAAAAGCATTTTCCTCACGACCGCATTTCCATTATACTCTAATTTGTATAAATACGTCCCGGGTGCGACCTGCCTGCCCCGTTCGTCCGTACCATCCCAGACTATTTTTGTTTTAACCCAAAAGTCATGAGTATTACCGTCGAACCTTCGTACCAATTGCCCTTTTGTATTGTAAATAGAAAGTGTATAATCTTTTATCCTTTCATAATCTGCCGAAATAAAAGATATTGTGGTGGATTCCTTAAAGGGATTGGGACTATTATTAAATAAATACAAATTGTGAATAAATGATGTGTCGGGTGGATCTACTCCTATTGTATCCTGGTATTCATAAGCGCCAATGTCTATTCTACCGTTGAAGATTCTAGGATTGCCTGCTAAGTCCATTGCGGGTAGATGCAGTCCGGTTGTGTCAGGAGTTCCCTTATCTATGCAGGGAGAACCTGCCGATAACTCATAACTAAAAGGACTCCCGCCAACAAACTGTGGAAGAGAATCTATGTTGCCTTCTCCCCAGATTATGGTGCCGTTATTATTTGTATTGATTCCGTCGATACTATCCTTGATATTGGAATAATATATTGCTGCAGTACTAGGAGGATATGCTGACCAGTATGTTATTTCATATTGAGAATAATTATGTAAAATAATATTTTTTTGTGTTAAATTAGTATTATCTCCTATACTAATAGTTCCATCCGGATTGTTTGAATTATTACATATCGTACAATTTATTAAAATTGGTTGGCAGTTTCCAAATCCCATTCCACTACACTCATCTGAATAATTATTTGAAATAAGAGTATTAATAAAAATAGGATTACAATCTACAACACAACTCACACCACCTGATACTCCCCAACCAGGAGTTATGGTATAATTGCTATCAATAACACAATTAATAAAAACAGGATCTGAGTTAATAGAAATTTCAACTCCACCTCCACAATCAGAAGAATTGTTTCTTATTACTAAATTTTTAAAAAGTCCCTGTGAATTAAATATATTAATCGCTCCACCACCAGAATTTGCACGATTACAAAAAAAGTTAATATTGTTAACAATAATATTTGAACCATCATAAATACAAATCCCACCACCGGCAATATCTGCAAAGCCATTTTGAATTGTCATACCCTCGATCAAGTAGTCTGAATCCTCATTTGAATGAAATAAATAAAAAATATTGTTACCATCAAGTATAGTAGTAAGTCTACTCTCACCGATAATTGAAACATTATCCTTACAATTTAAAGGAAACATTTCATTAGTAGTTATTGGAGAATATGAACCTGATGATAAATATATTGTATTTTTATTTATGGAGTCAGATTTTATCTTTGTTACTGCCCATGATATAGTTTGTAAAGGTTCTGAAGGATTTAAGCCGCTGTTATTGTTATCACCTTGAGGGCTTACATATAAATCATGATTTACTAATTCAATTTTACTATTTTGTATATCAAAAACAAATTTATCTATCGGGGCTACATAGTAATCATTTGGTTCAGCAACTGTAAAGGTATCAATATAAGCAGTCATACTATTGTTATTATTAAAAGCTCTTAAGTCTGATCCATCTCCAGCATAATTAAAATATATATTACACCTTTGTATTTGGTCAAAATTGGCATATGCATTATTGAAACCGATACCTCCAGCCCAAGAAATTGCATGATTATTAAAAATACACAAATCGCTCATATTTATAGTTGTGTAATATAAACAAATACCTGCACCAAATTCACTTAAATTATCTTTTATTATACAATTCTTTAATGTTGCTTGAGAATTAATGCAAAAAATCCCACCACCAACATTAAAATTCCCCTGTTGAGTTCCGCTCCCGTTTTGTATAGTAAATCCACACAATATAGCAGTAGTATCCTCTCCGCTTTCAAAGGTTACCACACTCCCGTTTTGGTTACCATCTATTATGGTGGAATCAATATAACAATTATTTTGTGTAGTAAGATATAAACTTCCTATTGTGATATTCTTTCCATTATAGTTTATGTTTTCGTAATAAGTTTCTGGATATACTAAAACAGTGTCACCGTTTGATGCAGCATTTATGCCTTCCTGTATAATAGTGTAATCTCCCGCTCCAGTTGTATCTACAATGATAGTATCGGAAAAAAGTAGAGAAAATGACAAAAGTGATATAATCACAAAGATTAATAAAATTCTTTTTAACATAAGTTACTCCAACTTATTATCTTTGCGAAAGTTTTAAACTTTCGCAAAGTTATTATTCTGGGTAAGTGCATCCGTCAACCGGCGGATACACCTACCCATATGTTTGCTTGTTAACGCATCAGGATTTATACTCCGAAGTTCTAACGAAGGAGGATCATCTTCTTAAATGCTGTTTTTTCTCCGGATTTCAACTTATAGAAATAGATACCGTTTGATAATTGATTGCCATTTTCGTCCGTTCCGTTCCAATATACATTGGTGAGCGCTGATTGGTGAGTTGTAGTTGGTAGGAGTGTTTTTACCAATTGACCTTTTACATTATAGATCATTATCTCTGCGTTATCGGTGAGTTCCGGGGTGGAAAAAGATATAGTTGTAGAAGTTCTTATCGGGTTCGGATAATTTTGATGAAGGGAAAATTCTATAGGAATTTTCGGAGCTTCTTCTGTGTTCAGTCTTACTACTTTAAAATCATCTTTATTTAGATAAATTGGTTTATCTACATAAGCTGATATGATCGGATCATAAACTTTTACACCCTTGACTTGTGTTAGCTCATTTCTGATCCCATTGTACAACCCGAAGGTGATTTCGTTAACTTCATAACGAGTTGTATCATCTGTAATATATGCAGGAACAAATACAGGATAACCATCTTCTATTTTACTACCTCCAATACATTCACCACCAATAAAAATACCTATCTCTTCCGGTGATGCGCCATAAACAGTATCTATTATGATAGGTTCATACTCCGATGTTTCAGTATAGGTAAAGTATTCTGTTTCGGGTTTCTTATAAGGGGGTTTCGGCTCGCCTGTTCCCCAAACCAGACCACAATCTTGGCTGACCGTTACTATATAGAGTTCTCCCGGATTTACTGTACCTCTTGTATGTGGCGTTGGTTCGCTCGATTGACGGCAAACAGCCCAGTGCTTAGACTTTATTGATGTCCAATAATCCCAGATTGAATCAAATGCATCACGAATTGATAAGGACTCTTGCAGGAAATATCCAAGCCAATTCTGCTGTCCTTCATAAAGAGGTATAACAGTAGTTGGGTTTTTCCACCAGCCGGCTACTTCCAAATCTGCAGTATTTTTCATCTTTATCTTGTAACCATCTATACTGCGGAAATCGCCAATGGTATTGGTCCAATTGCCAGGGGTTGTCTCCCGAATATAAAAATTTTTATATCTAACTTCTTCCAAATCATTCAGGATTGGTGTAAGGACATGTTGAATAGGATCTGAATAGTCAGGATCCATCACAGGGAATGAAACCCAGTTCCAGCCCTCGGAAGATAGGTTGGTTGTTCGGAACTCATCATAACCATCTGTAGTGGTTAATTCTAATGTTACATACCATTCCTCTGTATTTGGATTACATTGTGTATAATCATAAGCGCTTACATAGTATACCTGTCCCGGATAAAATCCATTTTGATTTCCATATGCCCATACACCCTCAGGTGGATTTTCTATTGGAAAATAATACGAAGTAACTCCACTCTCCCACACTTCATCTTCCAAAACCTGTAATGATCCTATCCATATAGCACCATCATGTACTTCATCTCCCGGATTCCAAATTTCTACTAAAACTTGTTCACTAAACAAAGTACTAGTGATAAAAACAAATGATAATGTAAATATTACAGCAATTAGCTTTTTCATTTTATAGCTCCATTTCATCTTTTTAGTTTACACATTAGCTTATTTAAAGAGCGACTAAAATTTTATCCCTCAAAATCAAATTCAATTCATATTTCACCAATTCAATCTTCATAATCCAAAAACCTCACTATTCCAGGGATGAAGAATAGGGAGGTTACAAATAAATGAATTTGGTTTTCATGAAATTAGTCTATGTCTCAGATGTCCATTCTTTTATTTTCTTTTCATTATTAATCCTTTGACTTCCTTTTCTTAAATATTTAATTTCCTGTCAAATTTTATAAAGTTCCTTTTTGTATATCACATTTTCAGTCCGATTTTTTCGAGGAATGCGAGAGCTCTTTGGGGATGAGTACCCCTCCAGTATATTTTTCCACAATGTATGCATTGGTGGAAGCATTCGTGGGTACGGAATACATATTCCGGCACAAGTTTCTTAATATTTTCCTTTTCAACAGGAGTAGTTGCATTATTACAAAGCGGGCATCGGGAAAATGCCTTATTTTTTTGGAGAGGATATTTATCATCAATCTCAAGAAGCTGCTTTTCAAGTGTGTCGGTATTTAGGAACAGAATGGGTACAGGAAAGGGGTGTTTCAGGAAGTAACGGTTCTTTGTAACGATTATACGATTTTCGCTTTGGGCAATACTGAGCAATGTGACAGGTTTTATCTTATTCTTATAAAACGTATCGTAACCCAGTAGACGAAGCCATTTTGCCAGCCTACCGAGCATCTTATCAACTGCGAATTTGTGAGCGGAGTTCATATTGCAATATAAAGGCATTTTAATAAAAAAGTTGTCAAAGAAATGTTGTGCAGGTAATTTTTTTTCGAATAGGATTTTTATGAAAAAGAAAATATTGCTTTTCTCTATGCCCAACTACACTTTGGGATTTTATAAGGGAATGCGCGTTCCTTCACTGGGATTGTCTTCACTATCCGGCAACCTGGATTCGGCATTTGTCGAGAAAGTCGTGATCGCTGACCTGCTCATGGTTCAGCACAATCTGAAAAACTACATTATCAGGTTATTAAAGAAATTTCATCCGCATGTTGTCGGATTGACCTGCATGAGTTTCCAGTATGAGACAGCAGTTAAAATTGCTGAACTTATCAAGCAATATGATCAAAATATTATCACAGTATTCGGGGGATACCATCCTACGCTGGCTTATGAGCTTATCTCAAAATCCAAAGAAAAAAAATACATTGATTATCTCGTTCGAGGTGAGGGAGAAGTTGCGTTTAACAGACTAATAAAAGCACTAAGCAGTAACGAAGATATTTCCGAAATCCCAAATATTTCTTTTAAGAAGCAGGAACACTTTGTTCATAATACCAGACAGCCCGTTCTCGATCTTGAGAGTATAAAACTTCCGGATCGAACTTCAAGAATTACGAAGCACTGCTCAATCTTTGGAAGAAGAGCCGATGTGGTTGAGGCATCACGCGGTTGTACCATGCAATGTGATTTCTGCTGTATGCCTCAGATGTATGGAAGAATTTTTCGTAAATATTCTGTTGATAGAATCATCGAAGACATACGACAAGCTTTACAATTCGGAGTAAAAGCGATATTTTTTATCGATGACAACATTTTTGTGGATTCCGCTCATCTTGAAGAATTATGCGAACAGATCCTCAAAAACGGATTGCAGAATATCCATTATACAATTCAGGCAAGCGTGGCAGGTGTGGCTCGAGATGCGAAATTGATAAAACTCATGGCTAAGTCGGGTTTCAAGATTGTTTTTCTTGGAATTGAAAACATAAAAAAAGCAAATGTGCAGTTTCTCTCAAAAGACAAACGTGTGCTTGACCAGACGAGTATGGCAATAGAGTTATTACATAAACATAAGCTCATAGTGGTCGGAGGATTTATTCTTGGTAATCCCGAAGACGATAGAAAAACCATTTGGGATCATTTTGATTTTGCCAAACAACACAGCATTGATGTGCCTCTTTTCATTCTGCTCACACCATTTCTGAAAACGAGAGTGCGCGAGAAGATCATCAAAGAAGGATTGCTAACAAATGCTGATGATTTTTCTTTTTATGATCTCTCACATGCGAATTTACGGACCCACTATCTCTCTTCCGAAGATTTGAACCTCCTCAAAAGTAAAATGTATAATTATTATAACGATCTGCATTCAGTGAAGGATAATCTCATAAAATTTCATTATCCTTTGTATTTTTTGAGTTTAATATTAAATGAGCTCCCCAAATTAGGAATGAATTCCTTGAGGAAATTCCTCTATACAAATAGTGTGCATGAAAATTATAAAGCAGGCAGGATAAGAGAGATAAAAAGAATGGGCAGGTGGCTGCTTGACAAAAAAGATTTTATTCAAAAACAGACATAATCCTCTCATCATATTAATTGACAGTAAAATACGATATTTACCACTTTCATTTCATTAGTCATCAGGAGATTGTCATGAAGAAATTTTGTGTATGCATCCTTATCTCTACTTTGCTGTTTTTTGTGTCCTGTGATAGAGTGCAGCAGGAGTATAAAATTGGGGCTATTTACAATCTTGAAGGTTCGCAATCTTCGCTTGATGTGCCCTCTGCAAAAGGTGCCGAGCTTGCTGCCGAGCTGATAGATGCACAAGGTGGAATTAATGGCAAAAAGCTGAAGCTTATACTCTATGACGGAAAATCTGATACGGCAGTGATAAAAGAAGCTACCCGTAAACTCATTTTTGAAGATAAGGTTCCGATAATTATCGGTTTCAGTGATACTGATATGGTGCTGGCTTCTGCACCGATCGCAGCACAAAATGGTATAATTCTTATTACTTCCGGCGCCACATCGCCTAAATTGCCGGAACAGGTTCCCACTTATTTGTTCCTTTCGTGCTTTGGTGATAATGTGCAGTCAGCGGTTCTGGCGGAATACTCTTATGAACGGCTTGGTTTGAAATCCTGCTATGTATTGACCGATGAAGATATGGATTTCACAAAACTGCTTTCCCGCTATTTTATCGAACGATATTCAGAATTAGGTGGGAAGATAATAAAAGAATCATTTTTCAAAGGTGGAGCAAAAGATTTTAATGAATTTATCTTAGAAATTAAGTCACTCGATCCGCAACCGGAAATGCTTTTCATATCTGCCGGTCCTAATGATGTTGGAAATATTATTACACAATTTCGTGAAGCAGGTATCTCTCAACCAATCTTTGGCGGAGATAGTTATGATACTCCTCTACTACTCGAAGCAGCAGGTCCAAAAACCAATGATATCTATTATGCCACGCATTTTCTAGTTGAAGAATATGCTGATAATATCTATTTCGCCACACCCCCGGTTAATGATCAAGAGATCGCTCAAGAACCCATAATAAAATATATAACAGCATATAAGGAAAGATACGGCGCACTTCCAGTCAGCTCTTTTACAGCACTTGGATATGATGCTGTCATGCTTGTTGCTGATATCTATCTGAGAGCATCAAACATGAAGTCTGAGGAGCTCCTGAAAACTCTCGAACAAACAAAAGACTTTGCAGGAGTGACCGGAATGCTGAGCTATGTCAACGATCAACGAATTCCACAAAAAGGTGTGACTCTTATAAAAATTCTTAACGGAAAACTCATTTTCTTAGAATCACTCGTACCCACCAAAGTACCAAAACCTTAATATCGATCCTCATGCAACATTCCATTTCGAAACAGATTCTTCGAATTATTACGATAATAGTAATCGTCCTCTTATCGATACTGCTTCTGCTCTACATTTTTGTGCGAACTCCTATTGGAAGCAACATCCTAAAGAAATTTATCGAAAGCGCGCTCACGGAGACATTTCAGGATCAAGTAGAGATCGGCACTTTGAAAACAGATATTTTTTCATGGGTTAAACTCGAAGATATTACTATTCATAATGAAACAGCGGAGTCATCTACCTTTGAGATCGGCTTGCTGGAGATTCATTACAATTTATTCTCTATTCTAAAAAACAAGATCAGCATTTCTTCTATACTGGTCGATTCCTTGAAAGCGAAAATCCTTCGGGATGAAAACGGTAACTTTCTTCTTCCAACTCCCGGACAAAAAGGAGAACAAGTAAAAAATCCGCTGCAGGTTTCGTTTAAATCCATACGCTTACGGAATTCAATAATTATGTATGAAGATTCGTCAATTCCCCTCCATGGAAATATACAGGATCTTGAATTACAGTTAAAACATTCTACGCTGGACTCGAGCTATAATTTTTCTACGACACTATCCTCTGCTGTGGTTGATTACGAAAACCAGCAATACTCAGTGGAAAATATTCTTATCATCGGTTCCACCCGGGGACAAAATATAAAGGTCGATACTCTCTCTCTGGAATCGGAAGGTATTAGCATCTGCGGGAATGCAAATATATTTATTAAAGGAGATCCTGACATTGATGGAGAAATCGAAATAAATGGTAATCCCGGGCAGCTTATTGCGAAATTAGGTGCTTCTTTGCCACCACAACTTAGACCGCTGCATACTGATTTTGTGGCATTTGTTACTTTTGATGGATCAGTATCAGAACCAAATCTTCATGCGGAGTTAACTTATCATACCCTTGAGATCGGTGAGCTTGCATTGCAAAATGGCAAGTTTGATATGGTTGTGAAAAACGATTCTTTGAGTATCCAAAAGATATACTGTGAAATTTTCGATGGCTCTATCTCTGCGCAGGGTTGGATGATGCTGGATAGCACAGAATCCTATCATGTCGATCTTAACATTTCAAACATAGATTATACACAATTATGGGAGTATCTTTATGGAAATGATTCTCCATACAAAGGTTTTTTGACCGGTACTGTAAGCTCGTCAGGCACGATAACTTCAATTCTATCCTCACAATTTTCCGGGGAAATGCAGCTCCATAAGATAATGTACGAAGAGAAAAGCATCAATCCGATTGACTGTATATTTTCATATAAAACTGGAGATGCAGCACTTCATGTTGTGCAGGATTCATCATATATTGAAAGTGAATTCGTTCTTCATGATTCAAAAATAGACGGCTCTGCTTCGGTTCATATAAATAATATCGAATATATTGCCGGACTTTTCAACCTACTTGGAACAAAGGGAAAGTTATATGCTGATGCAAATTTTTCAGGCAAGTTGTCCAGTCCTGAAATTCACGTAAAAGTTAAGGGGAGCGGACTGTCCTACATGAATTTCCCTGCCGACTCCCTGTTTGCAGAAATCCAGTATGCAGACAATTCATTATTTATAAAGAGCAGCTCTTTCACCGGCAGGATTACGTCTCTTGCTTTACTCACAACTACTTTACTGGACGAAGAAGTGCTTGGACGAGTCCAATATCAAGGATCGTTAACCGGCAATCTGGAAAATCTCTCCGGCTTTGTCTCATTGCACGCTGATAGTGTCAAATATCAGAACTTTTCTGTACCCTCTCTTGTGCTTGAATGCACTGCAGAGAATTCTGATATTTCAATAAAAACGCTGCATATTGATACGGAAAAAATCCGGTGTGAAGCTCAAGGCAACTTCTCATTATCAGATCGCACAGGAAATGTATATGTAAATTTCAAAAAGAATGAAAAAAATACAAAAGATCATTTAGGTTCAATAGAGAGCAGTTTCTCGATTGCACAAGATATTTCTTTGAAGGCAGATTTGAAAGTACTCTCGCTTGATATGCTGGCTGCTTTTTCAGATTCATTAGCTGGGATTCAGGGGAGTGTTTCCGGTAATGTATCATTTGAAGGTATGACGAGAAAGCCCACAGGCACGATATTTCTCACGATAGATAAACCCGCATATAAAGACTTTTTCATAGATAAAATATCTATTCAGGGAAATCTTACTCCTTCAGAGATAATTCTTAGCAATGGAACAGTTCAACTCTTCAAAAATGAGATACGTATTCGGGGGAAGATTGGACTGGATGAAAGCAAAGGGGGGGGTGCGGTCAACCCGCACAGTGCGCTTCGTGGGGAGATATCACTTTCGGACGTGAAACTGGCAAATTTCACTCAAGAATTTCTCGATGCAGTGCAGGTTATGGGAACACTTACATCTACAGTACAGATCAGTGGATCAGTTGCTTCCCCTGTGATAAATGGTTCATTTGGAATAGAGAATGGTTTTCTTCAACTGGATAAGCATAAATCGCCGATTGAAAATCTTGAAGCACTCTTGGTCTTCTCGGACAGCACTATGAATATAAATAAGTTCACCGGTCTTTATGAAGGCAAACCCTTTTCTCTTACTGGCAGCATTTCAGAGTCCGACTGGAGCTCGTTCTCTCCGGATATTGCATTGTCGATAAACGGAACGCAGGCAGTGATCGTGAAAGGCATTTTTCAGCAGGAAGATATGGATATTCACATTTCGCTTAATGACTTTGATATTGCATTTTTAGAAACTATAACTCCTGCTATAATGAATGCACAGGGCTCAGTTAATGCGTCAGTGAACACACTTGGAACGATGAGTAATCCAAAGTTCAGAGGATGGATTAAAGCTGATAATTTCGGTATCCATCCAGCGGATGTTCCAGTTCCTTTCTCGGACTGTACTCTCGATATTTCCGCAACAGATGAGCGGATTGCTCTGCAAGAATTCCAATGTAAGTTCGGTAAGGGTTCGATAAAGAGTTCAGGGCATGTCGATTACGACGATGGTGATATAAAGGATATCGCTTTGCATTTCGAAGCAGAGGGTATTGTGTTGAACGAGCAAAAAAAATACAAGTTAAATATACCAAGCTGCACACTGGATTATTCTCGGCAAAAAAATGGCTATCTTATTGATGGAATCATAGTTATGGGAGAAACAAAATATCTCGAGGATATCCAGATTTCCAAAATTCTTGATTCCATGACCAAACCACGGCTATTTCGTAAGCCATCCCAGCTTATGATGCAGACCAAGCTTAATATACGTATAACTGACAGCAAAGATATCTGGATAGATAACAATATTGCCCGTATCCAAATGAGATCTGACATCAGCGTGATCGGCACCTTGGCTCAACCAAATCTTACAGGTCGTCTCGAGATTTCCGAGGGCTACATTATTTATCTTGATAGAAAATTTACGATCACACGCGGAATCCTTGATTTTGCTGATCCTAATGTTATCAATCCCATTCTGGATATACAGGCAGAGACCGATATAAAAAATTACTCACAACCCGATGCTGAACCATACCATATTATTTTTGCAATGACAGGACCTGCAGATAAAGCCGCAATATCACTACAGTCCATTCCAGCACTCGATGAAGCGAACATACTTTCATTACTTACTTTCGGAACAACACGAGAGCAGATATTTTCCCAAACACCTGATAAATATAACACCTCTTTGAAAGATATACTTCTTGAGCGCGCGGAGCAGTATTCCAGCCAGAAGATCTCCGGATTTGTTGCGGGTCAGATGGCTCATATTTTTGACCTCGATGATGTGACGATCGAAGGGAACCTCTTTGATTTTGGCGATTCATGGGGACCGCAGCTTGTTGCATCCAAGCAGCTTTTAAAACGCATGAAAGTAACCTATTCCACTCGTATCGGTTATCTGAATGAGCAAAGCATCGAGCTTGATTATAAGCTCACCGATAACTTCTATTTGCAGGGACAGGCAGATCAGGAGGGAAATACGGGCATAGATCTCCTCTACAGGGTGAATTTCAAATGAGAAAACGATACCTGCTTCCGATATTTTTCATTATACTAATGGTCATACCTGCAGGGCTGCATGCCGAGAAAAATGCATTCAAGGTTATGTCCATTAGTTTTGAAGGGAATAATATGTATCGTTCTCGGACTCTACAGGAAGTCATGGTGACCAGGGAATCCAAATTTTTGAGTCCCGCGCGCTATTATCCTGAGATTTTCAGTGAAGACTTGAAAAATCTTGCACTTTTCTATCAACAGAATGGCTACCTTCAGGCAAAGGTTGCGGATTATTCAATTGAAAGGAACGAGGATAAGAAGCAGGTCTCGATAATCATAACGATTTCTGAAGGGGAGCCCACATATATTGAGGGTATTACGATTTTTGGTAATACTGTTTTTTCAGATTCAACACTTCTGAAGGCAACCGAGCTACAAAAAGGGCATTTGCTGCAACAGAAAAAAGTGCAGGATGCAACTTACAAACTTCTTACAATGTATGCGGATGAGGGATTCCTGGATGGAGAAGTAGTACCTGAAATACGCATCAGTGATGAACATCATCGTGCTCTCATTGATTTCCAAATAACTGAACATGAGCAGTTTTCAATTCGAGATATTGTTATTCAAGGATTAGAGATCACAAAGAAGAAGATCATTTTGCGCGATCTGACCTTCAAATCAGGTGAGATCGTGGGTTATTCAAAACTGCTTGCATCCCAGAGAGCACTGTATCTTACAGGTTTGTTTGAAAGCGTGTTCATTCGACCTGTGACCATTGATTCGCTGAGCTCTCAAAAAGATATCCAGATAGACATCAAAGAGAAAATTCCCGGAGAGTTCAACCTGGGACTGGGATATGGCTCACTCGATAAAGCACGTGTTTTTGCAGAACTTCTTCATAGCAACCTCTGGGGAACAGCTCAAAAAGTCAGCTTGAATGGAAAATTAAGTACTATTGCCAACAAGATAGAAGCATCCTATACAGAGCCGTGGACTTTTGGGATCAAACTCAAAACCGATGTGAATATTTTTGATACATTCAATGAAGAACCCGGCTATGATATCTTGCAGTACGGCGCAAAGATCATTGTGGGTAAATCCTTTACCGAGCATTCCAGCGCATCCCTTGCCTGCAGGTATGAAAAAGTACGTTTCAGTAATGTAAAAGTGCAGGAGTTACCCGATAAATACAAATCTAATTTGAATTCACTCACCCTTTCTGCGGTACACGATGAGAGAGATAATATTTTCAATACAACCAATGGATACTTGCTTTCCACGGATAGTGAAATTGCAGAATCCTATCAGAAAACAAAAGATGTTTTCGGACGTTTGGTTGTTCAGGGGAAGTATTATAAACCGGTTACATCATCCACAGTAATTGCCCTTTCTCTTGAAGCCGGGGGACTTGCGCTATTTGGAAATTCCACCAGTATTCCGCTCAATGAGAGATTTTATACAGGTGGTCCTCATTCACTGAGGGGCTTTAGTTACAGAAAAGTCGGACCTCTGGACGACAAGAGATTACCTCTTGGAGGAAGATATAAAATAATTGCGAATCTCGAGGTAAGGCAGACTTTTTATAAATTTATAGGCGGCGTGATCTTTTTTGATTTCGGAAATGTGTGGAGCTATTTGAAGGATGTCAAAAAGGAGCCGCTGCGGAGCTGCCCGGGTATTGGACTGCGGATCGCTTCGCCACTTGGAGTTGTTCGATGCGATTATGGATTCAACTGGTTCCCGAAAAGCGGAGAACCTTCTGGCAAACTTTATTTCAGTCTGGGGCAGGCGTTTTAAAAGGAGTTCTCATTAAAAAAATGAAGCAAATTCCACTTCTCGTTCCCAAAGCCCAGTTTGGGAACGCATTGTTATTGAAACCCTCTTTTTTACGTTCCCCAAATGGCAGGCTGTATGAAAGCTAGCGAAATGCTCAATATTTTCTTAACCCCCTCTATATCCCCCTATTTAGGGGGAGAATCTATCTTCTTTTGCCGTAGGAATTTCCCTTCCCCTTCGATAGGGAGAAGGGTTAGGGATGGGGGTAATTATAACTTAAAGAAATCCGTTTTCACACAACCTGAGGGGCTTGGCAACGAGGTTAAAATGATATAGGTGGTTGATATTGTATAAATGAAAATTACTTTTTTGAATCATGACAATAAAATAAATGCAAAAGGTATCTTATGAAAGAAATACTCGTCGTCAGTGACACTCACAGAAATTACGATCTCCTTCAGCATGTGTTGGATAGCAATATTTTTGCTGATGTGATCATCCATCTTGGAGATAATTATGATGATCTTGATTCCTGCGTTTATAACAGGAGAGGAAGAAAAGTGTATCGCGTGCCCGGAATTTTTCATCCTGAATATAAAAACGGGAAACTACCGCATGTGCTGGAGTTTGAAATTGAAGGAAAAAAGTTTATCATTGCACATTCTCCCGATGATCTGAACAACTCCGCTGACGTACTTCTCTTCGGGCATACACATAATTGGGAATGCTCTAATAGTCCTTTTGGTATTCGATTTAATCCAGGACATCTCAGAGCACGGAAAGATAAACGACGCATCGCCACATACGGCATTATCACCATAAAAGAGGAGATAACTTTTAAAATATTTTCTTATGAGAATGAGCCCATACTCGAAGCGAAAATTTAATGATTGAAAATAATTGAGGAGAAAAAATGAACAAAAAAGAAAAGTCTCATCCTGTCAGCAAAAAGAAACAAACGGTTGGTATTATTGTATTTAGCATAATGATTTTACTTCTTACCGGCTGTTTTAACATCACCCAACACATTTCCAAAGAAGGAAATGATCTCAATGTATTTATCAAATTTGCAGTGAGTAAAAGTATATTTGAAATGTCCAGCAGCATGGGAGGTAAGAAATCCGATGACAATCCATGCGAAGATATATTCAAATATAATGAAGAGAGTATCATAAACGGATTTCCAAAAAATATCAAAGCGCGTTTTGTGAAAGCGGACAACGACCTTGAATGCGGTTATGAGATGTATATGAGCGTGGACGTCAAGAGTAAGGATTACAAAAAACTTAAAAGATCGAATGCTCCTGCACTTTTCCCGCTTGTCGGAGATGGTGAGATCTATATCAAGTTCCCACAGGGTGAAGAGGACGGCGGTGGAGATCAGATGAGCGCTGCATTTATGTCCACTGCTTTGTATCGCTTGACCGTAAATCGTAATGTTATTGATGAGATAGAGTCTGTCACCTTCAAAAATGCTGATGAATCCTATGATATTTCCTACATCGAACTGCCCGATATCTTTATTATTGAAGTTCCTCTTGCATACTGGATCGCTTCGTCTTCCACTTGCGAGCTTATCATCAAATAACGAATGAAAGGAAATATAATGGATACGAAAAACAGTTGTATAAGAAAATCAATGTTTCCACTTCTTTTAGGAATGCTGATCTTTTTCATTGGATGTTCTGTTCCACAAATAAAATTGCCTTCAGCTCTTTCCACGGATACTTCGATGTACACGGTGAAAGGACGCTACGGTTTCAGCTGGAATAAGGTCATCACTTATGGTGAATATAAGACCTCAAAATTCAGCAAGGGATGGACTACAACAGAATCAAATTCGTCTGACGTTCTTCAGATGAAGTCCGCAAAGCAAAAATTCAATTTTATCCAATTTACACCCGATGGGACTCAGGCAGAAGTGGTCTGCGCAGGTCAATTTGAGGAATCTGATGTGAATGTTCTCAATGATTTTTTCTCGATTGGATTATCTTACAAGAATTATTTTTACGGAAGCGTCCTGCTTGATAAGGGCATGAATATTTGGAATTTTGTCGTTAATAATCCTGATAATATCTCTCCGAAAAATCTCGATATGGGTGAAGCAAAGAACGATAAGGGAGAGGTGATAAAAATAAAAGGCATTCTCCAGGTTGAGGGGCAGAATATTCCCAAAATATTCCAGGGCAGTGTGTATGGATATGAGTTTGTGTATCAGGGAAATACGATCGGTGCAGTTTCCACGATAAATGCAGGCGCAGTATGGATCAAGAATGGTATTTCCGATGATCTTAAACTCGTGCTCGCAGGCATGTCCACCAGTTTGCTTGTTCGGGATGATCTCGAGGAGCAAGGCAGTAATGAGTAGGGCTGATTATCCTTAATCAGCCGCAGATATTCTTATAGTTCTTTTAACTTTGCGAAAGGAGTAATGAGTGGAGCTTTTAGTTCAAAAAAAGTAAACCGCAGAGAACACAGAGCACACAGAGAGAAATTTAAAAAATATTTTTTTGAGCTGACTGAGTTGACTACTCCAAATAATAAATTCGAAATTATTGAAATTCATAAATACAATATTAGAATAAATCCCTTCTGCAGCTTCTTTCTGGATATTTAATTTGATTTGTTTTGTTTGTCTTTCTTTCATTGGTTCTCCTATAAATTATTATGCAAATAACGAATACTAATATTTTTTATAAATTCATTCTATATTAGAATATTACTTTTCTCGTTACCAAACCCAACATACCATTCTTTTTACTAAACCCAATTTTGGTAACAAATAATCTGTTCCACAATGCATTCCCAAGCTGGGTCTAATGAAAGAGAATGGATGACTTAAGTCAAGCTCTGCGAACTTAACTGAACTTAACTCAAGTTATAACAATGAAACCCTATTTCACTAGGTGAACCCATTGCTATTTATTCAAATATAAATACTTTGAATTATCTGCCATATCTTTTAAATCTAAAGCATATTTTTGGGGCAAATTGTCTGAATACTCTTTATACCAGTAAGGATGCGATGATTCCAATTCTCTATTCGTTAATAAGATAATATCTATATTATCTTTATCTAATCTTTTAAACATATTTATTTCTTCTTCATCAAAATTATCAACTGTTTTAGAAAAAACCAAAAAACAATCCAATCCAATCTTACTTAACCTTTTCCTGATAATTTTCATATTATCAATGTCATTTTTATCAATTTTTCCACCTTCAGCTTTACATTCTCCTATACCAATTTGAATAGATGGACCTCTTCTTACAGTTTTGTAGTTTAACACACAAAAATCAATTTCAGGATCTCTAGAGTCAGATTTTAAACTTAAAGCAGGAGAATAAATTAACTTATGATTAAGTATTCTAGAAAATACTAACAGAGTTAAAATTACAGGAATTGCACCTTCTTGATTATTATCTTTAGCAAAAAATCCGCTTTTTCTAAATTTCCAATCACCCTCTCCTTTATCGTTTGGACTTTTTCTTAAATGTAATCTGGTTTTATTTTCATATCCACAATAATCACATATCAATATATCATCAATCCTATTTAGGGAAATCCAACTTCTTAATTTACAATATTCACATATTAATTCTAACCCTGGTCGTAAGAAATCATAATTGAGTAAAAATTCAAATACATCCGAGGGAGTCAATTTTTCCTTATCACGTTTTTCGATATATAAATTTTCATATTTATTGAAGTTTTTACCATTTCTAATGATTGTTTCAGTTTCTTTTCTACTTATACACACATCCTTATTTATAGTCTTTAACAATTTCCTTACCCCAACAATTTTAAAAACTTCGCCATTGTGTAATCCATTTAATTTCTCAATTATTCTTTTAAGAAGCAAACCTGGTTGACTAATTTCAGATTTAAAATCGGCCAATTCAAAAATTTTATTTATAAGGCTTTTATGTGATAATGGATATAGAGAAAGTGAATTTTTATCGGTATTGATAATAATTCTTATGCCATCTCTTTCACTTCTTATCTTATACGGTTCAAAAGCTATTTCTCGTCCATAAAATGTATTTAATTTTCTTATAAAAGGTGGTTTTAAAGTATGTTCTGGATATCCAAATTCTCCTAAAGTGCTAATTGATGCAGCCAAATTTTGAAACATAACATTTCTATTAGTATCAACAAGAAATTTTTTGTTAGGTAGACTTATTGTAACATTATAACGATCGTATGGTTTATCTACATTAGCTAAGGTGTATTGCCGGTCAAAATAAAGATTTACTGGTATGGCATCTAAACCATTTTCTAATTTGTCAATATAGCAAAGGTCAAAGTGTTTTCTTAATTTAAATTTTTCTAGGATTTCTTCAACATCTTTGTATATTCGTGAAAGACAGAATATTTTTATTATATTGTCATGCCGTTGTAAATTATCCAAATTTTCCAAAAATGATTGTATAAATAGTTCATATCTTTTTATGTGATGTATTGGTAGAAATTCTATATTTAAACCAGAAGCTCGTAAATTCCAAAAATAAAGTAGATCATCAAAATTATTCTCATTTCCGATATAAATTCCATCTTTGGAATATGGTCTTCCACTAACTTTTAATTCTGAACTTGTAAACAGCATAGGATATGTATTATTTGCCATTTCTACTGATAAAGATTGCACAGGTTTTATTTCAATCTCTTTTGATTTCAAACTTTTTAAAAACGTGCTCTCATAATTATCTTCTAAATTGTATTCAGTTGGGAAATAACCAAAACTGATAGCAAAAAGATTTTTTAATTTATCTTTATCATCCCATCTTATAATAGCAAAATTACTTTTAAAATCCTTTTTACTAAATTTTAGTCCTTCTTTATGCCAGTAATAATCAACGATATTTTTAGAATCTAAATAGCCAATAATATTTTTATCTCTATTCAACCAACCTTCAAGAAATAAATTATTTTTTGTATAATCATATGTTCCTTTTAAATAAGAAAATTTCTCACTAATCTCTTTTATTTCTTTTGTATGACTAACTGCATAAAGTATATCTACATTAAATAAATCTATTAATTTCTCATCATATTGTTTGTTCTTAGAAACTGGAATTATAGGATTATAGATTCCACCCCATAGCATTGTGTTAATACCTGCAGTTTTTACTAAATCATCAATTTTACCTCCTCTAACTAAAAAACCGATTCTAACTGGTCTATACTTTATTGATAGGTCGGTTGTAGCCATTATTCACCACCTTTTTTATTACCAATCCCCACCAGGTCCTCCATACGCACCCATATCGTTTCTTGTGCCATCTGGGTCATTGTATTGTGGGTCTGGATTTCCAGCATCTATGCAGGGAGAACCTGCTTTTAAATGAAAATTACCATTTTCAGAATCTTTAAATAGTGGGTTTAATTCTATAGTTCCAATACCTCCGCTACAATTATAAAAATTTCCACCTTCATTATTCCAAAAACAAGAATAATTGATATTAGCACTGCTATTACTATTAATATATATACCATAACAACCAATATTTTCAGATATTATTGAATTTAAAATAAATGGGTTCGAATTATCCCAACACCAGATTCCACTTCCATTGGATCCACTTATATTGGCATTCTTGCAGATATTTGTATTGATTATGATAGGATTTGAGTTAGAGTGACAGGCAATACCACCTCCAGAATAAGTAGCTAAATTTTCGAATATTGAAGTATTTAATATATATGGATTAGATTCTTCAAGACAATAAATTCCTCCGCCATAATAAGAACTTTTATTACTGAAAATTTTATTATTTTTTATAATAGGATGGGAATTATCACCACAATAAATCCCCCCACCACAACCAGCAGTATTATTATTAATATTATTATTGATAATCAAAGGACTAGAATTATTACAGTATATTCCACCCCCTAAATTTGCATCTCCATTAGTAATAGTAAAACCAATAAGATAAGCTGTAGAATCTTCACCACTAGAGAATTCTACTACAATACCATTTTGATTTCCATCAATAATTGTTTGTGAAATATAGGAAGCGTCCTGTGTAATTAAGAAAAATGAACCAACTATTATATCCTTTCCTGTGTAATTAATATTTTCAATATAAGTACCTGGTTGCACTAAAACAAGATCTCCATCATTTGCATAATTAATTCCTATTTGAATAGTAGGATAAATTTCAGGTATTAAAATATGATAAGGAAAACTTACTGCATTTGAATAAGCTGTCTGGTTTTCACCCGCATAAGCATAAACACGATATAGAAATATATCTTCATTGTTCAAAGTATTATCTGTGTATTCTGTTGAGTTCTTCGGTAGCACTATTAGTTCTTCCCAATTGTCACCAAATACTTTACGTTGAAGTATAAATCCTTCTTCACCTTCACTTTTATCCGTCCATGTTAAACTAATGGAATTTATATCAAGAATTGTATAAGATAGATCAGAAGGAGCAGGAAAAACAATATTACTATTTGATTCAATCTTTGTAGAATTGTATTCTTCATAATACGCATAACTTCTATAATAAACTACATTATAATTTCTTCCCAAAGTAGAGTCTGTCCAAGTAGTAATATTAGAATCAACAATTCCAATTTCATTTACCCAATCTTCATCATCAATTTTTCTGTCAATCTTAAATCCTTGTTCAAAATTACTATTATCCTGCCAGTTTAATTTAAATGTATGCACATTCTGTTGTTCAATTTGTAAATTTGTTGGAACAGGTAAGGTATTTAAACTATCTTCGACATAACCAGAATGGTCGTACCCTATGTAAGCACATACTTTATAATAATTCATTATTCCGGGAATTACATCTTCATCTGTCCATTCTTCAGTGTTTGCGGGTATTGGCGTTATATTCCAAGCAGTTTCTTCTAACCTTTTGTAAACTAAATAGCCATCCTCATTTTCGCAGTTGTCCTGCCAGGTCAGTTTTACTTCTGTTGCGCTGAGGGCTTGCAGTTGTAAGGTTGTAGGTGCAGGGAGAAAGGGGATGAAAGCATTTTCTGTGGAATCGGAATAGCTAATACCGCTCACTGCAAATATTTTATAATTGCATGTGTCATACAGAGCTGTTGTATAATCTAAGAAATACGTGGTGTCTGCGGGAACATGGGCATAGTTCGTTTGCCAGCCCTTTTCGTCGATTTTCCTGTCGATACGGAAATACTGCTCACCAATGCTGTTATCCTGCCATGTAAGTTTTATGCTGTCCTGTGCGATTTGTTCTATTTGTAAGTTCGCTGGCGCTGAATTTGTCGAGAACCACGCAATGGTGTCCGAGTATGAGGAATAGTTTTCATCATCAAATGCCCTAATTCTGTAAGAGAAAACCGTATCAGAGCTTGTGGGGATATTATCTGTAAAGGATGTAATATTTGCTGTAACTTCTCCAAAATTTTCCAGCCAGTTAAAAGTTCCCATTTTTCTATCAATAAGATATGCGGTTTCGTTTGTGGAATTATCAACCCAGTTAATTTGAATTTTATTATTTTCAACGAGACTTATTGTGAGATCAGTTGGTGGGAGGAGTTGCTCTTCCGGTGAAGTTGATTTTTTTGTGCAGAATGTAAATACAACTAACGTAATTATCAGTAAAAGAATCAAAATCCTTTTGCTCATAAGGAACCTCCGGAGGTTTTTAATTTTTACTTGATTAGTTAGTATAATTTATAGTTTTGATGTCAAATTATTTGGGATTTAATCTCGATTAGATTCCCGCTTTCGCGAGAATGGCAATTTTTTTGAGGTGTCATATAATATTCCATGGCACACTCACAACAGTCAGGGAGTGGTCCCTGGCTGCTCCAAATATATCCAAACTGAAGGCGAGAATGCGCATTCTCGCCTTCGTGTAAATTCATTAATCAAATTATTGATATTTATTAATGATCTTTTGCAATGTTCCGTCCTCTTTCATCTCCTTGATTATCTTATCGAAATCAGGAAGGATATGTACATAAGAAGAGTTTTTACCAATGCATAAGTTAAAGTGTATCTGGTCAAGTGGAGTCGGTATTTCGATTATTTTATCCTCTAAATGCA
The DNA here is from genome assembly GCA_030765865.1 of Candidatus Celaenobacter antarcticus. Taxonomy (GTDB): domain Bacteria; phylum Cloacimonadota; class Cloacimonadia; order JGIOTU-2; family JGIOTU-2; genus Celaenobacter; species Celaenobacter antarcticus. Next base: position 3,729 of record JAVCDK010000156.1, on the reverse strand, counting down.
AAGCTTTGATATTATACTTTGTGAGTAATGAGGTTTGAACAAAAATATCCCCTTTACCGGATGCAAGCTCGAGTAAAACTTCCTTTATGCCGGGAAACCATTCAATATTAAAACCTGCCAGATTTTCCTTTGCCCATCCACTGCCCGTATAATCCAGCAACTGGAAATTTTTTAGTTCGGAAATAGATGTGATCTTTTTTATTTCATTCAACTTTTCATTATTTCTCTGAGTAAAAATAACAGAGACATCAGAAAGGAGTGGTTCATTACTGATGTCGGTGTATAGTCTTCTTTCAGGAGTGGGGACTGTTATGAATGCATCCGCCATGCCGTCTTTTACTAATTGCTGAGCCACATCCCATGAATATTCATGATATACCACAGGTATTTCCATCCGATCATGAATTACCTCTTCAATAATGTCGATGTAAATTCCCTTTGCCTGTCCTTCGGAATCTTGCCAGCAATAGGGCGGATATTCTAAAAAATTGAATATCATTGGTTTCTTTGAGCAACCCAGGGACAATAAAAGGGCACATATCATAATGACTAATAATATTTTTTTCATTTTGACCTTCTTTTTTGTTATTATTTATGATACTAAAAAAAGCATTGATCAATTTTTATTTGAGATCATCCATACAAGTGCACGTCCGGAACCTTTGCGACACGTGAGATCGTTTTCTTTTTCAAGTCTCTGAACCCATGCTGGACACGGTCGTTCATAGGGGAGATCAAGCTTCTCTCGAAGTTCAGTCCAGGTGAGTCCTTCAGGATTTCTGCACAGCTCTTTTTTTATTTCGTCTCGAAAATCAATAAATTTCATTGTTCTTATAAAAGTAAAAGCAGTACAGTATAGACTCCAGCGCCAAGTGCAAATGGCCAGAATTTGCTCTGCTTTTCTTCGGGAAGCTCTTCTTTTAATACATTGAGGATCACGCCGCCGGCGATGAATGCAAATAGAACTCCGGTCATAGCTTCGCTGATCTTCATGGAGAGTCCTATGGTCCATCCCACGATGATCGCTGCGCTCAATAACCATCTTCCATATTTTTGATATGTGTCTTTATGAAATTGTCGTAATGCATAATCGTTCACAAAGAAGTGCAGTCCCATAGCAATAGAAAAGAAGATCAATCCGTACAGATCCTGTTCTTCTCTGTGAACCAGTAGGTAGCTGATGAGTGCATTGTAGATCGCGAAGGAAGTCATATGCAGCCAGAAAACACCTGTACTGGTTGTGGTTTTAGTGTGTCGGATAGGGAAGTTCTGTTTTGATCGTGAAAGTTTTGCGCCTCTTTCCAATCCATAGAATACTATCAATCCGAGCAATGCCACAAGATACGCATGGTGTTCAATGAAGGGAATAAATTCCCATTGCGAGGAGATATGTCTTTGAGCAAGCTCTAATTCAGGAAAAATATGTATGAACACATAGGCAACTGCAATGCCGCCTGCAAAGGAAAGCCATGCACTGCGGGGTACGTCTTTTGCTAAATGAAATCTTTCAGCAAAAAGATGGATAAGAACAAATACAGCAACGATTATTGCCTGAAGCCAGATCATAGTTAAAATTCTCCTGTGCTCAACGTACTATTAATTATTAATTTCGACAAAGTTAATTTAATGATCATTTGGTTTATCAGATTTAGGAAAACAACATAATTACTTGTGATCTTTCCTAGCTATAATGTGGAAAAAGCGTGCAAGAAGATAATATGGATATTGATCTCTCATTGCAAGCTCAAGCTGTTCGAGTCCGGCAAAAAAATCCGGATTTTCTTTTATGTTATTTTCAAAGATATAGTCATTTACACAACGGATACCATAATGATTTTGAACCGAATAGTTTTCCATCTGAAGAAGGTTAATAATTTCTTGAGCAGAATAAAGTCTTATCGGGGTATCGAATAATTTTGATGTATAGTATTTTGCATCTAACATTTCTTGGGCCGCTTTGGGATTGTACTGTTGTAATATTTGTCTATATGATTCTGAGTAACGGTTCATGCTTATTAAAGATAGGATTCCATTGCTTTTGAGATATTTGTAGATATGCTTGATTGCAGAAGGACCATCATTTAAATATGCTATGATATTATGGAACAAAATGACATCAAAAGTTTTGTTGCCAAGTATATGTTGCAGTTCGGAAAATTCTGCGCACAGATAATCAATTTTATCATCCACGCCTGCTTTCACGGTTTTATTTCTTGCTTCAGAAATTATTCGTTCAGAAGCATCCACCATTGTAATATGGTGCCCTTGCTTTGCATATGCAATTCCGGTTCTTCCATTACCACATCCCACATCGAGGATTTGGCAATTTTTGTTCGGAATATTAGTACTAAGATTTTGATGAGCTATCGTATAGAATAAACGTCCCCATGGAGTATTCTGGTATTCGTTCCAGTTAGATAAATTCTTTTCGAATGCAATACTCATTTTTTTCTGTTTCGCCAGTTATAAATTAAGATCCATTACGCTTGGTACGTCCTCAGATTTTGTTCTGAATTTCATAACCAAATTCGTTTTATCATTGTAATTAGCCATATGTGCAAATGGGGGTTCTATGTTGATCGGGATTCTATCACGTCACCAGATCCTGTATCAAAAGTGCCATTCTGATATGTGGAATTTTTCAGAATAACATCACCAGAACCAGTATCAGCATTAATGGATTCAAATTGTGTGTTCCTAATTTTTATATCCCCGGAACCTGTTTCAAAATCTGCATCAGTTATTGTCGAATTATTTACATACACATCACCGCTGCCGGAATCGGTGCTTAAATGTTTCAAATTTTCCATTCCATCCAACACAATATCTCCGCTTCCCATATCTGCAATGATGTTTCCTATATTTGTACAATTTGTTATCTCATTATTTCCAGACCCGGTACTTACAGAAATTTTAGGTGAAGAATTAAAATTTATCACATAAATATCTCCACTGCCTGCTGAGAGCTGCAAGGAAATATTTTCAGGAAGATATCCGCCAATACTATCTATATACACGGGATGATGTCCGACGCTTTTTGTTTTCAGTAGATTATCTTTCAGATACACGCTTACATCATCCGGTTCCTTTTCATAGATGACGACATCAAGTGATATATTATTTTGGTTATGCCCCGACACATCTATATCACCACTTCCGACCTTCAACTTGATCGAGGATAGATCATATTTTTCCTCAAGATGGATCGTTCGTTTGTGCTTCAGGTAAACACCGTTTATGATAACTTTTCCTTTTCCGGTTTTTATATTAATATCACAAACATCACATCCGGAAAGTATTATGATGATCACACTCAAAATAAGTACAACTAAGCCGGTCTTTACAATTTTTCTTAACATAAGTTTCCTTTCGACAGCTTATTATTAAATTTAAAATAAACTTTTGATGGTAATAAATGATGTCAATATAAAATCTAACTTAATCGATCTTTAAAGAAAAATACAGTAAATTTAAGAGGAGAAATATAATTGTGAAAATGATATATAAGAAAAGCGCGCCCGCCCCGATTCGAACAGGGAACCGTCTGATCCGTAGTCAGGTGCTCTATCCAGTTGAGCTACGGGCGCAGAAGATTGTATAAAATATGATTGGTGCAGAAGAGGGGACTCGAACCCCTACATCCTTGCGGACACAAGATCCTTAGTCTTGCGCGTCTGCCAGTTCCGCCACTTCTGCACGAGAAAAATTATCAGTTTTGAGTTCCGGATT
>JAVCDK010000098.1 GCA_030765865.1 Candidatus Celaenobacter antarcticus | reverse complement strand
AAATGGATAATTCTTTATTTCGCAATGCTATATTTTTAGCAAGCACATCCCGCCAGTTTTCAATTTCCTTCAGGAATTCCTGATCAACTTCGGATGTTCCTCTTTTCTTCGTAGCCGTTTCAGTGTATTTATCAAAACTACCTTTTAGAATTGCTTCTCGTGAAAAGGTATTGTAGAGAAAATCCAGATCTTCAAGATAATGATCAAACGTCTGATAATAAATCCTGCCGACGCTTGATTTATCATTTTTATTCGGCTTGATCCGACAATCATACACTGAGAATTCTTCAAAATCTGTGAGAATAGAAATAGGTAATTTAGCACTCCAGGCATATCTTCGCAATTGAAAAGAAGGATGTATATCGTACTTAATATCTATAGCCGGTTTCTTTGCTTCGACAAAGAATTTCCTTACTCCCCCGATTCTAAAAGAATAATCGGGCGCTTTTGTCGTGCCTGTTATTTTAATCGCATCTTCATGAACAATATCTTTATATTGCTCTGCGTGTCCCTGTTTATTATCCATATCCCATCCTAAGGCAGAAAAGAAGGGATCAATAAACTCACGCCTGAGTTGTGCCTCTTTGTATTTGGGATTCTTATATACACCCTCGTTTCTTGCAAAACGCTCAACAAGTTCAGAAATCGTATTCAATATTTCCTCATTCATGTTTTGCAAATCCATTATGTGATTAATTTTGTCAATGATTTAATTCTTTCCCCTTTTTTTTCTCTACTTGTCACACTGGAATTTTGGAATTCATGACCGGCATGTGCTTATCTGTTACACACCTCCCTCCGCCAGCTGGCGGAGTACTCCTCTTTTCCGTCTTCATTAACATTACGCCGTGATAAATTAGAGGAGATTTTATCATAATAACTTATAAATACTTGATTCAATGTATGTTAAGAATGTCAAATAATTTGAAGATATTCATTTTTTCCCCTTTAAAAAGAGGGGTGGATTCCAACTTACCTGTCCCGTGAAATCTCTGTTTTCTATTTCACTGGGATTGGAAAACGGGGTGTGTTTATTTAATAGATTTTCCTCAAGATTACACACTCCTCAGCTAAAGCCGTACTCCCCTTTTCCGTCTTCATTAACATTACGCCGTGATAAATTAGAGAAGATTTTTTTGTTTATAATGATTTATTTTTTATATGATGGATCCTCAACTTTCAGATATTTTGAACCAATCAAATTTTCCCCTGTATCAAGAGGGGCGATTCCAAAGGAATCGGGGTGTGTAATTTTGTAATTCTTGACAGCAAAATCCCGCACTAAATAAACAATTCCCACGTGGCCCCATCGTCTAGGGGTGAGGACGCCGGATTCTCATTCCGGTAACAGGGGTTCGATTCCCCTTGGGGCTACCATTTTTGGATTATCACCTGAAATATTCTCTAAGTGCTTGATAATGGGAGAGGTTATGGGTGTTCGATAACCCTTAGGTCCTACTCCAACCCCTTCTGGGAATAAAATGTACAAAACCTTAAATTTATCAATGGGTTTCAAGGTGTTCAATAGTTTTTTAGGATTTTGAACCAGTTTCTTTACTTTTATTAATAATTTGTCGATATCCTTTATACTATTGTATATACTGATGAGTTCACTTTCATTATATTCAATATCAGAATTTATATCATTGATCTTCCTTTCGTAGATGTCTCTGTCGAACTCTCCGCTTATCCGAGCTGAATTACTTTTTCCTTTTTATTATTGAGTTTTGTGATTTTTTCCTTTAAGATTCTTCTCTGAGCTGAAAATTTCTTTTCCCTCTGATTATATATTCTTTTCAGTTCCTCCTCGAACAAGTTAACCGGCTTCGGCTGTCACATTCACCCCTATTATCCCCTCTGCACCAGCACGTGCTCTCAATATTGTTTTAGTGTTTCTTTCAAAATACCTTTCTTCCCTACCTCGCTCCAACCACCCACTAAAACCCCCACCCATCTACGCTTCGCTCCCTCTCAACATTCAAACCTTCCAACCTTGTAATTTTTTAACGGTCGAGCTCACCTTCATTTTGGAACGTAGCGGAAAAATGTCAGTTGGTACAATTTGTTATGCCTTATTTATAGCTCAACATTTACTAGCTTACCATTTAGATTAAGGTGAAATACATCGAAATCATTTGCCAAAAAAAGATTCCCATCATAGAATTCTCTTGCCTCATTCTCTATATCTTTAATTGATGGTCCAGTAGTATTTACACTTTGATATCGTGGACTAAAATGGGTAAACACTAAATTTGGGATGGATAGTTCTTTTGCAAACAGAGAAACCAATTTAGCAGAACTATGCTGTGCTTTCGCCATTTTCTCTGCCACCTCATAAGTATATGTTGCCTCATGTACTAATACTTGGGCTGACTTCGAACACTCTGAAAGTAACCATGGATCATCGTTGTCTCCACTCACAATAATTTTTCTTGGCTTTCTCTCTTCTAATAGATAATCCTGACTTTTTAGTTTTTTGCCACCTGGAAGTAAAACATCTTCTCTATTTTGCAGAGTACCCCAAGCAGGTCCCGGATCAATACCCTCTTTCTTTAACTTCTTAATATTGAGTTTGGGCTTAATGTTTTTTTCAATAAAACCAAAAGCATATGAGGATACTCGGTGTGATAAATTAACTACTTCAATATCAAATTCTTCAACTTCAATAAATTTAGAAATATCTTCAATACTTATAAAATTTATTTCGTAAGAAAACCTTGTTTGAGTTACTTTCTGTGCGTTTTCTAAAAAACTTTTGAGTTTACCTGGAGCAATGATAGTCAAAGGGTCAGTTCGACCTGACATTGCTGTACTTGCCAGTAATCCAGGAAGACCATAGCAGTGATCTCCATGTACATGTGTAATAAAGATGGCCTGTAAATTATTTAAGGTTAAATTGGTCTTTAATATTTGATGTTGTGTACATTCACCGCAATCTACAAGATTCCACGACTTTGAATTTATCATTTTGATTGCGATACCCGATACATTCCTTGTTCTTGTAGGTGTTCCTGATGATGTACCCAAAAATATTATTTCCATATCAACCTATATTTTTGTGTTACCTTTAAAGGCATAACATACATTATAGTGCTCTATTTCGCAGTATATCATTATCATTTTTTTTTTAATATTTGTTTAAATTTATTTGTTTTTCTGTCAATAAAAATAACTCTGACTATTTGCTATAATTTCCATTTTTTTAAACCTTTTAACTTTCAAACCTTCCAGCCTTTTATTTTTTAACGGACCGTGCATAAGCCGCCGGGTTTCGCAGTGATCCGAATTAACGAGCAAATCCGTTCACATTATATTACGACGTGACAGGATAGAGAATATTTTTTATTATACGGGCTTTGCTTCAGGTAGTGGTTCAGATTAAATCAATAACACTATCAATTTGAGTTTCAGTTTTTATCTGAAGTAAATTCATTATTGAAGATAAGTATCATACCATCAATCTAATATATCCTTCAGCACTTCATTCATAACAACCAATTCTTTATAAACATCCATAAATTTACTCCAGTTTGGGGCTACCAAATTTTTATAAAAAAAGCCAGCTCAAATATTGAACTGGCTTAAATATTTATGAATATATCCTATTCAAGAATTATGAATTTCTCAACATGAGAGGCATGCTTTGTTTCTAATTTCATGAAATAGATTCCAGAAGTAAGTCCTGCAGTATATTCTGTTAAATTATCAAATGTTACATCATGATAACCAGCTTCGATATACTCATTTACTAGAGTAACAACCTTTTGTCCTTTGATGTTATAAACTCCGATATCTACATTTCCTGAGAATTTCATGAAATATTTAATTGCGGTATATGAAGTGCAGGGATTTGGATAGATACGGGTGATGCGATCTTGCTGCTCACTATCATCAATAGACACATCTGGGGTGAGAGGAATATCCATCCAGTACGTATCATTATAATCAATAATGATTTTATGAACTAGGATTGATTAAATGCTATTTTATCTCCGGATCTTTTTTTCTATTGAGGAAAAAACCAACAATAATACCCGGAATTATAATAAGTGATACTAGCACTCCGATCAAAAGTATTTTGTTCATACATCTTCTCCTTATGTTATAATTTATATTTCTCGATCTTCCTATTCAGTGCGGAACGGGAAATATTTAAAAGTTTTGCCGCGCTTGTCTTATTATTATTTGATCTTTCTAATGCTTTTGTGAGCATTTCTTTTTCTTTGTTTTCAAGAATTGACAGATCTAATGAATCTTCATCAGTTTCTTGCGCTTTTTTTACGATATGAGTAAAATGCTCTATCCGCAGCGTTGAGTTGTCGCAGAGTATCAAAGCCCTCTCTACCATATTCCTTAATTCTCTGACATTCCCTGGAAATTCATAGTTGAATAAATAATCATAGATGCGATTGCTCACGTTCTTGATCGATTTTTTTAACTTTCTGGAATACACTTTCACAAAATAATCCAACAATGGCTTTATATCATCCTTTCTTTCCCGTAATGGAGGAATGTGTATGCGGAACGTATTAAGACGATAAAGAAGGTCTTCTCTAAATTCATGATTTTTCACGCGAGAATCAATATCTTGATTAGTTGCTGATATTACCCGTACATCGAATTTGATATCTCTATTACTCCCAACTCTTCTGAAAATGTTTCCCTCCAGAACTCTGAGAAGTTTAGTCTGCATATGTTTTGGCATGTCGCAGATCTCGTCCAAAAATATAGTACCATGGTTAGCAACCTCAAAATATCCCGATTTATGTTCGATTGCACCAGTAAATGCACCTCTCGTGTGTCCAAAAAATTCACTTTCAAAAAGATTGTCAGGTATCGAGCTGCAATTGATATCTAAAAAAGTGCGGTTTTTTCGATTGCTTAATGTATGAATTCCTCTTGCTACAATTTCTTTTCCAGTTCCGCTTTCACCAGTTACGAGGATAGTCGTATTATCAGTCCCCGCAACCTTTTTCATCAAATCCAAAATATCCTGCATTGCCTTACTCTTACCGATTATGGTCATACCGTCAGTATCCTTTATTTGAGAGATGAGATGATCATATTGGAATTTCAGACCTGTGATTCTATTCTGAAGAGCAACGAATCTTTTTGTACGTTCTATTGCTGTCTTCAGCTTTAGAAGTCGAAATGGTTTCGTCAAAAAATCTGAAGCTCCATATCGCAAGGATTCAATAACGCTTTCCATATCTCCATGTGCTGTGATCATTATGATCTCAGTTTCCGGATAGGATTTCTTAATTTTACGGAGAACCTGAATGCCGTTCATTTCCGGCAACTTGATATCAAGTATTACAACATCACAAGGTTCATCCTTTAAAATCTGAAAACCTTCTGAGGGCTTCTCTGCCATAAAAACAGTGAAGCCCTGCGTTAATAAATACTCCTCGATCCCCTCACGATATCCCTTTTCATCATCTAAAATGAGGATTTTGAGTTCTTCCATTAAGAAAGCTTACCTTTCCCTCGAAATTCATCCACCTGATTTGATAAGTCGAGCCAGCATAATGGAAACTTTATTACACTTTCAATCAATCTAATTTTGTAGTGTTTGTCTAAAGTCAGCCAACGTAAAGGGTTCATGAATAATTTCACAGGCAGTACTTTTAATAACGGATATTGCTTGTTCAACATAATTATTTGTCACCAATAATACACGAATATCAGAGAAATGATTATTAATATAATTTATCAATCCAATATTCAAAATTTTAATAAGATGAACTATTACATCACTAATGTTTATATTATTGAGAATCTGAACTGCTTCCAGATCGGTATCAGCAAAATATACTTTATAGCCTTGAGTATTAAGGAACTCCTCAAGCTCTTTCTGCTTGCCTTCTGTAAAATTTACTAAAAGTATATTCATTGAAACATCCATAATGCATTATATAGGCAATTACCGTGCCAAATATGTTAACTCGCTTACTAACAGATAATTAGCAAAAATCACGTATTTTTACTAATTGCCAAATTGTTCGATTTCGGTCAATCTTTTATTGTAAAATTATTGATTAAATTGCCTAACCTGCCAGTATATTGTAATTTATGGATGTTATTTATATTTGACCGATATCGGACGGCTGTTGCAAAAAGATTACAGGTAACGATCCTTTCTTTAACAAGAGTGAAATTTTATTGTAAAAGTAGTAAATTCACCTTGAACACTCTTTACTGAAATTTCTGCTTTCATCTCCTCAAGAATACCATAAGAAATGGATAATCCTAATCCTGTTCCTACTTCTGGTTCTTTTGTTGTATAGAAGGGATCAAAAATTCTTTCTATCTCTCTGGAGATCATGCCAATTCCGTTATCAGCGAATTCAACAATTATATATTTCCCCTTTTTGAATGTTTTAATTGTTATTGTTTTTTGGAATTCTATCCCATCATTCATTTTAGCTTCCAGAGCATCGTGAGAATTTGATAAAAGATTAAGGAGAACCTGTTCAATCTTGAATGAGTTGCCCAGTATCATTGGAAGATTTTCACTAAGATGAGTATCAAAATGAATGTCATGATCCCCATATTGCATCCCGATCATTGATAGAGCTTGTTCTATTACATTATTGATATTCACTTCGTCATAAGTTATATCCTTCTGGTCTCTGGAGAATGTGCCTATATGATCAATTATCTGGTGAATTCGTTCAATATATTTGAAAAATTTATCAATTTTTTCCTTCAGATACTTTTCAGAAACGTCACTTCCGGATTTAAATTTTTCATAAATATTATCTAACCCCAATGCTATCAACCCAATCGGCTGATTGATCTCATGAGCAATACCTGCAGCAAGTTGCCCAAGGGATTCCAGCTTAGATTTCTGGATTAGAAGTTCTTGTTGAGTTTTTCTTTTTTCAACTTCAGCTCTCACCATGTTTTCCAGATCATCTTTGGTCATCAGTAATTTTTTCTCATTCTCTTTCATCTCAGTAATATCGATATCTGTTCCCAAAACTCCAATTATTTCATTTTCCTTTTTTATGGGAGCTATAATGGTTTTCATGTGATGAAGTTCATCATTTATATAAATATCGAAGTTGCCTTCTACTTCATTGCCTGCATAAGCTGAATTCACCCACTTATTCCATAATTTTTTTAAGGATTCATCAATTGGTAAATCGTCAATTCTCATACCAAACAGATTACCCAACTTGTTAAGTGATCGCTCACTTTGCATGAATATTTTACCATCTCTACCATAGGCATAAAATTGGAGGGGTATACTGAAGATCATTGATTGAAGCAAAGCTTCTCTTTCTTTGAGCGCAATTTCAGTATGTTTTCTCTCGGTGATATCATACGAAACTATTTGAAAAGTCTTTCTATTAGATAATACTAATGGTATAAACGTGTTGTAAAAGAATCGCCCTTTATTGTAATCTTCAAATACTATAACATTATTTTCTTCCAAAGCTTTCCGAACAACTGCCATTCTGCTTTTAAATATTTCCCCTGGAAGTAATTTTCTAATATCATTTCCAATGATTTTATTTACAGTAATACCAAAACTTTTCGCCATTGCTGGATTACAACTTATAATCTTAAACGTTTCTACATCAACTTCCAGTATCAACGAAGGGGAGTTATCAATTAATTGTTTGTAACGTTCCTGACTTTCTTTCAATTTCATCGCAGCTTTTTTGCGTTCTGTGATATCTCTTGCGAAAATCAACATCCTTTGTTCCCCATCAATTAATGATATTTTTGCCTGTATATCCTGCCAAAATTTTTTGCCATTCTTTTTTTTCGCTTCCCATTCTTTAAAAATCACTTCCCCATTTAACATTTTTTCGAGATACAACTTTGCCTCGGGTGAATCCACAGAAAGCATTGAAGTTGAAGATAGATCATCAATTGTAAGCTGCTTGAATTCTTCCCTTGTGTAACCATATAATTCGCAAGATCTATCATTAACATCTATAATACTTAAATCTTTTAAATCATGAATAAATATCGAATCAGTAGATGAGTTAAATATCGTTCTGAATTTCTCCCCATTAATACCCTTTTCTTTCATTTCCTTTTCAAGTTGAAGATTGCTTTCTTTCAAGCTTTGGGTCTGTTCATCGATAATCCGTCTCATGCGATTTTTCGAAAGCTTTTCTCGTTTGATTATGATTAATCCTGCTGCAATTAGTATTACAACAAGAATAATAAAAAACAGGGTGAGCTGATTTGTTTTATCTATTTCAAATTTTTCGATATACTGTTGATGCCTTATCAGCCTCGTCTCATCATCTTCATAATAAAGTATCTGTCCTGATTGCAGAAGAGACAGACTATCCTGTATGTTCTGAAGTTTCCTTAAGTATATATTTGCCGATTGGTAATCTCCTTGCTCTTCATAAATTTCAGCAAGTAATCTATCAATCGATTGTAATTGCTCAATATCTTGAAGGTTTTCTGCTAATTCCTGAGCACGCAAAAGAATAAATATCGCATGGTCAGATCGTCCACTTTCATAGTTTTCTTTTCCTGAAATCATGAGAGAATCAAGAAGCGAAGTATTCTGAACTGCGGAAAGAGCAAGTGGAATAAACAAACATATACTACAAAAAAGTACTAAAAATTTATTTGTTTTCGTTGCCATTGCCATTTTACATTATCTCAGGAAGATCATTTTCTTGAAATTCGTACTCTCTTCGGCATTTATTCTAATGAAATATATACCATTTTCTACAGTTCTGCCCAAGTGATCTTTCCCATTCCACTGATAAGAATAGTACTGGGGCGCCAACATATCATCGACGATATTTGTTACAAACTGTCCCTTAATATTGTAGATATCCACAGAAATATGCTGTTGGGTTTTCAGACTGAATTGTATTTCATCGTTGGGTGAGTAAGGATTTGAATAGATAACCGAGAAAGCACCGTTCACATTATTATTATCAACACTATAGGGCTCGTACAGTAGCTCTATCGGTATCAGCACATCGCTTCTGTTCTCTGCATTGGATGTAATTTCCATGCTTGATGAAAATAGTTGTGGATCATATCCAAGAGTATTAAAAGAGATATCCATAACTAAATTTTGATAAGGTTCTACAACTAACTCCAAACAGTTAAAACCAAACCAGGTCATTACAGGAGCTCCCGCCTCATTAAATGATACTGCACCTTCCGGAATCGCATCATTATAACCTGTATAATCAAGGATTTCCGTATCACTATCAAACTTGTAATAACTGAGCAGGGCTGGTGTATTTTCTCTTACAGTTGAACAGATAATGCCCTGCAATTCATTCTGGGTTAAAGCTTCAGTATAGATTCCGAGCTCGTCAATATACCCATTAAATTCATACACGGAATTCACGTAGGATCCTACTAATATATCTGTAGATGTCGAATAAATCGGTGAGGTGAAATTGTCAGTTTCGAGCAGGTCACCATTCAGATAGGATGTAATAGAGGTTTCATCAACAACAATTGCGAGATTGAACCATTCATCAAACGCTACATCCAAGCTCACAATTTTCTGAAAGTCTGTACCTGATGCGTTTCTGAATTTGTATAACAACGTTGAGCTGTTTGTCATTGATATTGTGAAACTCAAATCTCCGTTGATCACACCTTTGTTTAATATAAATCCTGGTTGTGAGATCTGGCTGAGTTTTAACCACATCGTTAATGTAAGCTGGCTCAGACTGTCGAATTCAACCACATGAGGGATAGTAAGATAGGAAGCATTTTCGGATATATCGGCACATTGATGCGAATGATTGGTCAGTTTGCATCGCAGCGTATCAGCGCCAATGTTCTGAATCTCAAAGGGTATACTTACTACTGAATTGTCATATACTACATAATAGACTGAATCTACAGGCAGTAGGATCTTCGGCAGCTTGACAACGTAGAAATTCTGAACATCTATAAAATCTACTTCAAGATTACTTACTATTGCCTCTACAGTGATTTTCTGGTTATTAGTACAATCCATTGAAATCTGGGCATCTGTACTATAGCTTGTAGATTCACCCGGTGCTAAACCGATAATTTTTGTGAGTGGTTGATCGATAACTAAATAGTTTTCATCAGTATTAATCACAACATCAACAGTATCAGCTGGTTCATTACCCACATTAGTCATATTATAGGTCAAGACAATTTCTTCCCCTGCATCCCATTCTCCATCGTCATTTCCGTTTATATCAGAAATTGAGAAATTATCGATAATTACAAAACTCCCATTTGGTGGAATGAATGTCACAGATTGAATATAGGGTTGATGATCACGGGCAGTTATTGTAATTGTTCCCGTTTGAGGTGTAGCTAAGGATTCGGACAGGTAAAGATCAAAAGATGAAGAAGTAAATTCTGCTTTTCCTACAAGCTCACCATCCACCACAAGAGAAGCAATTCCTTCATTAATATTAGTCGTAATTGGAATAGAAGTAATATCATAGGTAAAGCTGAGATCGTGAGTTGCTGTGATTTCCTGGGGCTGCTCCCGCCAGATTTGAATTGTGGGATCACCAATTACATGAAAGATATTGAATTCATATTCCGTAGAATTTCCTCCCCACATCTCTTCCATCGCGAGCAGTCCGTTATAAAGGACATAACCGAGATAGCCATTTGTATCAAAGCCAAAACTTGGAAGGAAATTATTCCACATTCCATCGATCATTCCAAGTGCAAGGAAATCATTATACCCGCTTAAAGAATTCCTGCAAGCTCCGATTGTGCTTACCGCTCCCCCATTTCCTTTGCGAAGAAATTCTTCACAGAAACATTCGAAAGACGGTCCTGGATCAGTATCTGTTTCACTGTCAAACCACCCAGTCTGGCAGTTAATGCTGAACACCATTGGAACAAGTTCTCCATTTGTAAGCTGCAAGACATTGTTGATACTGTATGCAGGATCTCCCCAACCTGCCGTATAACCGTGATCACGATGTGTTAACATAAAAATACCTGTGTTGATCGCATTTGTGATGTCGGTTGCACTGCCGTTCCATGGAAAACCGTTGGCTCTCAGCAATTCATCTGGAATCGGTCCTCCATTGGCATAGTATCCATTATTATAATTAGTCGGATTCACAGAACCCTCTGTAACGTATATCCTTTCGGCATCATAGTTTTCCGTAAGGAGAAAATCTCGCATTTCTTCTGAAGTTTTTATGAATCTTCGTGTTTCATACCCATCATGTTCATCATCCTGAAAATATCCTGCGTTGACAACATCTTCATAAAACGATGGCAGCGTTGGTGGATTTTTCTCGTACTGAATGATCTTATCTATCACCACAAATGCCTGCTGCTCATCATCTACAGAGATTCTTCCATACCCCATATCAGGATGAAAATCAGCGTCCATACAGGCGTAAGGTCTATCACTTCCCAAAAGCCCGCCAGAAAGCTGATCATTAATATAATTGGTTGGCACGATATCCGAATCTCCCAAAAAGATCACAAAAGAAGGTGGGAGAGACCAAATTTCATATGCAAGAAATAAATATGTATAAATATTCGAAGCCGTTGAACTGATTTCTTCTAAGTATGCTATATCCGTATAAAATCCCTTTTGAGATTTCCATTCTTTCAGCGTTTCTGCAGCATCCATAAAATCATAGGTTGTGACAATGATCAGGTCAGCACCATCAACATCTTTTGGCTGATTTCTTTGCGGAATTTCATACACAGGATTCACTGCATTGTTCATAACTATTGAACTTAAATATTTGGAATACAGTCTGTCATCAAATTCGTAATTGCCTGAAATATTTAATGATATTTCAAATTCTTCTGCAACGGATAGAATATTTTTTGAAGCATGATACTGGAATGGTGTTATGGTAAGATATACAAAACTCAATCCTCGTATTGTGTACACATCGGATATGGTGTACATTTTCTCCGGGTAGGTATTTTGAGAAGTATAGAACTGCTCGTTATAGGTAAATGGAGGTGTATCAAAGGCATCATTATCAACTGCTGAGGGCTGAGCTGGATACGGAAGAATGTTCTCAAATTCTGTGCTGTGCAGTACAGATATATCCACATCAATAGAGCCGTTTTCAGGAACCATGACCATCTTTCTTATGGAAGGCAATGCAGGGTATCCTTCCTCTCTCAATCTGCTCCACGAATCAACAAAAAGATTATCAAATGCAACATCCCCTTCTTGCTGAATAGTTCTCTCAAATTTACCTACCGAAATATGCATGGAAACACTCTTTTCATTATAATTAAGAATATCCACCATTGTTTCGGTTGGCGAAAGCTCGATCACTTCTCCGAATACGGTTGAACTCATCAAAATAAACATTCCAAGTAACACTATAAATTTCATACAAAAACTCCTATTATTTCGTTGATTTCGAGTAGTGGAAATTTTTTAACAAAATCATATTTAACCTTTATGATATCTAATACGAAACTCCATTTATTTGCTTTTCCCCATATATTCCTGCAATCCTTTGCGGAACAGGAACATTGCATGTGTGAGTGCCTTCTCATTCAAAATATACGCAAGACGAACTTCATTTCTGCCCAGACCAGGGGTTGCATAGAACCCTTCAGCCGGTGCGAACATAACTGTCTCATTATTTTCAGAAAATTCCTCAAGCATCCATATAGCAAAATCTTCAGCATCTTCAATAGGAAGTTTGACAATAATATAAAATGCTCCCTGAGGTTTGACACACACCACACCTTCGATTTGCTGGACTTCATTATAAACGATATTTCTGCGTTTATCATACTCTTGTAGCACATTAATAAAATACTCGTCTTGAATATCTACTGCCGCATTTGCTGCAAGCTGATCGATAGTTGGAGGACAGAGCCGTGCCTGTGCAAACTTCAAAATTGACTGCATTAACACCTGATTTCTGGAAATGATGCAGCCGATTCTCGCACCGCACGCACTATATCGTTTAGAAATGCTGTCAACCATAATTGCGCGATCTTCGATCCCGTTGATATGGAAAATGCTTGTATGTGAAAGGCCATCGTACACAAACTCTCTATACACTTCATCAGAGATAATATACAGATTATACTTCAGAGCAATATCTGCTAATCGCTCAAGATCATTTTTTAAATAGACAGCACCTGTTGGATTTCCTGGATTGCTGAAAAGAATTGCCCTTGTTCTATCTGTAATACATTCAATAATTTTCTCGTTTGAGGGTAGCGCAAATCCTTCTTCTGCATATGTCGTGAGCGGCTTGATCTTCACTCCTGCAATCGTTGCAAATCCGTTATAATTTGTATAGAAAGGTTCCGGAACTATTACTTCATCACCTACATTACAGGTCGCAAGAAGTGCAAATATGATAGCTTCCGATCCGGCAGTGGTAACGATCAGATCTTCTGTTTTGATGGGAATATGGTGCTTTTTATAATAGTTTACAAGATTTTTCCTGTATTTTAATAATCCCTGTGAAGGACCGTAGCAAAGCACCTTCTCATCAAAATGATTATACATATCCATGATCTCTTTGGGGGTTTCGATATCCGGTTGCCCAATATTGAGATGATATACATGTATGCCTCTTGCCTTTGCTTCGTCTGCATATGGAGCAAGTTTTCTTATCGGTGATGCCTGTATTTCAATAGCTCTTTTTGATAATTCCATGTTACCTCATTTATATTCATTAAAAACTGTATATTTCTTTTATTCTGATCATTTCTGTTCTCATTTTAGTATTATCATCTTTTGGATTTGAACTGAGCCCCCGTACTGCAACTTGTAAAGATACAAACCGTTTCCAAGCTGAGAAGTATCTAAATGAGCTCTTCCATTTTCACCCTTGATCGTAGTAACGTAATCTCCATGAATATTATAAATATTGATGGAAACATCCTGCAGTTGAGCACTTCCCTTAAGTTGATATGAAATCACTGTTGCATTCCCTACAGGATTCGGGAAATTACCGAGCAGTCTCGTCTCAGAAAAGAATTCCGGGTTATCGAGACCGGTTTGGGAAACTCCTTCACCTGAAACATTAATATATTCCATCTGAAATGGAAATACTGTTACGGTAATTTGGTTATTATAAATTTGTGCAAGTGTTGGTGAAAATATCAGATCGTATTCCTGACTTTCCCCACTTAACAAACTGTAGCTTAGATTCGATACTGGAGTTGTTCCACCGGTTTCCATCACAGTAAAACCTTCTGGTGTTGATATACTTCCAGACAGCGTACCTCCACCGACATTCTCTATCTCAAATTGTGCGGTTGAGTCCTCGCTTACAAATACCTGACCAAAATTGATCATCGTAGGTACAAGATATAGAATCGGATAGTCCGGATTTGAAGCGGGGAAATATATATTGTCTATCCACACGCAATCACTTCCACCTGTTGTGTATGTATCTTTATCATACACCCATTTAAATGTATGAGTTCCTGTCGTTACCGAATAGGACTCCTGTGACCAGTCCATCTGACCTGACCACTGCCCCTGCATGGTGCCGTCAATAAAGAATTGCAGAAAATCATAACTGTTTTCCGAAGAGACTTTTCTATAAAAGGATATCTGTCCACTGCTTACATCCATAGAGACTAATATTTCTGTTGTTTGGCTGTGACCTATTGCACCGGACCGGGCACAATACAATCCCTCAAAAGCATTATTAGAATCAATAGTCCAATCCAGATTGCCTCCAAATTGCCAATTGAAAGCGCTGAAATTACCTGTCTCAAAATCTTCACAGGGCATAGAACCGATGTTTAATATGATCTCATAAATACTCGAAAAAGTATTATTATTACAATGCAGATCGAGTGAAAAATGAGCAGGATGTCCATTCGGAGTGCCACCCGAAGCTTCAACGGTCACGTATGAGGTATCCATCTCACCGGGTTCAATATTGCTATATGGATCCAATTGCCCGATCACGCTGACAAACGGGTCAGTACAACTCAGCAAAGAAAAGATGTCCGTCGCAATTTCTGTGCCGTTATTACGTATAATAATGTAAAGATCAGCCTGCTCTCCCGGATCGAGTACTCCATCATTGTTGCCTGTAGCAGAATCATCAATATAGTAGTTATCAATTACAAGATTGACCCCTTGAATGAATTCAGTTGAGATCGCATCGAGATCAAAGCCGGCATCAGGAGCAGTGGCAGTGCCGTCTCCATCATCGATTATTTTTATAAATTGGGCTTCTGAAAGACCTGATCCGCTGAGATCAAATTCTGTAGTTCCAAATCCAGGACCAATTAAATAGAAAGGTCCATCGATCGAGTTTCCAACATAACAATCGAATCCTTCCGGGGAAATGTCTCCCTCATAAACTGTGAAATCATTAAAGCTACCATCGACAATTGGATATTGCATATCAATTATGCACCATCCATCTTTTCCAATTGAGTAATTTATATTATCCGGTTCGCCAAGAGATGCAGGAGTGTTTCCCTCATCCCCTGTATTGTTATTAGGTATCTGACTTGCAGAGAATTTATATCCATAAAAAGTATCGTCAGTAGAGGGTTGCAGTTGGAAATCTGTAACTGTGGAACTGTTTGCTGCAACCACAACGTTATTTATTGTCTGAGTTTCATATCCATTTGCAGTTACAGTTATAGAATAAGTTCCCGGAAGAATATATTTATGGTAATCACCTACAGCAGAATCTGTATAAGTTGGAAAGTAATCATTTACCCATACGATTGCTCGGACCGGATCTCCGTTTTCTGCATCTGTTACAATACCTTCAACACCATATCCGGAATATTCTATCATTTCAAGCATGGCTGGTTTATTTCTATTATAATATAGCATAATCTGTGATGTTGGAGGATGTTTGGAATAAGAAATTTCCATTGACCAGCTAATTGAACCCATCATTCCATAATTTGTGTCCTTAGAGCTTCCATTTATTGGATACATTCCGGTGCAACCCTGCCCATATTCTAAATTGGAATATAAAGATGTTGATGAATAAACACCTGCTAATTGTATTATATGATCATAGTCATGACACTGGTCTGCTCGATAACTCCAGGGGCATGAAATATATTCAGTCCCCGAATGATAGGTTGTGTGAACTACGAATTGCCTATTATACATACAGTTACGAAGTGCTTTTGTTTCGGGTTGTGAGTAAGCTCCCGAGCTGCCTCCCCAAGCATCCCACATATAACCCCAGTCACGATTTAGGTCAACGCCGTTCCCATTATATCGAATATCGTGAATACGACCATAAGGGTTGACGCAATAATATAACCAAATCTCTCGATTATTAATCAGATCTGTGATTGTAGGGTCACTGCCATAACCAATGCAAAGGTCCCGCGCAAATCTAATCACATTCTCAGAACAACCAATCTCATCACCGTGAATTCCACCATCAAACATTACCTCAGCTTCATTTTCATCTAAAGCCACATTATCGCTTATCTTAAGTGCACCAAGCTCATTTCCGAAAACAGAATATCCAAAAATATGTTTCTCACAGATACCTGGAAATGAATTTGCAAGACTATCTGCTAATGCAACTATCTCGGGAAAAGTATGATAAGCATCTCGTGTTCTATCCATATTTGACCAAAACACACTTGAGGTTCTATTTAAATCTGCGTCTAATATCTCATATTCTAAACCTGTGGATTTTAATTTTATTAATTCATCTGGAATAAGAAACACTCTTGCAAATCCAGGATAGACATCTCCATTTAGTTTGAGTGCATGTAATGCTTGAAAATCTTCTTGTGAATTCAGAATAACTTTCACTTCCATTTCCCCGGATCGCCATGCAAAGAGGGGAGAAGAAAAAATCAAACATAATATGATCAACAATAAACATTTTTTCATAGTTGTTCCTATTTTTGAAATATTATTCTCTTTTATTTTGATGAGTAATTAATGTAAACTATTTCTCTAATTTTTGTTAAATATTTTTCTTCGATTTTTCTCGGTCTATCACGCAGTAATTAGCGAAGCTTGACCTGTTACGCCGGAGTGCTAATGTAGGCGAACCATCTTCCTCACCACCGCATTCCCATTATACACCAACTTATAGAAATAAGCACCGGGTGCAACCTGCTTTCCCTTCTCATCTGTACCGTCCCAATAAATCTCCGTATAAGGTGAAAGATCATAATTATCCTCTGAAAAAGTTCTGATCAATTGTCCCTTTGAATTATATATGCTTATCTTTATTTTTGAAAATTCTAAAACATCTTTGATACTGCATAAAATCTTTGTATAATCCTTGAATGGATTAGGGCTATTCTTAAATGTAATTATCTCGTCTGGAAAATGCGGGACATCGTCGATTCCATATCCCTGCCATTCGTAGGCGCCCATATCTATTATATTCCCATAAATTCGCGGATTTCCCGCAAGATCGTATAAAGGGATTTCTATACTGTCCGGTAAATCAAGAGTTCCTGCATCGATACAGGGCGAATTGGACGAAAGATAATAAGGATACTCTCCAATACCTTCCCATAAAGGATTCGTATCGAGGTTGCCGTCCAGCCAGTTAAGAGTATTTGTCCCCAGCACAGTTATATCCCATTGCCCACCTTCCAATAAGGTGTTTTGGAAAGTTACCGTATTGGAAATATTACTCCCGTCAACCAACATCTCCCTTGGATCATCGCCATAAATAATACAGTTATAAAAACCGACATTCGAGCCTCTTGATATGCCCACACCTTGTCCACTAGCGGGTGCAGTGTTATTACCGATTGTGCAATTTACGAATAATGCATTCTGTCTATTCATTACATACAGAGCTGAAGCAGAATTTGGCCAGTCTGTCGTTTGATTAACATTTTCAGTAATCTCCGTATTTACCACTTCTGCATACCATCTGTCCTCATAATGTGAATGCCCTCCGATTATCAATCCTCCAGCCTGCCAATCATCTGCTGAATAATTTGGAATGTTTCCTTTAATTATTGTATTCTCAATTCTTGTATATTCAAAAGGACCCAGCGCTATTGCTCTACCACCCTGATTGTTTACTACTTCAACATCCTTTATTAAGACACTTGTAGAATCAAGAATGAAAGCGCTCAGGTAAGATGATGCAATAACAGAACGTCCATAGCCCTCCGGACTTATATTATTTTCAAATCTTACGTTTTCTATTACTGTACCTCTTGGTTGAAAAAAATTAATTGCTCCTCCAGATATTTTTTTTCCATTGATTACTCTCATATCCCGAATTGTGTAATTCCGCTGGTAATCATAATCGTAGAATATACATGATAGTTCATCAGCATCTAAAGTCGTTTCTTCTTTCCCTACTCCTTTAAAGGTTATATAGCTTCTTAGATTGAGAGGATATTTTTCACCCGTCATTGAAGGAGAATAGGTTCCTTCAGCTATATGTATGGTATTCGGATGATTGCTATCCGAAGCGATCTTTATGAGCGCCATATATATGTTCTTAAGTGGATCGTTTTCACTCAACCCGGAATTATTATTATCACCAGCCGGAGATACATAAAGATCTTGATTCTGAGGAGTAACCTTTGCATGTTGTATTTCCAAAGTTGATCCAACAAAATCTGAAAAGAAGAACGCATCCGGTTCTATTACTGTGAAGGTATCTACATATACATGTATAGGTTCACAATCGGATCCTCCTCTACATATATCCGAACCAGCAGCGCCGGTATTAAAATATATATTACATAATTCATTCTGATCAAATGTTACTGAAGAGAAATATGAAATAAAAATCCCACCTCCATATAAAAATGCATGATTTGATTCAATCTTGCATCCTTTTAATGTGGGACAGCAATATCCATTATATGATGAACCAATGAAAACACCGCCTCCATATCCTGCTGAATTATTAATTATAGCACAATTGTTAATAATGAGAAAACTATCATGAAGGTTTATTCCTCCTCCTTCAAGATAATCATACTGATCAATAGTACCAGAACCATTCTGAATAGTAAAACCACAGAGCATCGCTGTATCATCTTCCCCGTTTATTGCTTTCACCACACTTCCATTTTGATTCCCATCTATTATTGTTGTCTTAACAAATGAATCTATTTGTGTGGTGAGGTAAAGACTGGCAACCGTTATGTTTTTTCCATTGTAATTAATATTTTCATAATACGTTCCTGGATACACTAAAACAGTATCACCGTTTGAAGCTGCATCAATACCATCCTGGATAACTGTAAAGTCTCCGGTACCATCGAGGGATACTATGTGGGTTGTTGCAAAAAGAGTTTGCCCTAACAGGATTAGTACAGCAAAAAGAATAATTGATTTCATAACTATACCTCCGGATTTATTAAATGAACTATTATCCATTGCACATCTTTATTATATTGTAAACCTGTGTATTCACATGTAATTTTTTGTCAACAAACTTCTTGTCAGAATTATCGAAGAGAAGGTATTCTATAAGGTGTAGGTCGGTTTCATCGTAATATTTCAGTTTGAAAAAGATATCTTCAGTATCAATTTTTGTATCACAAGGGTACACAAGTATTTGTGCAGCATGAGATTCGTTTACAATACCAGCACCAATGCACACACCATCAGCGTTAAAGGCACCCAGTTCTTCTGCATTTTCCGGAATGTTGATCACATCAACCACTTCATAGTTTGCTTCTTCTTGATATGCAAAATAGGATGATTTTTTACAAAGCAGCTCTTGTGTTCTGTTTTCTGTGGTATTGGTCCAATAAAATCCCTTCACGGGTTCCTTCATGATGACCACATACCCTCTTCCATAATGGAGCAATCGATCCTGATTTGCTGGCAGATTAAAGATGATGCTATAATCATTTGCATAAAATTTTTGATTAATGTAGAACCAACCCTCCGCCTTTATTGCATGTACTTTATCCCAATGTGTTCCGAAAGCTGTTCGTAATTTCTGGCTTTCAGGAAGCCAGTAGCCAATCCAGTTGTATCCTTTATTGAGATCTAAAGCAGTGTCTGCAGGAATCAAAGACAAAGAATCTTCTTTCAGTTCAAAGGGATATACATTTTCATTGCCGCCAAGCATTCTCAGTTTTATAAACGCGGTATCGTCATAATAAAACAATCCCATGTGTGTCCATGTGTTTTCAATAGATTCCATTACCCCTCCCTTACACAGAACGATCCGGGCAAAGGGTTTGAGTGGTTTTAGTATAGCGGATATTTCCGTTCCTTGATTGCTCCTTCTGTTCAGTTTTGGGAATGAAATCCAATTCCAACCTCTTTTCAGGGCTGGTTCTCCATGTACTTCTATTATATCTGTAAACGAATTTACACCAATCATGTATTCTATGTAAATTAATCCTTCGCATGTAACAAACATTTCATGACAGCAAAATGAAATGTGAATAGTTATTGAATCTTGATGTTCGATTGTATTAGGCAAGCTTTCACATTTATAATACGACAGAAGGGAATCCGGAATAGTAATTGATAGATCAGTTATTGTTGAATCGGTATTATTCTTTATGGTTACTTGTTTTATTACACCAGTTTCGATTGGAACAAAGCCGAAATTAATTAAATCGGGTTCAATTTTGAAATGATCAGATGCATATACTGCTTGAATGATGAAAAACAATAAAAGTATTATTAACGCAGTAATTCTGCACTTGATCACTTTCGCACTCTTTCTTTTCATAATTAAAAGAATGCTTACTTCCACATTTTCCGCTGATCACAATTTTGATCCAGAGTTTCATTGTTTATCCATAAATTTATCATTTTATTCATCATCCCTAACCTCACTATACCGGGACAGCACAGTGTGGTTTTAAAAAATAAAGTTAGAAGATTTATCATTACAATTACACAACTTTAGTCTATTCATTTATAAAACAAACACTTTTTTGTCTGTATGACCCTGCTGTCTGCTTTGAGCTGATAGAAATAGATACCTGAGCCGACTTCACGACCACGTGCATTCTTTCCATCCCATGAAACCATTGAGATATTTTCATCTAATTCATAATAGCGAATAAGCTGTCCCTTAATATTGAAAAGTGAAAGTGTAAGCTTCTCATTATGAGGATTCTTAACTTCATACGGGAAAAAAGTAATGAACCTGAAAGGATTCGGTTTGTTCTGATGCAGAACATAATCCGGAGTTTGAGGATCACCATTTCCGTGTGATGAGATCAATGAAATATTATCTACAAGCCAACCGGGATCACTCAGATAAGAATCGGTTTGTATTCGGAAACGCAGGTAGCTGTGTGTATCGATCCAATCATGCAAAGGAATTATTGCCTGCTGCCAATCCTGCTGCACACCGGAATATGAAGCAAGTACAGTCCAATCCTGATTATTTGATGATATCTCCACAAAGCAGCTGTCAAACTCCCATTCAGTGTGATATTTGTGCCAGAATGTGAGAGCGAGATCGTCATTCACACCATTCAGATTTATGGATGAACTCGTTTTTATCGTAGATTCAAAACCATTATGATAAAATCGGTCACCATTATCGCGCAAGGCAAAACTGCCTTCATAGGATTCGAGGTACAGGCACCAATAATCTTGAGCATTCCAGCCATCCATTCCCGATTCCCAGTTTTCCTCGAAAACAACTACTTCAGGTTGAAAATTTATATCCAGAGCATCCATGCCGTTTTCAATAGTAAGTTCTATTACCTGTGGAACATATCCCTGTGTAAAAAAGGATGCTTGATAGGTTCTAACATAATAATTAAAACTAAAAATTCCATTCAGTGATAAAGTATCTGCAAAATAGCCATCATTAAGGATAACATCGCACTGCATTGGTGTGCCATTATTATGAATACTGCCTGCAACTGTGAGTTCTTGAAGCGGTTCAAGGACAACATCTTTGATCGTGCAGGTTGAATTATTAATAGTTACATTTGTGAGTGTTGTATCCTGGTATCCTTTTTTTCTATATGTAACAGAATATGTGCCCGGTTCGAGCAACCGCCAGTAACGCCCGTATAATTCATCTGAAATTCTTGGAGTAAAACTCACAATATCATGATCGTTTACGTACACTTCAGCTCGAACAGGCAAACCCGTTTGAGCATCCTCGATATGACCTGTCAGCATAGCTGCATCAGTTTGACAGCCAAGTACTCGGTTCATCATCCAGTAAGCACCGATCTTACAGCGTTCGCAGGTATCATCTACAAGTGCGGCATTTGGCTGTAGATTCTCTGTTCCACACTCGATGAGTAGCTGCACAGTGCCGAATGTATTATAAAACCAATCGTGCGCATTTCCTTTTCGCCCGCGGGAAGGTGATGGCTCATAATGACCTGTACCATCCTCTGTCTCTATTAGTGATGCGACCGTTTCACCAATTATTTTATTGAAGTCAAAATCCGGTGACTGTTTAAAACCATCCCATTCCCATGAATAGAAAACCTTCTCAGAAAAATTCCCTGTGCGTGAGGAATGCCAGTTGATCGAATAGAGGAATTGCTGTTCTTTTGCGAGACATTTTACAGCTTCTGTACCACCTTCTGAAAATGGATAAGGACCTCTGTAATAATCGTACCGCTCTTCTCCACTTGGCTCGTATAAAGTATCTCCGTGAACCCAGTTATAGGAATAATTTCTATTCGGATCGACGCCGTCTATATCATGACCCGGACCTGGTTGGAAATCAAAAATCCCATTGAGATTATTATCTCGTTTATTTTTTCTGAAAGCAGTATCCCATCCATCCATTACAACCTGTAATCCCTCCGGATTGATCGAAGGAATAAACCATATTTCCAGTTCACTCAGCCAGATCGAATAAGGAGTTTGATAAAAATGCCCAAGTATCTCATTGATCATATACATTGTGATCTCTACGCCCAGGATCTCCTCAGCATGACATTGCCCCACATACAGAACTGCTGGTTCATCTTCATCATCAATAGCATTATCAGAAAGTTTTACAGCCCAAATCGGTAATGAATCCGTTTTTGTGACTCCGATAGAATCTACAAATACAAGATCAGGATACTCAAGCTGAAGGGAATCCAATTCAGCTTTGATCTCATCATAGGTATGATACCTCGATGGAAGCGCAACCTGTGCAGATAAAGGTATAGCAACAAAAAACAATAGCACCAGGAAACAATATTTTTTCATGATTTACCTTAATATAAGTAATTTATTTATTGATGAATTGTCATTATTTACAAATTTATAAAAATATACACCGTTAGGAACAGATGTTCCATTTATTTCACATGTATTCCACTCAAAGCCGCTCTGACCAGTATCAAATGTATATGAAAAAACCCGTTGCCCTTTGAGATTGAAGATATCAAGAGTACTTTTTGAATTTAGAGCAATATTTCTCAAAGTAAAATATACTGATCCTTTGATCGGATTTGGGTAATGTGCAATAAGATTATTATTCTCATAGTGAGGATCATCAATTGATACTTCATTTATTTCTATTTTCTGGGCATAAATGTTGTAAATATCTGCTTTACCGCTTGATCGCGCATCCTGCCAGATAACACTTGCATAATTATCATCAAAAGGAACAGTGAGAGGTCCTGACTGATTTTTAATTGCCGTACATATTGGCAAATCAGCTGCCCAGAGCACATTTCCATCTGAAGAAATTTTTTGTCCGAATATATCCGAATTTGTTCCATTACGGAAATCCTGCCAGGGGACGCAGAGATTAGTTCCAATCATAGAGAGTGCCGGGCTGGTTTGATCTCCGACTACATCAACAATTGCTACTGCATCAGGATTCCAGAGAAGGGCACCGTTCGAGGTCTGTACCTTTTGCCCAAAAATATTATAATCAATTCCGTTTCGGAAATCTTCCCACGTAACATAGAGTTCATCCTCATAGATATATGCATGAGATGATTGGTCGTTGTCATAATTAGCAATCGGAATACCATTATCCTGCCACAGTACTGAGCCGTTACTGGCTACGATCTGCCCATATACTGCAAGCACACTATCACGGGTGTCTTCCCAGATCACGAGCAAGCCCTCAGGTACGATCACACCGGTTGCATTATCCTGATTCCCGGTTGCGGTGCAGACGGCAATACCTTCATCAGGCCATCCGGCTGCAGTATTTCCGTCGGTATCAATAAGCTTCACATAAATATTCTGATCATTCCATGCTCCGCTTTGAAAGATATAATACAAATCTACAATATCAGTTAGTTTATCTTCACCAGATCGGTTTACGATCTCAACACCTTCATCATCCCATTGCAACACTCCATCAATAACCTTTTGACCGTAGATTCCCGGATCCATAAAATCACGATAATCCGACCATCCTGTATAATATTCCACTGATCTTGAACCGGTTACTGATGAAACTTTCGGATTTTGCTGTTCACCAAAATATTCACCCAAAGCTAAACCGGTATTTGCCCAAAGAGAGTTGCATTGATCATCTACTGCCTGTGCAAATATTTGTTTGAAACCTGATCTATTCTCCTCCCACACTGCAACCAATTCATTTTCTGAAGCTGAATAGACAGCTTCAACATTCTCCTGGTCATATCCAGTTGGATCAGTTAGAGATTCTCCATTCAGCAGAAGATCCACCGAACCATCATCACTAAGTACTTGCATATATAATTGATTGCCAATATAAGGACTTCTACTATCTTCCCACAGAATGAGTGATTTTTCATCTGCTTCAAACAGAGAATAATTTTTTGCATCTCCGCACAAGCCGTAATATATCGGTTTTCCATTAGTGGTAATATATTCTGTTCCTGCTCCATCCAGTATTTGCAAATAAAGTCCTGTTGATCCGGTTCTATTATCACCCCATATAGTGTAAACTTTTCCAGATCCATTACCTCTGAGAAGCGGAGAAAATTGCTCACCATATGCATTACATATTATTTTGCCGTTGGCTTCCCATTCTATTGAACCGATATCACTTACATGCTGCATATAAATATCTTCGTGAGGATGCCCTCCATCGCGACCATCTGTCCACACAAAATAGCATCCGGCATTGGCATCATTTGTAAGGCGCGGCTCGAGCTGATCATTCGGGGCAGTACAAAGTGCAAGCCCTGTAGCAGTCCAGAGAAGTGCTCCACTCACATCAATTTTTTGTGCATAAATATCTGAAGAGTATGGATCATTACGGTAATCAACCCACGCCACAAAAGCGCCAGTATCTGATGATCCAGTGATTCTCGGGTCCTTTTGAACGCTATCATCCTGGAATATCGGGACATCGCCAGCCCATAAAAAACTTCCATTGATATCTACGCGCATTGCCATGATATCACCGTCAGCATCGTTATGTTTATCTCTCCATGCAAAAATGAAATTTCCAGTGCCATCAGAGCACATTTTCACGTTACTCTGTGTGTCAGTTGAACCGCATAAAAGAGTACCACCTGCATCCCAAAGCAACGAGCCATCTGAAGCGATTCTTTGCATGTAGAGGTTTTCATTCGTAGCAACTCTTGTGTCATGCCAGGCAACGACAGCTCCGCCATATCCATCTTCCCAGAAAGTATGTCCGTCCTGATCGCCATTTTGAGCAGCGATCGGATTTCCATTTGCATCCCAACCTGCAACAATCGTACCGGAAGCATTAATATGAGTACCGTAAATATCTACTCCACCTGGATTTCGATGATCCTGCCAAATTACATAAGCACCTTGATTTGCATCATTTACAATATTAAGTGATATCTGCACATCAGACGCAAGGCATAAAGGAACACCAGATTCATCCCAGAGAAGGTTCCCGTTCTCATCCAATTTTTGAGCATACACATCGCCGGCGTCTTCATTTCTGAAATCAACCCATGTGACTATAGCTCCCCCATCTCCAGTATTAATAACAACAGGATCTTCCTGCCTGTTGATCTCACCATTTATCATGATCCCATCAGCTCCCCAGAGAAGATTCCCATTCACGTCAACATGCTGACCCCAGACGTCACGATCTCCCAGGCGTGTATCTGACCATACATACACTACCGAGCCATCATTCAGCGATGCTCCAGATCGATACCATTCTATATTCACACCCTGACGGATCGGGATTCCGTCATCCTGCCAGATTGTTTGTCCACATAGTAAAGAAGAAAAAAGTACACATACCACTAATACCGGAATAATTTTCATTCAAGCTCCTTTTATTTCATCAAGATCATTTTCCTGGTTTGATGGAATTCATCAGTATTCATTCGATAAAAATACACTCCGTTTGCAACCTGATACCCGAAAGCATCTTTTCCATCCCATTGTATAGAGTGAATTCCTGAAGGCATCTCATCTTCTGTGAGGGTCTTAACCTTCTGTCCTAAAATATTATAAACATCAACAGTAACCATTGAAGACTGCTTCAAAGCAAATTCAATATTTGTTGTACTTCCAAATGGATTCGGATAATTCTCAGCAAGGAAATTATGAATGATTTGAAATGGCTCGTCATTGGAAACCGGAGCTTCAAAATTTGGAAATATAATAAAATCAATCCAAACACAGTCCTGACCATTTGCTATAAGATAATCTTTTTCATATACCCATTTAAGTGTATGATTGCCGGTAGGTATTGAAAATATTTCCTCAGACCATCCGATCTCACCACTCCATTCATCTTGCATAATTCCATCAATAAAAAATCGCAAGTAGTCATAATTAACTTCAGTGGATACTTTCTTCCAGAAGCAAATATCACCTTCCCGACTTAATATCACATCAATCATAATAGATGTAATGGAATTATTTGAAATATCTCCCGACTTGGCACAGTAATTTCCCTCATATACATCCGATTCGGTTATCGACCAATCTGCATCACCGCTAAAATACCAATCGAGCATATTAAAGTTACCTGATTCGAAATCTTCTATTATCAAACCAACCGTCATACTGATTTCTTCATCAAGATCATACACCCCTGCATCAACGGAATAATTAAAAGATATAGGTGTCCCTTCGAAAAGCTGTGAACTTGCAGTAACGGTGAAGATCGCATTTACACTTCCTCCGGCTTCAAGCTGTCCGAGAGAAATAATAGCATTCTGTATCGTGATCAAATTCTCAGAACATGAGAGTGTTGCCTGAGCAATTGGCGAGAGCGCATGTCCGGTATTCAGTGTCGGGATAGTTAAAAGAACTGTTTCCCCGGGATCGAGAATTCCATCGTTGTCTCCGGAACTGTCATCGATCTGGTAAGTTCCCATTTCCAGAACCGGCGCATTAAGAATGATTGCAAACTGAGTGTCCCAATTCTGCTTTCCATCTGCAGTAATATCCATTGTTATCATAGCTTCATGCTGATCCGGGACATATTCAGCAACCAGAATAGGAAGAACATTCTGCTGAGCTGCGGTTCCTCCTGCAAAAATGGTATCAAAGAAAGCAGAGGAATAGGAACAAGTAATATATTCATCATCTGAGCTGAGTGTTGCATTCACATTTGCTGCATCCTGGGTTCCTACATTTTTCAGCACAAAATCAAAACTTACTTCTTCTGAATATTCAGGAATATTGTTATTATCATCTTTGGTCGCCACGCTATCAATTATGACATATGCGCCAGCACTGGGAATAATCATGATATCATATGTTGATTTCAAACAATTATAACCAGTTACAATAAGTTGAACTGTGCCGACATCCGTAAAAACGGGATCGATATTTATATTTGCAACTCCGGTTGCGCCGACTGCTGCAGATCCATGGAATACTCCATCCTTAATAAGCGTACAAACCAGACCTTCTGTCTCGGATACTATGCTTGTAACGATAACTTGTACTTGATCTTGCCCGATAAAAATACTGTCGGGATACATGACCTGCATATCAATTGGTTCATCCGTCCATATGGATATCACCGGATCTCCGATGACATTGCAGCTATAGAAACACCATCGAAGTGCCCCCTCTTCGTGTTGACCGGGAGCATTTACCCATGGAGCTGTATTGATCTTTGAATTAAGATGAGCTTCGCCTATCCGGTCTGTTCGAAGTGTGTAAAGAGCATTCACATATTCTCTATGCATATGTTCGGAAGGACCCTCGGTTTGTCCCTCGTTGAACCAACCGTAACGTGAATTACCGATAAAAGAAGCTGCAAAATTTTCTAAATTAACCATCTTCTCAGCAATACAATCATTGAAATCAAAAGCACCTGAAAGACATCCATGAGTGTATATATGCGTATAATTATGTGTAGTCCCGTTTACGTTTGAAAAGTTAGTATTTGTAATATCACTGTTGGACATTCTCATACAATATGTCTCGTTGGCATGACCTGAATGATGGACATAGGATTTTCCTTCATTGATCTTGCTAATAAGTGTTGAGGCGCTCCAGGAGCCGACATCTCTATCATACAATTTTTCAATAGTGCTGGTAGCAGGGATACCATCTGTTGTATAGCCGTTATCCTCATGATAGCCAATTAGCAAATCCATATAATCACCGCCCCATGTTTGAGGATCACTCCAGAGATCTTCTCCTGCAAGAATTGGTTTTGTCAGCTCTCCAAGTACAGGATTTTCCTGATACATCATAGATTTATTGAGAATGTTTGCAAGCTCGGTAGAATTACTGAAAGATATTCTTCCAACCGACACATCAGGCAATAGATCGTCTTCCCCTATCTCACCCCAGAGATTGTCACCATCATCATTCCAGATTCCGTCAAGTGCTGAATAATATAGATCCGCTGGAATATCATCATCAGTATATAACGAAGAGGACTGCACTTCACAGAAAAAACCTCTGTGCGGAATGTGCTCATCGTCACCGCCAAGTATTACATATTGAATTCCATTATTTTGATACTCTTGAATAATATAGTTTCTAATTTTTTGCTGGAGATCGATTCCTGTCATTGAGGTGTTAATTGTTTGAGTTGTTGCGATCTGTGTTCTCAAGCCCTGCGTTAAGTACATATCTATTAGATCAGAAAAATCATTCATAAACGCTTCGGGTGTGATAAGCAATATCTCATACTCACCATCACGCTGCTTCCGTTCATAGCTCATGAACATCTCGTCATTCTGAGCGAGTTGTTGTAATGTATTAAATTGCGGATCAGTAATATAAGCTGGAATTGCAACAGTAGTGGCATCTTTAACAGGTTTTGTTTTTATCCTGATCGTTAAACTTTTATAATATGAAATACTTTTTTCGTTTGGGATATATTGAACTGGAGTGATCGCAGTAAAAGCAAATCCATACCCATTCATGAAATGATTTGTGAGCTCGCCGTGAAATGCTTCCGGGTAGGTTTTCGACTCGCTGTACAGTTCTTCATTTTTTATAAACTCATCGGAAACTCCCTTTGAATAGGGCTGTACATACTGCATAGGATAGAGTTCATACTCTCCCAAGATCACAGTTTTGCCTTCAGGAAATACTTCAATTTGATGTGCTTCCTGTCCTTCTGGAAGCAATAGAGATACTGCATAGTACGGAATGGAAGGATTGCCTGCTATTGCAGACTGAAGTGTTGATTGAAATTCAATAAGTTGATATTGAGCATCCACATGAGTGAAATGAGGGTCATCAAAATAATAAGTATGTTCAATAACATCTGCAAACGCTGAAGAACAAACAAATAGAACTATAGTGATCAACAAAAACTTTTTCATTATTAAAACTCCAAAAAAATATTTACTTTTTTATTTGCCACGAAGGCACCAAGTCACGAAAAATACACAAAGTTAAACTAACTTCTCGTTCCCAAGCCACTGCTTGTGGAATGTCCAAAATTAAAGCCAAATCCGTTAAAATTTCCTTTGTGAATCTTTGGGTCTTCCTGTCTTTGTGGCATATTTAATTTCTTTTTACCTTTCTTGTTGCCACGAAGGCACTAAGTCACAAAGAATACAACAAGCTAAACCCATTAATAACATTGTGGGTTTAATTAACAAACCTTCTAATACCATCTTTAATTTTTGGTACATTAAAATTTATCAAGTACCCCAGTCTCTTATTAGTAAGTTTTAAATGGCTTATAATCTGGGCTTCCCATACTGGATTAACTATCTCGATGGCTTTTAACTCACAAATAATACATTCCTCAACTAGTACATCAAGCCTCAATCCTTCTTTAAATTCAAGATCGTCGTAAACAATTGGAATATCTACCTGTCTTTGATACTTTAGGCCCCGCTTAGATAGTTCATGACAAAAACATACTTCATATATTTTCTCCAATAGACCTGGTCCCAGATTATTGTGTACTTTGAATGCCGAATCAATTATCAACTTACCTATCTTTTCTGTTGATTCAGGAATAGGTTTGAATCTTTCTTTGTGAATCTTTGGGTCTTCGAGTCTTTGTGGCATATTGAATTTCTTCTTACCCTTCTTGTTGCCACCAAGGAACAAAGTCACAAAGAATATAACAAATTAAAACCTTTAAAAACATTTTGGGTCTTCCTGTCTTACTGGCATATTTAACCTTTATTTATCTAATTAGAATACACTTTCTGCTTTCTATGGTATTATTATCAAGCATTAATCTATAGAAATAAATGCCGGAACTTACTGATTTTTTCTGATCGTTCAGTCCATCCCATGTGGTGGAATAGACGCCAGGTGTCATGCTTTTATTGACTAATGTCGTAACACGTTCACCTTTGATGTTGAATATCTCAACACAAACACGAGCTGGCTTATGAACGTGATAATTGATCTCAGTTCCTCCTTGAGAGTATCCGGAAACATGGAAGGGATTAGGGTAATTCTGCTCGATCTTACTCACAAGCGGAACCGGCTCATCTCCGACAGCGGTAATGAATTGAAGAGTATATTCAAAATTCGTTGTTTCATCATCAATTGTGATAGTTTCATCTATCGTTTCATATCCAGCTTTTTCTGCTATGAGATGATAGTCTGTTTTGAAAACATCCGTATAAGTTAAGATTCCATTTGTTTGTGTTGTGTCCACATATACTTGTGTATAGATCGTATCCAATCCTGTTAAAGTGAAATGAATACCTTCCGGCACCTGTCCGTCAGAAAGTGTGAATTCAAATTGGGCATCAACAAAGCGGAAGATTGGCAGCGCTTCAGATTGAGTAAGCCCACTTTGCGCGAATTCGTATACTGCTTTCACGCCATATTTATATTCTCCATCTGACTGGTTAAATAGATTATCAGTATAAGTCGTATCGGATAATCCTTCTTGAAGAATTATCCAATTGCTCGCATCAACTTGCCGTGCAAGTGTGTAGGACTGGAATAATTTCGCATCATATTGAGGAACACTATTCCAAATAACAGTGGCACGATAATCTTCAGAAAGTTCAATCCACGCTTCTTCGGGTGCTTCGACATATTCGAGGATAGGATTTACTGTTGTGGCTTGATCAAGCAAAACTTCAATATCCTCAACATAACTGTCGTATCCGGGGCAAGTTGCCTCAAAAGTATAGTTACCGATAGGTACATCAATTTCAAAATATCCTGAAGCATTAGGATATATAGTTATACTACCGATATCTATAGTAACATCATCCATTGTGGATGATCCACCAAGTAATGTTACATTTCCAAGTACGGTACCTTGATCAATGTTGCCTACTGTTAAATATACAGGTATGACTATTTGGCTGAGATTAGGATCATTTGTAGTGAGATAGAGATCACACTGATAATTTTGTCCATATTCCAGGTCGTCAGTATCAACTATAATATCAACGATCTGTGTATCATTTTGAAAAACAACGCTGCTCGTCGGGTCAACAGTAAGCCAGTCTATCACTCTATAAAACTCAACAGCAAGGTTGTTTTGCAGATAGCTGTTATTATACACAACTTCCAGACCGACTGAACCGGTCGCGTTCTGGATACCAACCGTACAAGAGTTAAGCGCTCCACTCAGTGATCGGTATTGATATTTGATCGTATTATCGCTTTTTATGATTATTTCAAAATCATATGTGCCGTTAGTGTTTCCGGGAAAATGTATTACATG
This sequence comes from Candidatus Celaenobacter antarcticus, assembly GCA_030765865.1. Taxonomy (GTDB): domain Bacteria; phylum Cloacimonadota; class Cloacimonadia; order JGIOTU-2; family JGIOTU-2; genus Celaenobacter; species Celaenobacter antarcticus. The sequence goes on along the minus strand of JAVCDK010000098.1, from coordinate 13,353 downwards.
ATCAAACCAGATTATTAAATTCTCAGATCCATCAGAATAATAATACACATCTCCCCCCTGAAGAGGATCAAGATCATCCCAGAATCCGAAGATAGCGGGTTTTGGTGCATCGCTTCTCGGTATCGAATAGTTGTGATAATCATCCCAATCGCTCCCGAATCCTATCCACCCGTTCGGATTTATGATGAATTCGTCGTAAGTTTCTCCGTAAAAATCAAAGTCAAAACCAATATTAAAAGGACAGGAAGCAACATCATTATGAGTAAAATTCACTTCAGTTCCGATGCTGCTGATATCTATCCAATCATAATTAGGACCGCCTGGATCATTTGAATCAGTCCATACATAGCCATAGCTGTCTGGACCTCCCCCATCACGATCTGTATCATAATCTTTTTCGATAGAATATATAAGATTGGATTCACCGGTATTTGTGATATTAAGTACATCCGACCCGGTCTGTCCCTGATCAATTTGAAAGTTGAATTCCAGAGGAGAGACACCAGCTATCGGAGGATCAAGAATTTGTGAACCTCGAGTTGTAAATAGAATTGCCGAGTTGTTGCTCAGAGTTTTCGCAGCAGTAGGATATTGATTGCAGAAGCTGTATTGAAGACCAACTTTCCCAGAGTGGTCTTCCAAACCAATCGTTGCATATTCTCCATGTTGAATAGAATAGCCAGAATAATAACCTGCATTTACATTATTAAAAACCTTGTACTGAATTAATATATCGGAATCTCCTGTTGGAGTAGGATAATATGCAGGATCATATATCACAACTTGAAACGATTCTTCTGCATTATTATAGTCATTTCTCGAATGAGACCATTCAACAACAAAATAATGTGCGCTGCTGTCATATTTGTAACATATATTTCCATTCGTAGAAGTTTTCAAATCATCCCAGAAAGCTGCGATCATTGGTGAAGGTCCTAGCAATTCGGGTATAGGTCTATTCATGAACGCAAATTCTTCGCTTCCACCCGGGGCAATCCATCCATTTGTACATACTGCGATATAATGATAAAAGCGCCCATAGAAGGTCATGCTGAATGGGATTTCTATCGACTCGATATCACCATCATCACCACCATCATACAGATTCAAGATCGTACCGTTACCCCCATTATCAGGATCAATCTCGATCCAGGAATAAAAAGGTGCTATATCATAGTCTGTATCTCCATCATCATAACAGTAATAACCATATTGATCAGGTCCTAAAGGATCACCGATATCAACGATTCCAACTTCAATTGTAACTATAACATTGTCATCATATCCATCAGTATTCGATAAATGAAGAGGTAATTGGAATTGAGTGCCCGGTATGATCTGAGTGTCTGCATATACTTCAAAAGAGTTTGTATTATTCGTGCCCGTGTCATTCGCATATATAACACCCCAATAACCAAGACTGTCATTGATAACGATAGCATCATCATCACTTTGAAGAAGACCATCAACAGAATAAGCAGTAACTGTTCCGGAATTTCTAAGAGTGATAATTGCTTGTGCAGTTTCTCCCGGACTTAATATCCCATCATTTCCATCAATAATAGTGCATTCTACAAAGTCAAGATTCGCTCCGTCAATGGGTATTGTGAACCTGTCTGTCCACTCATCTGATGCACTATCAGTAATAACGAGATCAAAAGATATCTCAGAACCCCCAAGAACATCGGCATCAACGGAAAAGTCAAAATCGTCTAAACATTGCACTGTCTGGTTAGAAATAATAGTTCCAAAATCCTCTGTATTATCAGTTATCGTAACTCCCGGAGTGTTTGTATCAAGGATTGCCGTAACATTATGAAGATCATATGTTCCATGGTTCTTCAAACGTATAATTAGTTCTATGTCTTCTCCCGGATTAACAAGTCCATCATTATTCCCAGAGGAAGACCCACTATTATCATCATCTATCACTATCTGAGAAACGCTTGCAAAACTGCTTGCTTGAGTGATACTAAATTCAGAAATATATGGAATGTGATCATGCTTTGTAACGGTTATAGTTACATTTTCTAAGATGGATGTATTAATAGGCAAAATAATTTTTCCATCTTCGTCAGTATAACCGCTTTCAAAGATATTATCACCCTCCTGAACAATTGTTACCCAGGCATCTTCAATTGTAAAACCAAATATGTTCTTTACGGTGACTTCTATATTATTTGTTCCAACCGCAACTGTTGTAGGATGTGTCACGTCCAGCTCAATAGGTACGCCTGTCCACAATTCCATACCAGGATCACCCATAAGATTGTTCCAATAGGAAAATTTATCAACCCAGTTATTAGGATTCGTAGGATAACTGACATATAGACTGAGTTTAGAACGGACTAATGCACCTCCCGGATTAAATATATGATCACGGAATACACCATTAAAAACGCCTGCAGAAATACAGTTATTAAAGCATGTATGGGTACTGAGCGTTGCGCTTCCAATAGCTGCGATCGCACCTTTTGGTGCAGATGGAGAACCAATTTTTAAAAAATATTCAGAACGTCCTGTTGTACCCTGGAAATCTCCGGTTCCACAAGTTGGTATGACGACAAAAGGAAGAAGAAAACCATTTGAAAGATTTGAAATATCACCATTATTCCAGCCGCTCATGCCGTAATAACCACGATAATGAAAATAGCTTACACCATTATTGATAGAGTTTGAAATTCCTGACACAAAGGGATTTGAATAGACTTCATCATAGGCATATTCGGTTGAGTAATCCTGCATGATCTCTTTAACAAATTTACATGTAGAGATACATGAAGGACCTGAAGAAGAAGCATCGCCCACAAGCAATGCTTTTTTATACCAATCCGTATTTGCCATATAAGGAGTTTTTTCATAATTAAGTATTTTTGATATAATTGTTTGAAATTCCAGAATTGTGTTGAAGGAGAGTCTTCCAATAATGGCATCAGCTAGAATATCACTACCTTCAAGCAATGCATAATACTGGTCACCTTCTCCAGAATAGTACCCGGTTGGTATATTGTATGAACCATCAGCATCACCTACTAGACAAACAAATTCCGGTGGATATGCCCATGTGTTATAAGCATTTTGTATAAAAGCTTTAATTTGTGATAAACTCGAACCTGTATGAGAAAGGTCGGTAGTTTCAACATGGAATCCCTTTTGATGTTTCCACTCGGTAAGATAGGAAAGATAGTTCTGAACGGTATTGTCGGTTGGATAGATAAATAAGTAACAGGGCTCCTGGTACTCGACATCAGTAAAAATTTCTTCATAATTAAGTACAACGGATTTGTATATCGGCTCAAAAAATCGTGAAATTTTCCTTTGGGAGGATTTCTCGTTCACTCCACCAGTACCGGATGTGGTCACCCGTATATCAGCATTTTTAATAATTCGCAGTTCTTTTGTTTCGGGGAAATATTGAAATGGTTGTATCGTCACGCGGACAAGGCGCAGATCACGCAATATCTGAGGTTCCGACACGGTAATAATTTCAGAAGGAAAGGGGGCATTCCCTTGGTATACTTTTTCATTCCGAAGGAAATTTTCAACCGTTCTTTCTTCTCCCTGGTATGGATATATCTCAACATTTAAGATAACTTCTTCATATATATTTTCAATTTCATAACTTACTGATCCTTGAGAGGGAATAGCAATAAGTCTGCTGATAACAGGGAGATCGGGATACCCTTCGAGCACTAATGCTCCTTCAGTCGGAATGGTGATTTTGGTGTACTTAACATTCTTTTCATACATTGAAAATTGTTCAAAGTCCGGAAGTTCAAAATGCAGTTCTGATACTTGTAAGTTTGAAAATTGACATTTCATTACTTTTTCATCCTGAGAAAGAGCAACAGTGTCACTGGATGAAGCATTTACATTTGAAAAACAAATAAAACTGAGAATAATAATTAAGAACGTTTTTTTCATTTGGATCCTCTATGCTTTTTTTTATTTATCATTAATTATCAACATTCGATATACACCCTCACGGGTTGCAACAAATACTTCCCCCTCGTGAATATCTACATCATAGGTATACCCGATATCCGAATCATCCCAGCGATCTGTGAATTCCGGTTGAGCTCTGTCTGAAATATCAAACAGATATACTCCCCCGCCACCGGAAGCAACCGTAAGATAATCTTCTTCAGCGTCGATTCTCTGAGCATATCCGGAAGTATCGTGATTGTAAATCAGCTCAGGTTGAGTAATATCTGAAATATCAATGACAGAGATTCCATATTCTTTATCTGCAATATAAGCATAATTGCCATACACCTTAACATCGACTGCTGTTCCGGGAGTATTAACTTCACTTATGATAGTGCCATCATTACGGTTTGTGATATACAATCCTCTCTGTTCTCCTGTTACAAAAAGCAGAGTGTCTACAATATCAAATCCTCCGACTGCATTGGGAAAGTTATATGCATAAGAACCGAGCCAAATATTATCATAATTTCCATACTGATAAATATTGGTATGAGTCCATAAAACATCGATACTGTTATCTGGCTGAATATCACAGACCAGTGCTTCAATATCGCCGGTCTGACCAGTAATGGGTGGCATTTCAGCGGGATTTGAAGGATCGGTAATATCATAAACCATTATCGCAGCAGGACTTCCATATTGATCGTATACAAAAACTTGCTTAATAGCATCGACTGCTTGAATAAGCCGGGCATTTTCAATATTTCCATAATAATGTGTCACAAGCAAATTATTAGTCTTATCATAAATAGAAAAACCAGCTTGATCTTCGGCTATATAGATATAATCATCAGAGACAAATACATCTCTGGCAAAGCCGATAGTGGGAATAATTGCTTCGATCACAAGCTCCCCATTGTTAATAATTGGTTCAAGAAAATCTGCACAACTGGCTAATAGTAAGATAGTTAGCAAAAGCAATGGCAAATATTTTTTAGTCATTTTTATTATTAACATTCATCCTTGATTTTTTATTCAAAAAAATTTGAACAAAAAATTAATACGCTCATATCGAGCGTCAAGTTTTTTTGGAGTAGGAAAGATTTTTACCTCTAATTAGATTAGTGTAGTTTGTTAATATCTTTATAAATTCAAATCTTAATCTTTTAAATCATTTATTATTCATACACTACTACACAGTTCTTCCCTTTCTTTTTCCCTTTATAGAGTGCAACATCTGCTTTTTTTATACAATCATTTATCGGTTGCATTTCATCAAATATCACTATACCAAAGGTAATTGTTACGGATATTTCCTTATCCTTATAATGTATCACTTTATCCTGGATAGCCTCTCTGACTTTTTCAACAATTATTTTTGCGCCGTCTAATTTTGTATTAGGAAGCATTAATATGAACTCCTCTCCCCCCCATCTTCCGACAATATCTTGCTTTCGAAGCATGGAGTGCATCTGATGAGCAAGAGAAAAGAGCACGAAATCACCTGCATCATGTCCAAGGTTATCATTGACATTTTTAAAATCATCTATGTCCCCGATAACAATTGCAAAAGTTTCATTATTTCTTTCAAAACGACTAATCTCATATTCTATTTTCTCATAAATATCCCGACGATTGGACAGTCCTGTTAACGGATCGGTTCTGGCTAATTTGCTCAATCTCTTATTCGCATCTTCCAATTCTTTCTGAGCTTTTTTTCTTCGTTCTTCTTCAAGTTTGAGCTGTTTTTCTAATTTTATAGAGTTGGATAGATCCTGCAATTCTTGAAAATAAGAACTTTCTTCAATAGGTTTCAAAATAAATTTGTCAACCCCAAGGGTGATCGCATCCATGAGATAATTTTTTTTCCCAAATGCAGTCAGGATCACCAGCTTCGTATCGCTTTTTATCTTTTTTATTTCCCTTAGAAGCGCCAGCCCATCCATACCCGGCATTTTTATATCCGTAATAACCACATCGGGTTTGTGTTTCTTAAAAAGCTCAAGCGCTTCAGTGGCGTTCATCGCGAGATATAGGTCTCGAACTTTATCCTCTAATAATTCTGTGACTGATTGAAGAATAATATGTTCGTCCTCTACATATAAGATTGAAATTGGTAATTGCTTCATATAACACCTTCCACAAAATACATTTTCATTACTCCTTTTCCTTTCACAACAATACCGTCCCGTTCGATACAGGTAAAATTGTTTTTTAGGTATTGATATGTATCTTCACTAATATTAATTTTCATCGTATCCGAATATTGTTCCATTCTTGCTGCCAAATTTATTGTATCACCGAATACATCATAAATATATTTTTTTATACCCACCACACCACCTATCACATCTCCAGTGTGGATGCCGACTCTGATCTGCCATTTAATATCGGATGATTTATTTCGTTTTTTCAAATATTCTATATGCGCAATGGCTGCGCGAACTATATTTATTGCAGGCGTTTCATTACTTCTGTTCATTCCTCCAACAGCAAGATATGCATCGCCAATCGTTTTTATCCGTTCGCACTCATATTTTTCTATGATTTCATCAAAAGCAGTAAATATCTCATTTAATTCATCAATGAGCTTTTTCGGGGTAAGATTGGCAGAAGCAACTGTAAAACCCACAATATCAGAAAAATAAACCGACACATCTTTAAATAACTCGGGTTCTGTCGTGCCGGTTTCTTTCAAATCATGTGCAATTCGAACAGGCAAGATGTTCAACAAAAGTTTGTCAGACTTTGCTTTTTCCTCAGCGATAACTTGATTATCTTTTCTTTTTTGACGATAACTTATATACATTATTATTGCAATAATGATAACTAAGAAAATGAGCACAATAAGAAAATTTCTTAAGTTTTGCTGTTTCTCAATGGTGAGTTCATTAATATCTCTTTCCTTAATTAAGAGTTCGATCTCCTGATCCTTTTTCTCAGTCTCATATCTGGTTTGGAGCATTGCTATCTTATCACGTACCTGCTCATTGAATATTTCCTGATTTATTTCAAACATTTTTTGATAATAAATCAAAGCTTTTTCAGGTTGTCCTCTCATTTCATGAAGATCAGATAAATATAGATAACTAGCTTCAATAATATATTTCGCATCTATTTCCTGCGCTATTTCCAGTGCTTGTTGTATATAATTTTCAGCTTTGCTCAAATCATACAGAGTTATATATGCTTCACCAATATTATTTAGAGTATTGGCTTCTCCGAACTTATCTCCAAGAGCTTCTTCGATCTGCAGGGCATCATCATAATATGTAAGAGCTTTCTCAATTTTATTCTGTTCGGAATAGACTTTACCAATATTGTTCATTGTGAGAGCGAGACCATATTGATTATTCAATTCTTTTTTTAGAACTATTGAGCGCTCGTAGTATTCAAGAGCTTTATCATACTCTTTCAAATTATCATATGCTCGTCCAATATTATGAAGTGTGCTTGCAATACCCCTTTTATCATCAAGCTTTTGTTTGATCTCTAAAGAATGCATATAGGAAAACAATGCTTTATCGTAGTTTTTCAGGTCTCCGTATACTGTGCCGATATTGTTAAGTATAACTGCTATTTTTTTTTCATCCTGAGAAGCCTCATAAAACTGCAAAGCGAGCATATAGTTATCTAATGCTTTATCATAGCTTCCCAACTCCTGATATATCATACCGATATTATTAGAGATCTTTGCTACTCCCTCATTGTCCATAAGTTCTTTCTTGATCAGCAAAGACTTCTTATAGTTTTCAAGGGCTTTACTGTAATCACTGAGAAAATAGTAAGCTCCGCCTAATTTATGATATGCTTCAGCTTCATGCATCTTATCTTTACTGGTTTGAGCAAGTTCGAGTGCTCTGCATGCAAAAAAGATACTTGAATCCGGGTCGATATACCAGTATTTTGTCGCGAGAGTGTTTAGGATGGAAATTCGCTCATCGATCGGAGCATCTTGCACTGCAATTTTAAGACTATCAACTTCTGTTATCCCCTGAAGTGAGTAAGTTGTCAGTACCAAAACTGCAATGAGCAAAAGGAGTTTTTTCATTTTTCTATATGATAAATACTTTTAAAAATATTAATATCCACTTTGTCGATCTGTTCTTGTTTAGCTATTTTTTTGGCAAAGGACATATACAACCCGGAATCCAACAAGATATCCATCACATTTTTATCAAGCTGGTGGTCTCGAACCATTAAAGCCATTATTTTCAATGCTTCACTGATCTTTTTTCCTTTCTTATAAGGACGTATGCTAAGAAGCGCTTCAAAGACATCAGCCACGGCAATTATGCGAGCTTGCATAGGTATCTTTGCTTCAGGTAGATTGTTAGGGTACCCACCCCCATCCAATCTCTCATGATGTGAAGCCGCATAGAGGGGTACATTCTCATACTTTTTGGGAAATTGAAGAGTAGAAAGCATTTCCCAGGTTACCTGTGCATGATCTTTCATAATGGCAAATTCATCATCAGTAAGAGTGCCTCTGCTTATCATTAGATTCTTCATCTCGTCTTCAGAGATGATCTTGTATTCTTTTCCTTCTGAAAAATAGGAAAAAGAATATATTCGTTTTATTTCATTTTTGTTTTCATCTGAAAATTTTTCCACGCCAAAATTCATTTTCTCAATCAGAGAAATGTCTTGGTCTATTTGATTGGAAATTTTTATTAGTTCTTGCTTTTTTTCTTTGGTTAGCTTGCTATCTAACTGCAATTTATTAATATCTTTTTTGATGACTTGTTTCAACAGTTCACATCGAATTTTTATGAGCTCAATTCTATCAATGATCGTCTGGAGTTTAGTTGATTTGTCCATGATATATTCAGGCGTGACAATTTTACCGACATCATGCATCCACCCTGCCATCGAGAGTTCTTTTAATTGATCACCATTAAAATACACATCTTTGAAAAAACCATCCTCATCCTCATTTATTCTTTGGGCTATTTCTTCTGTAAGTGTTGCCACCCGTTTGACATGCCCGGCAGTATATTTGGATTTTCTGTCTATTGCGGAACCGATAGATTTGATAAATTGCAGAAGCAATTCTTCAAGATTTTCAATTAGTCTTGTATTAGAAAGTGAGATAGCAGCTTGCGACGCAAGAGAATTAAGCATTTCAATATGGTCTGTTCCAAATGGAATAATGTTACCATCATTATCCATCGCATTAATGAGCTGGATCACACCCATCACCACATCTTCATGATTTATTAGCGGAATAGCTGCCATTGATTCAGAACGATATTTATTGCGTGTATCAAATTTTTGAGTGCCAGCATTATCAAACAGCTTCTGTTCATACACATCATCAAAGGTTTTGCTATCCTTTGTATGATACACATAAGAGACCATATAGCTCATATTTGCTAAACCGGTTTTTAAATAGAGTGGTATGCTTGGCCATGTTATCGGTGCATCCACATTCCCCATTCTTAAATTCAGAAATTTATTATAGGTTAGTTTGAAATCAAGGAACTTTTTATCATTAGAGACAATATAAATAGTGCCCCCATCGGCATTTGCATAATCCATTGCTTCGTTGAGGATCAGAGTAAAAATGTTTACCAGACTATTTTTTGCTGAGAGGGACTCACCAATATGAATAAGCTCTTTGATATGTTTACTTTGTTTCCCAATAAGTTCATTTAGTTGCTGTAAAACTATATTGAATTCTTTGTAATTATTGATATCAAACTTTTCCATAGTCATCCTTATATATTTAGTAAAAAACTAATTTCAAAATAGAAAAAATAAATAATTTCCGTCAATAACTTAGAAATTTTTAATTTTGGAGTTTCTTTTCGCACAGTTCTTTTCTCTCTAAAAACATCTTATCTTTCGGATTATCCCCTATAATATCGTTGCATATTTTAAGTGCATTAGCATAATCACCATTTTGATAATATGCTTCTGCAAGTGTGTCAATATAATTCAATTGAGGGTCGAGTTCGACGGCTCGTTTTGCATATTCTACCCCACTCTTGGGATTATATTTTTCGGAAGTTTCCGGAGCAGTTACCATATCCCAGGCAGCTCTGTTCAGAATTTGGGCGAGATCCTTCTTTGCTTTAATAAAATTCGAATGAGAGGCTACAAATTTTTCAAGAAATGGTATTTTCTCTTGTTGCTCAAATTGGTCTATTGAATCCTGCAAAACATGGTACACATCCAAATTCTTCAGATTCTCTTGAATATCGATTTGGAATTTATTTTTATCAAACCATTCACGCCATTTCTGCTGATCATATCGTTCTGATTCGGGTAGGTCAAATCCGGAGTACATAGAAATAAAATTTGGAACATTATAGTTATAATTTTCAAACGCATCTATCGAAGGAAATGAGAGAGATTTTATCAGAATATCGATTCCCTCAATATATCCTAATTCTGCGAGACTTTTCCCTGCAGCACGCTGGAGATACACATCAAAAGATTGCGATGCTTTTCTAAGTAGAGGAACAGCTCTATCATCTTTGAGTTTTCCAAATGCTTCCGCTGCTTCAACTCGAACAGATGGAGAAGAATCATGCTGTAGAATATAGCTCAACAAAGGAAAAGGATCAACTCCATCATCAACAACACCCTGGTAGTCTGTCGCAATTCTACGCACTTTTTCCGATGGATCTTTTTCTGATAATCTGCGGGCAATAAGAAGTCCTTTCATTGATTCCAACTGTACTAATGATCTTAATACTGCATATCGTACATCCGCAGAAGTATCCGACACTGCAATGTTTAACAGTGCATTTTCGCCTGTTTCAATATTCCACATTCCGATATCATCTGCGATAACATAACGTACTTCTTCATCAGGTGAATCCAAACATGAGATCAGTTCCTTCTCAGTATTCTCATCCAGCATATTATTCATAATGTAATAGTGAATTATCTCAAGAACATCACGATTTACATTTCGGTTTTCTGAAGTCTTGAGGGTTTCAGTAAGATAAGGTATGATGTCTGCAGAGTTCCGAATTATTTTCCCAATTGCCTGAAAACGGATAAACGCACTCGATGACAATAATTCTGTAATATCTCTGTAATACGTCGATTCCTTTATCTTATCGCTTAGTTCTGGCAACTTCTGCTTTTTCAGTTCGTTGGTGATCTCCCCAATTACATCACCCTCATTCCACTCAGTATCTATGAAAATCCCGTGCCCGAAACTCGATCTTTCACAATTATTTTTATGATACCTAACGTGATAATCATCTTCTCCCTCAAGATCCATGCAAATAGCATATGGGCAGCTATAGGGTTCTGATCCAGGCCATACTCCACCAAAACTTTGCCAGTTATTGAAAGTGATTTCATTCTCTGGCTCATCACAAATATATGTGTCTGCGCCCTGGTAATCTATAAAAAGTGAGTAACTCGCGGGTTTCACACCTGTTCCATAGGAAGAAGTTCCGGATCTATACACATCATTTCCTGCATAATCTATGAAGAATCCCGGAGATCGATCTCCACCTGATCCACCTGTGCGGAAACCTCCTTCATAAATATCATGCCCTTCTTTATCGATCAGGATTGCATTGGTGATATGAATTCCGCTGCCCTGACCAGTATTTGCAGTGTAGTGATCATTTCCAGATTGGTCGACTAATGCACCCAAAGACATGATATAGCTTCCTCCCTGATCACACCAGCCCTTTGCCCAGTAGCGGTCATTGCCGGATGCATCAAAAAGCAGTCCCGCACCTCCGTATGCAGTGAGTTTCTTGCTCCATGGATAATTTCTAAATGAAAGCGCGCCTCCCTGTCCGTAACCTGCAAGGTTTCCCAATTTGTCTTTTGATTCATCAATAGCTAAGTAATATCGGTCATCTCCATCCAGATCGGAGAGAACGCCCATGCCGAGAGTGGTTGCCCCACCCTGTCCGAGTGTCGCGCAATCGTATATGTCTTCACCATTATTATCCAGCAGCATGCCCAACCCGAACATACCTGCTCCCTGGCAGAATGCATGAGCATCATACGTATCAAAACCAGACTCATCCCAGAGCACTCCAACTCCACACACACCAGCACCCTGCGCAAAATGCTTTGCAGAATAGATATCATTTCCATTGAAATCAGCCAGAAAACCACAGCCTAAAAAACCGAAACCCTGCACATACGTATCATTTGGAGAGTCGTAGGTATCATTTCCGTTGTGGTCTATGCAAACTGCGATCTCTTCAAAACTCGATCTACATCCGCCTGCATTGTTTTGATAAATGTCATCTCCGCCAATATCTATAAGAAGATCTGCATCTTTTGTATAGACATCATCCCCTACTCCCCGGATGACAATTCTTAATGAATTTGTCACGTAAATAAATGGTTCTTTATAAGCAGATTGATCATTATAAATATCAGAAACACTCATATCTTTTGTGAGATTCCAGTAATTATAAATTGCCTCAGACATGATCTTTGCAGCAAAGAACATATACTGATACTTGAACTTTCTTGCGTGCTCGATAAATTCAAATTGGGTTGAAACATCTCCGGTAAGAGAAGGCATGTGTTCACCATCCGGAATGAGAAAGTAGGCGGGATTATCATTGAAAAATTTTAAATCATCAGGGGAGAGATTTTCTTTTGCTTTTGAAACCAGCGATTTTGCAATAAGATATTTCTCAACCAATTTGGATACTGCATTTTGATATGAAGTAGAAAATGATCTACTTCTTATCATATCCTTGAAATCTTCTAACAATTCGACATTCTCTGATATGCTCATGGAAGGGAATTCTTGAGTGTCACGCAGCAATTCAAGTGCATAATTCGTTACCTTGATCCCCTCTTTCTTCTGAATCTCAATAAATCGTTCACTTACATCTTCTGTCCATTGCTTCATATAGAGTGGCTGATTAGATACATAATCTATAAGAGGGAACCTGCAGGCAAACCTGTAGGAATTTTCATATGCTCGCGGAAGCTCAAAATTTCGTACATCTATTCCGATTCGCCTTCCTGCATAATCAAGGGGATTGCCAACGACCTCAGTTTGTAACGGTTCTGTATCCTGCTGGAAAGACCATTCGTAAGGATAGGTTTGAATTTCTTTGTCTGATTTTTTCTTTGCAAAAAGTGATGAGTGATTGAGTAAAATTATAACAAGTATGATTATCAAATTTAGATATTTTTTTCGCATTGCATGTCCTGAGAATTCTTTCATGTGAATCTTTGTATGCAAGATTGGATGTCAATTTCCTTGAAAATATCAAGAAAGAAATAGAACACAAATTTACGCTGATGAAACTGATAAATGCTGATAAAAAAATTAAAATGTAACTTAATCCAGGAAATTCCATAAAGGAATTTTAGTTATGATTTTATAATATTCGGTTTAGATTTACTTTTTTTCGTTTTTTATTTCAGGAATTATGGTTTTATGATAAGAAATTGGCTTTAATTCATTGATTT
>JAVCDK010000106.1 GCA_030765865.1 Candidatus Celaenobacter antarcticus | reverse complement strand
ATCGTTAAAAAATATCCGGAGATGAAGATCCTTGCTATAGAAAGAGGTAGGAATATAATTACAAATCTAACTGATGATACCAGGATGCTCCTCGGTGATAATATCATTTCATACGGTAAAGTCGATGCGATAAAGAAGGTTCTTCATCAAAGACTGATCGACAAAGTGAGGGATAGGGTCACCACACATAAGAAGAAAAATAAAAAAAAGAAAAAATGAAAAAAGTTTTGCTTGGTGTTCTCTTTCTCCTCTACGGTAGTCGCTAGTGATCAGGAGTATGAAGTTTCTATTGGATGGCAAGTCGTAGTATCATATTTCCCGGTTCAGGGAAACGAGGTGTTAACTCAGAAAGTGAACGCCATCAAACCTAACCCTTTTAATCCGGACAAGGATAAGGACTGCGAGTTTTATTTTGAGTCAACAAAGCAAAAAAAATATTCTGTAAATATTTACAATATTTCCGGGCAGTTCATAAAAAGTGCTACATCGGAATTTATAGAGAAAAAGGGGGATGCGTTTGTGTATCAGGCAATATGGGACGGACGCAATGAAAACGGCTTGATGTGCACATCGGGCTTGTATTTATTCAAAGTGAATATCGAAAATACAACGTATATAAAAAAGATGCTCTTATTGCATTAAAATCGGAGGTACGATGAAAAAAGCAGTACTATGTTGTGTAGTCATTATGTTGGGCGCAGTTGCGTTTCTTGGCGCAGATGCGACGTTCTATGGCTCAGCACGTCTGGGTTTCTGGTATGAAAACACGGACAAAGATTGGAATTGTTACCAGTACGGTGTGAGCGAAAGCAATCTTGCGCTTAACTATGCCATGCAAAGCAATAGCCGGTTCGGAGCTAAATTTATAACAAACGGTATAACCGGACAGGTCGAACTTGCTGTTTCTCCCTCAAGTGTAGGTTTGCGGCTCCTTTATGGAAAACTGACCAAAGCTGATCTCTCTGTTATTATCGGGCAGGATTATTCCGGCTTTAAACCCTATGGCGATCAGGTGTATGCAGATGATTTGAATTTTATTAATTACGGATTATTCTATGATAGTCGGCAGCCAATGGTGAAATTTAGTTGTAAGAAAGGATTCCAGGCGATGCTCATTATTCCCAAAGAAATTGATGTAACCGGTTTGGGTGGTCTGAAATCTCTCTCTCCAAAGGTAAATCTAAGCTATGAATATACTAATAAGAAATTCTATTTCTCAACATCGGTTGGTGTGAATATCAATAAATACAATAAGAATTTCAATACCGACCAGTTGGATAAGATGATACTTTCCTACGCAGTCAGTTTGACAGGAAAATATGATCTCGGCATGATAAATTTACTTGCTCAGTATAGTTATGGTGTGAATGTCGGAAATTACGGTATCTGCACGATCACTCCATCTTCAGTTGTGTACGATTCCGGCAATAAATCTTTTGAGAACACGAAAACATTTGGTGGATTAATTGTTGTAGGATGCAAACTCTTCAATGCAGGAGTCAGCTATATAGAGACCTGTAATTCACTTTGGTCTGAAAAAGATACTGCGATGAGTGCATTTATACAAAAGAAAGTGAGTATCTGTAAAAACGTATTCCTCGTTCCTGAAGTTGGCTTGATGGACAATATGAAAGACAATACCGGTGCCCAGGAAGGGAAGAAGATTTACGGCGGCATGAAGATCCAGGCAGATATGTAAAATTTGATAACTTAAATTTCTATAAAAAGGCGGTTCGAAAGGATCGCCTTTTTTATTTTATGGACAATGCTTTGCTTACGCAAAGTTTGTTAAGCGAATTTGCTGACTTGAGAATCAGCAAATTAATAATACACAAAAACACAACATCTGAACTTTTAGCTGGCAACCTTGAAACCCAAGCGAATTTCAGTGATTGGAGTGTATAAGATTTTGCAAATGAAAAAACGAATGTAACTGAATAAGATATCAACTTATCGGGAAAAATGATTTCAAATAAATTTCTAATAAAACTTTAATAAAACTTTAATAAAACTTTAATAAAACTTTAATAAAACTTTAATAAAACTTTAATATGCTAGTTGATTGATATTTCCCATTTAGATTTTACATTTGATCCTTTATTTGTTATTTTTTCATTTTTACTTAATTCAGCAATTAAGTTATTTATTTTATATTTTTTTTGTTTTTCATTCAAATAATCAGGTAGTTTATCCCACAATAATTCATCAATATCTTTTCTAGTTAACGTTTTATGCTCATTTATAGCTTTTATAATCAAGTCTATATAATATTTTTTATCAAAACCTGTATTTTTTGAATATACAGCTTTTTTACCAATACTATCAGCAATCCTTTTAGAAAAATAATAATTTGGCTTTCTGCCTTCAATAAATTTTTTTATTTTCAAATGTTTTATTTCTTCATTAGATAATATTTTTCTTTTTTGAACTTTATCTAGCATTATTACTTCGTGTAGAGTAAGCTCTGGATTTTGTGTTAATATACGAGCAAATTCAATATCTAGAACTTTGCTGGTAATTGTTAGTTTAATTTTCTCATTATCCAAGTCATATTCGGGCATTGGAAAAAATCTAGATTTTTGATAGTTAAACATTTTTCTTATACCACCTCCAATTGTATCAACCATGTTTAGATTGAACATAGCTGTAACCAGAAAATGATTTCGATAAAATGCTGGAGGGGAGTCTTCTACGACAACCTCTTCTATAGAATTTGGAATAAATGAACCCAAATTAATAAAAATGAGTTGGTCGTCTTTTTCAATTACAGTTATCCTTCCACATTCTAAATAATCTTGGTGGGCAATGCAGTTATTTAATGCTTCTCGAATAGTGAATGGTTCATATTGATCTACTTCTTCAGGAAAAATAGTCCCATTCTTAATATATCTGTATTTAACATTCCGGATTTTAGAGTAGATCCGGTCTGATGATAAAAGCAATGGACAACCAACATTAAGATAATCTTTATCGTATCCATTAGAGTCTTTTAATATCCAACGAATTTTAGCTACAGATGGTGACAAGAAATATTCTGATGCATCTTTTCCTAATAATAAAATAGCCGTTCTGGTAATTTGACCTTTAATTGTTAATTTAGCTTTATTTAAAAAAGTAATATCGTCCCACTCGTTTATTTCTGAAATTTTATCTGGGAATTTCTTTTTAAAATTCTCTTTTGCTACTTGTATAGCTGGTTTATCTAGATCATCTAATGACGCATCTGGAATTATTGCAGCACTCCAATCCTTTATATTATCTTGTTCTCTAATTCTTTCTATTTCTTCAAGATTTAATGGACCAAGAGAATTATGATCTCGACCAAAATAATGCCCTTGCCATGCAATTGGTATACTTTTAGGTGCAGCTGGAATTTGAAACATTAATATACGCTTTGATTTATATTCACAATTATGGATTTCAATAAAAGTTATTCTATTCGTAGTTTTATCAGCTACTTCTCTTTTAAGTGAATTGAGTGAGTTTGTATCTCTACGATAATTAGTCCCGATAATATCTCGTTTATCATTAATTCCGAATATTAACCATGCACATTTTTTGCCTTTTAAATTTGCCTCATTGCTGAGAGCTGAGAAGTATTTTCCAATTTTTTCAAATGAGTAGGTTGATTTAGCTTCTTTAAACTCTATAATTTCGGATTCGTTCGATAATTTAAGAATAGATTGTAGTTTATTCATTATTTCTATATTGTCCATATTTATACCATTGTTTATTTATTTTACCTAATTTTAATATTTTATGTTTAAAGATGCAATACAAATAACATCGAAATGTTATTATATGCTAAATTCAACAATAAACAATTCGGTTTTTGTATAACAACTGACTATACACTATATCTCGTATATTCCACCATATAGTCACGTAAAACGAATATTTTATTCTGTTGTTTTTCATATCTCATCACATGTCTGGTAATTAATGTACAGGTGGCGTTGTGTAAACTGAAAGATAATTTCTTTTTCTGCTTCTTTGTACAAACCGTTTGAAGCCCTTTGAGTACCTCAAAGATAAAAAACACACTTTTTGTCAAATTTAATTTCTTGTGGTCGAACTTATCACAAGCTCAAAGACTTGTGACAAGTGCTTAAGTTTAACGCTTCCTGAGCTGTCAGGAACCACTTCCTGACAGTAGTTGTGTCACGGAATGGTCCATGACAACTCAAGTACGGAAATGTCAGAGCTTTTATTTTACATTCTTTACACTTTGCGCCTTTGCGTATTTCTATCTTTGCGTCTCTGCGTGAGTTTTATATATAATTATGTCGTCTCATAGGATATAAAATAAAATGAATTGAATAAATTTGACAACAAAGAAATGAATATTTTGAATTTACATTAAATAAAGTTGATGTTGGTTTTATATGCTCGCTAGACGGATAATATTATGAAAGAATTTAAGATATTTAGTTTAAACAAATTTATTAGTTATCTAATATGGAGGAGAAATGAAAAAAATAATTATATTTAGCTTGATATACCTCATGTTTGTAGGATTTATCTGGACTCAAGATATTCCACAACCGATAAACAACAAAGCCATTATTCCTCTCACCGCACCAGAGCATCTCAAAGTTACATCATCAAAAAGATGCAATGATAGACCCTATTTTCATGAATGGGAATTCATTCAGGAACCTACTACACTCACAGGTTTTACTAACTACTACGACTATATGCCGGGTAGTTTCTGCGGTCGGGCTCTTATGCGCCAGCCAGATGCATTCGGTGGAGTATACTTTGTATTCCACGGACGCCCAAATACTGCTGCTGACAGAAGAGTTTATTGTGCATATGTTCATCCAGATGGTTCAATTGAATATGGTACTATTACTACTTCCAGCACATGGCAGGGATATCCCAGCATGACGATGCACCCGGCTTCAGGTGATCCAATAGTTACCTGGCATGATATTATGGGTGCAAGCACTCCTGAGGATACAAACACACGTGCAACGTTTGATGACTACGGTCTGCTGTACATTCCCGGTTTCTGGAAGACACCCGTAACTTTTGACCAACCAACACCTTATGTTGACGAATATCTCTGGCCCTATATGTATATTGGAATGTCACCGGATTATGCCACTACCGGAAATTATCGTGTATATCAGATAAGTGACCAAAATCCTGACGGTGAGATCGAGCATTCTATTCTTCGATGGATCGACGTCCCTCAAGACTCCTATGTGTATGGAGACCTTGATATTATACTCGACAAGAACAATTGGTCAGGTCCTGTTAACATTTGCCGTGACTGGTCAGATCCGGCAGCAGGTATCGATTGCCGTCCTTATCCTTCATTTGCAGTAGATCCGTTCAATGCAGGTCATGTCGCATTATTTGGTTATGCCGGTTATGTAAATGGGCTTACAGGTAATGAGATAGTTCCGCAAGGATTCTATGTGTGGGATTCCTATGATGGTGGAGAAACATGGTCATATGATAATTTTCATTCTTATGAAACTGATGTCGGCATGCTGAACGAATATGTGCTGTATGCAGTGGAAAATGTACCTGGTTTTACGGATGATGAAGGCAATCCTTTTGATTCGCTTCACGTGTGGGTTGGTTTTCCTGGAAATAATTGTTCAAATAATCGAACTGCTGTTTTTGATAGTGAAGGTAATATTCACTTACCGGAACTTTTTTGGATCAGCTATGTGGATGGAGATGCAGGTTCTATAACCTATTGGCCAGAATACGCTTTTTTATTCCAGGCAGAAGTTGTATATAAAGCCGACGGCACATGGGACATTCGTCATGTGGCAAACATGCCCGGAACGGACGCTTGGACAGGACTCAGTGTTCCATGGAAAATTGATACTGTAAATGGTGATACCCTGATTTATCCTTGGTGTGATATTGCATCCAACGATTATTCGCCCAGTGGTTATGGTAATTTTCAACATCAGGCAGTCTGCCTTGAAAACAATTGGATGGCACAGGTCTGGGTTAGTGGAACAAAAATGCTCTGTACAGAACAGACAAATCACCCTATCCCCGGTTATGAGGATTATTATCACCATCCTATCATTCATATCGCGATATCAAATAGTAACGGTTATTATTGGTATGATCCAATAGAATTATCCGATATTTATAGTACTGCATTTCCTGAATTCGCTGATATGATAACGGTATATCCGTATGTAGATCCTATTATAAAAGATCTCGGAGATGGATGGGGACAAATTGATATGTACTTCTTTGATGATAATGATTATGGGAGTTATATTCAAGGTGTAGGAGATAATACCGGTGGTCAAATGGTATATTGTTCTATTAAGTTTTATCATTATGCACCACCGTCAACCGATCCATCAAATCCGGAAGCTGAATCACTACTTAACATTCATAATGCTCCCAATCCATTCTTCTCAGAAACACAGATACAATTCTCTACTTCTGTCGGTGTTGAGAATGCAAAGGTTGCCATATATAACATACGAGGTCAGCTCATCAAAACTATCGATCCAGTCACGGAATCTCATACCGAAGGACATGCAACATGGGATGGTACCGATCAAAATGGCAATAATGTTACAAATGGTATTTACTTCTATAGAGTGGAAACCAACGGTGCTTCAATTGCCAAAAAGATGATCGTGATAAAATGATGGATAATTTTTATCAAAAAGGAGATAAGAAATGAGAAAGATTTTCTTAATTGCACTTTTATTCCTATGTACAGGAATGTTACATGCTACAATAATTAATGTACCAGCTGATTATGCAACGATTCAAGGTGGTATAAATGCTTCAACTAATGGAGATACTGTTTTAGCCCAACCAGGTACCTATATAGAAAATATCAACTACGATGGAAAGAATATTACAGTTGCTTCATTGTTTTTAACGACTCAGGATCCCTATTATATTGCGCATACTATTATTGATGGAGACAGTTTGGATAGTGTTGTAAGATTTCAAAATGGTGAAGATACAACTGCTGTTTTAACAGGATTTACGGTTCAAAACGGTAACGCACAATATGGTGGTGGGATTTTCTGTTGGAATAATTCATCACCACGTTTAGAAAGATTGGTCATATCAGGTAATAATGCTATTTCTAAAGGTGGAGGGATATTATGTTATTGGAATTCTTCTCCCATTTTAAAGTATGTGGAAATAACAGAAAATTATTCTTATGATGAGGGGGGTGGAATTTGTTGTAACAATGATTCCTCTCCTCGTTTAGATAATGTAACCATATCTGGTAATATTACTTCCGGCTTTGGAGGTGGAATTTTCTGTAACAATAATTCATTCCTGAGTTTAGAAAATGTAACCATATCAGGTAATAGTTCTGAAGATGGTGGTGGGATGTATTGCAATAATTCATCACCGAGTTTAGAGAATATATTCATATCTGGTAATAATGCCTCTGATAATGGTGGAGGGATGTATTGTAGTGACGATTCATCCCCAAGTTTAGATAATGTAACCATATCAGATAATAGTTCTGCTGATGTAGGTGGTGGGATGTACTGCAATGATTCATCCCCAAGTTTAGTTAATGTAACCATATCAGAAAATAGTTCTGAAGATGGTGGTGGGATGTACTGCAGTGATTCATCCCCAAGTTTAGTTAATGTAACCATATTAGGTAATAGTTCTTCTGATGATGGGGGTGGGATGTACCTTTATAGAGGTTCATCCTATCATTTATATAATGTAATCATATCAGGTAATAGTGCCTCTGATAGGGGTGGTGGGATATTATGTTATTCTTCTTCACCTCACTTAGAAAATGTAACCATATCAGGGAATATTTGTTCAGATGGAGGTGGGATTTACTGTATGAGTTCCAACATGAGTTTAAAGAATGTAATCATATCGGGTAATAATGTTTCTGATGTAGGTGGTGGGATTAACTGTACTTCTAATTCTTCACCGAGTTTGGAGAATGTAACCATTTCAGGGAATAGTGCAGGTCGTTATGGTGGTGGGATTAACTGTAATTATAATTCATCACTTAGTTTTAACGCTACAAATAGATGTAATATTTATTCAAATACTATTGAAAACATGAGGGGGGCAGGTGTTGATATTTATTCATACAATAGCGATATAATAGATGTTATTGTAGATACATTTACAGTAATGACACCTACTGATTATTATGCATCGCCTATTACTAATTTTACATTTAATATTCTTCATAGTATAGAAGATAATTTGATAAATGCTGATGTGTATGTTTCTGTAGATGGTGATGATTCTAACACAGGAACTTCAGCAGATGAACCCTTCAAGACGATTAGGCACGCATTATCTATGATATATTCCGACAGTCTTAATATTAATACGATTTATCTTGCTCAAGGGGTTTATAGTGATTCTACTAATGGAGAAATGTTTCCATTAAATTGGAGTGATCATGTAAATCTATCGGGAAGTGACCAGGAATATACAATATTAGATGCGAATAATATGTCAGAAATAATGAAATTTAATAATATTAATCATGCAATAATCGAAAATATTACAGTTACAAATGGGCATGCAGAATATGGTGGAGGTATTTACTTTAATAATTCATCTCCATGTTTAGAAAATATAACCATCTCAAATAATCGTGCTACAGACGGTTATGCACACGGTGAAGGTGGAGGGATTTTCTGCCGTTCTTCTTCCCCGAGTCTAGAGAATGTAACTATATCAGATAATAGTGCAGGTCGTTATGGTGGTGGGATATCCTGTAGTAATTATTCATCACCGAGTTTAGTTAATGTGACCATATCGGGTAATAGTGCAGGTTGGTTTGGTGGTGGGATATATTGTTGTTATGATTCTTCTCCGAGTTTAGAGAATGTAACCATATCAAATAATAGTGCTACAGGGAGTTATGAACAAGGTGAAGGTGGAGGGATTTTCTACAATTCTTCCTCCCCAAGTTTAGAGAATGTAACCATATCAGGTAATAGAGCAGGTCGTTATGGTGGTGGAATTTGCTGCAAAAATTCATCTCCAAGTTTAGTTAATGTAACCATATCAGATAATAGTGCTATAGGGTGTTTTGATGCACAAGGTGGAGGGATTTTCTGCAATTCTTCCTCCCCAAGTTTAGAGAATGTAACCATATCAGGTAATAGTGCAGGTACTATTGGTGGTGGGATGTACTGCTATAATTCATATCCAAGTTTTAACGCTACAAATAGATGTAATATTTATTCAAATACTATTGAAATCATGAGGGGGTTTGGTGTAGATATTTATTCATATAATTGCGATGTAATAGATGTTATTGTAGATACATTTACAGTAATGACGCCTACTGATTATTATGCATCACCTATTAATCAATTTACATTTGATATTCTACATAGTATAGAAGGTAGTTTGGTAAATGCTGATGTTTATGTTTCTGTAGATGGTGA
The DNA here is from genome assembly GCA_030765865.1 of Candidatus Celaenobacter antarcticus. Lineage (GTDB taxonomy): Bacteria > Cloacimonadota > Cloacimonadia > JGIOTU-2 > JGIOTU-2 > Celaenobacter > Celaenobacter antarcticus. The sequence continues at coordinate 37,111 of JAVCDK010000106.1, read as the reverse complement.
CGATTCTAATACAGGAACTTCACCAGACGAACCATTCAAGACAATTAAGCACGCATTATCTAAGATATATTCCGATAGTCTTAATATTAATACGATCCATCTTACCCAAGGTGTTTTTAGTGATTCCACGAATGGAGAAATGTTTCCAATACATTGGAGTGATTATGTAAATCTATCGGGTAGTAACCAGGAATATACAATATTAGATGCTCGTAATATGTCAGGAGTAATGGAATTTGATAATGTAAATAATGTAATAATTGAAAATATCACAATTACAAATGGAAATGCTGAAGATGGTGGGGGTATTTATTGTAATAATTCATCTCCAAGCTTAGCGAATGTAACCATATCAAGTAATAGTGCTACAGGGGGTTATTCACAAGGTGAAGGTGGAGGGATTTTCTGCAACTCTTCTTCCCCGAGTTTAGTTAATGTAACTATATCAGAAAATAGTGCAGGTCGCTATGGTGGGGGGATGTACTGTGAAGGAAATTCATTACTGAGTTTAATGAATGTAACCATATCAGGTAATAGTGTAGATGGTTATGGTGGTGGGATATACTGTTATGAATCTTCTCCAATTTTAGAGAATGTAACCATATCAAGTAATAGTGCTACAGGGAGTTATGATGCTCATGGTGGAGGGATTTACTGCAAAAATTCCTCTCCAAGTTTAGTTAATTCAACCATATCAGGTAATAATGCTTCTTATAGCGGTGGTGGGATATACTGTTATCAATCTTCCCCAAGTTTAGAGAATGTAACCATATCAAGTAATAGTACTACAGAGAGTTATGCACAGGGTGGAGGGGTTTTCTGCAACTCTTCTTCCCCGAGTTTCGAGAATGTAACCGTTTCAGATAATTATTCTGCTCGTGGGGGTGGAATTTACTGCAGTAATTCATCTCCAAATATAGAGAATGTAACCATATCAGGAAATAGTGCTTCTAGAAGAGGTAGTGGGATATACTGTTATTATTCTTCCCCAAGTATAATAAATACAATTGTTTCATATAATACAGGCGATTATGGAATATATGCGAGTTCCAGTAATCCATCGATCACCTATTCTGATTTTTTCGATAATGAGTATGGCAATTTCTATGGATGTGAGCAAAGTGTCGGAGTAAACGTTACTACAAACGCCAACGGAGATAGTTGCGATGTCTTTCATAATATCCAATTAGATCCACAATTTGCAGACACTCTCAATGGAGATTATCATCTCACTGAAAATTCACCCTGTATCGATGCAGGAGATCCAAATTCACCGCTTGATCCGGACGGTACAATAGCAGATATGGGAGCATATTATTATGATCAGCTATCAATTAATAATATAGTTGATGATAATGAACACCTCCTTTTCAATTTTCCAAATCCAGTTTACTCAAATCAACATAGTCTTACAGTTCGGTTTATTATGAGAAAACAGGGAAACGTAACAGTTCAACTATTTAATATTAGAGGGCAGCTCATATCAACTCTTGTGCATGAAGACAAAAATATTGGAGAATACACTATAACTTGCCCGGTTAATGAATTGTCACCAGGAATATATTTTACAAGGATGAGTGTTGATGGTGTTGATAAAGAGATAAGGAAAGTGGTATTGCTGAGGTAGAAACACATACTCCCCGTCCCGAAAGCTGCGTGTTATTAAAATCATAAATAACATCACACTTTCCGATATTTACCAGAAATACTGGATTCCAGTTCCCCAATCCGCCGGCTGGCGGAGGACAAGCTTCACGGGAATGACACGCCTTTTTTGTTTGATCTCTTAAACTTTGCGTCTCTGCGTTTCTTCACCTTTACGTCTTTGCGTGAGTTTTATATATGACTATGTCGTCTCATAGGATATGAAATAAAATGAATTGAATAAATTTGACAATAAATTAAGGAATATTTTAAGTTTACTGTAAGTAAAGTTGATGTTGGTTTTATAAGCTCACGGGCGGAAAATAGTATGAAAAAGAAAAACAAAATTAAATCGCAACAAAACCTATGAAAGGTGGGTCAAATGAAAAGAATAATTAACATATTAGTTTTAGCAACAATGCTAAGCGTAGTATTTGTTTGTAATGCTAATGCAAACACAATTAATATTCCAGCAGATTACAGCACAATTCAGGCAGGTATTAACGCTGCGAACAATGGAGATGTCGTTCTCGTACAACCAGGAACCTATGTTGAAAATATCAACTATAATGAAAAAAGCATCACTGTGGCTTCATTATTCTTAACTACCCAGGATACAAGTTATATTTCTCAAACTATTATTGATGGTGACAGTTTGGATAGTGTTGTTAAATTTGAAAGTGGTGAAGATACAACTTCTGTTATATGCGGATTTAAAATAACAAATGGTCAAGGTGCCCCATATCCAAATTATACTGGGGGAGGTATTACTTGTAACAATTCCTCTCCGAGATTAGAAAATGTAACAATATCAGGTAATAGTTTTTCTTCCAGGGGTGGTGGGATTTGCTGTCGTGAATATTCAAGCCCGAGTTTAGAGAATGTGACCATATCTGATAATAGTGCTGGTAATGGTGGTGGGATTTACTGTCGTGAATATTCAAGCCCGAGTTTAGAGAATGTGACCATATCTGATAATAGTGCTGGTAATGGTGGTGGGATTTACTGTGATGTAAATTCCTCCCCGAGTTTAGTGAATGTAACGATAACAGATAATAGTGCTCCTGGCGGTGGTGGTGGGATTTTCTGTGATGAAAATTCCTCCCCGATTTTAGAAAAAGTTACAATAACAGGCAATAGTGCTTCTTATGGTGGTGGGATTAATTGTTCTAATGATACATCCCCGAGTTTAAAGAGTGTAATCATATCAGGTAATAGTGCTTCTGATGATGGTGGTGGGATTTATTGTCATTATTCCTCTCCTAGTTTAGTCAATGTAACCATATCAGGTAATAGTGCTTCTGATGATGGTGGTGGGATTTGCTGTTGGTATTCATCTCCAAGTTTAGATAACACAATAGTTTCAGATAACACGGGTAATTATGGTATTTATGTAAATTCAGGAAATCCAATAATAATTTATTCAAACTTTTGGAATAATGAGTATGGTAATTATTATGGTTGCAGTCCTGGAACAGGGTGTATTGAAGAGAATCCTTTATTTGTTGACCCTCTCCATGGAGACTATCATTTAAGCTGGGCAAACTATCCAATCCATGATGAAACCATGTCACCATGTATAGATGCAGGAGACCCAACATCACCTTTAGACCCAGATGGAACGATAGCAGATATGGGCGCATTTTATTATGCACAGGGATTACACGCAAATTTCGAAGTGGACGAAACATATGGTTATTTGCAAGCAACAATAAATTTCAAAGATTTATCTATACCACGTGATTCTATTATATCTTGGTACTGGGATTTTGGAGATGGAATTGATACAACATATACTTCGTATATTGATACAATAACTCATTTATATCAAAATGTTGGTACATATAACGTGTCACTTACGGTTACTGATATAAATGATTCAACAGATACAGAGTTAAAAGTTGATTATATAACAATATATGAAGGAAACGATGTTAATGGACATGCATATTTAAATAATCAAACAAATAATGCAGGAATTAAAGTAATATTTGAAAGGTTTGCACCTAGTATTTATAATGATTTTACCTATACTAATGCAGGCGGTTATTATGATATTGGTTTGCCTGATGGTATATACAATATAACATATTTTAAAGAGAATTATTATTCTCAAATGTTAAATGAACCTATATATTCTAATATAACAATACAAGAAATTACACTTTATACTTATATATTAATTCCTCTTTGCTACACAACAATACAGGAAGGGATTAATAATTGTATTGAAGGAGACAGTGTAATTGTTGATACTGGAACTTATGTAGAAAATATAAATTTTAATGGAAAGAACATTACTGTTGCTTCCTTGTTTCTAACTACTCAAGATAACTCTTATATTTCACAGACCGTTATTGATGGTGACAGTTTGGATAGTGTTGTAAAATTTGAAAGTGGAGAAGATTCGACAGCGATTTTATGTGGTTTTACAATAACAAATGGGGCTTCTAGTGGGTTTGGAGCTGGGATTTATTGTAGAGATTATTCATCCCCGAGTTTAGTCAATCTAACCATAATCGGCAATAGTGCTTATAGTGGTTCTGGTGGTGGAATTTGCTGTGACAATTCCTCCCCGAGTTTAGATAATGTAACCATAATCAGCAATAGTGCTTATAGAGGTGGTGGGGTTTACTGTAATAATTCTTCATCCCCGAGTTTAGTCAATGTAACAATATCAGGTAATAGTGCGGGTGATATTGGTGGTGGGATTTACTTTAGAGATAATTCATCTCCGATTTTAAAGAATGTAATTATATCAAATAATACTGGCAATTATGGTATTTATAATTCACAATCTAATCAAGGTAATCCAACAATAATCTATTCTGATATTTACGATAATGAAAATGGCAATTTCTATGGGTGTGGACAATGGGTTGGAGTAAATGTTACTACAAACGCAAATGGGGATAGTTGTGATGCTTATTATAATATACAGGAAGACCCATTATTTTTAGATACGGCTAATGGAGATTATCATCTCACAGGAAATTCACCCTGTATAGATGCAGGAGACCCAACTTCACCATTGGACCCGGATGGAACAATTGCAGATATGGGAGCATTTTATTATGAACAAGCTCTATCAGTATATCCGACAGATTTGGATTTTGGAAATGTGCTTATTGGAAGCGATTCTACTCTTTCTATAAAACTAATAAATTATTCAGATTCTGTTATTACAATTTACGATATTTTCTGTTCAGATACGGTTTTTACATCAAACTGGACAGAGCCAACAATTCCAGGAGGTGATAGTTTGGTAATAGAAGTAACTTTTACACCACACACAATAGGAATTAAAACAGGAACATTAACGATAGAAAATAGTTATATTGATAAAAATGTTACTCTGTCTGGGAATGGATTAGGTGCATTTATTGTACCGGATTTATACTCACTTAACTTTGGAGCAATAGAACCCGGATATCCTGATACACTTCTTCTTGAAATTACAAATGATGGAAATATCAATCTTACTATTCAGAATATAATTGATGCACCCACAAATTACTTTAATTTTATTTCAATAACAGACAGCACAATATTGCCGGATGAGACAGCTACTTTATATATTGAGTTTGATCCTCAAGTTGAAGGATTATTCAATGATACTTTATTTGTAGTTTCCAATGCTTACAATGAAGATATTCTTGCTATAAATCTATCAGGAGAAGGCGGATTAACTCCAGCCCCGGTAGAAAACCTCATAATCAATGTGGATAGTGTAAATGTATATCTAAGTTGGGATTCTGTCACAACAACAATACATGGTAATTCTCTTGAAGTCGATTGTTATATTGTTTATCATGAAAGTTTACCTTATACGGTATTTAAATTTCTGGGCTATACTACAAATACCAATCATGTTCATAATGGCGTTGCACATTTTAGCGACGACATGTTTTATCAAGTTACTGCTTACGTAGGAGATATGCCTACTTTACAAAAAATACTTGCAGAATATTTAGATATAAAATTGGGTGAGTTGGATAGATTGGTGAATAGTAAAAAGAATTTTTTCCGGATTAGGAGATAAAGAAATAAAAAAAATATGTAGGAGAAATAATGCTTAATATCATAGGACAATTTTTTAATATCATAGTAAAATATTCTAATATCATAGGACTATTTTTTAATATCATCGGTGGTAGTTTCCTCTTTTGCCAAAGCCTTGTAATGAGGGTCAGATATGACGAAAAAGGAAATTCCGTAGCTGAAGTAGACCTAGGACGGGCTAACTGGTGTAAAAGAAATGCCGCTATAATTGGTATGGGATGTCTTGTTTTTGGCTTTATCTTGCAGGTGATATATAGCTGTATAGCTTGCAATAAATAGCGCAAAAAAATGTTGGAGAATACACAATAGCTTACGCGGTTTATGAATTATCATCAGGAATATATTTCATAAAGATGTGTGTCGATGGAGTTGATAAAGAGATTAGGAAGATGATATTAATTAGATAGAGAATACACACCCCGTCTCTTTCTTTATCAGAAAATACTGGATTCCCGTTTTCACGGGAATGACATGCATTTTTTATTTTTATCTTCTTTAACTCTGCGTCTTTGGCGTTCTGTTCTCTGCAGTCTTTGCGTGGAATCTTTTGTGCCCCGATATTGAAAGTAAAATCTATCACTAAATCTACAATTCTGGACATAAAAAACTCGATTTCCACAGTATATGAAAATTTTTAAGGGGCTGTATGAAAAAAGTATTTCTTATTGCTGTTATTCTCATGTGTGCAATGAACCTGCTTCACGCAAAGGACATGTTTACTTATTCCTCAAAAGGAAACAGTATTCAAATCCAATTTGAAAATAACAACGACTTATCATCTGAGACAGAAAATGCATTCACAACAATTGCACTTCCATCAAATGATATCGAAATAGTCATTCATGATTTCACTTTATCGGAGTATTCTGAAAAGGGTAAATTTCTAAAGAATGTGCAAGAGATCGAAAACTCGAGGATCGAGAAGGTCAACTCCTTTACCATGAGAGAACTGTGCGGTCATACTCTGCAGATAAAAACACAAGTATATAATGAGAAAGAACACACGTATTCAAAAATTGAAAAACTCAACTTCGAAATAATACCACAAAATGCGCAAGCTGTTCCTCAATATCTGTCCAAAGCATTTTATCAGCTCTATCCAAAACTTGTAGATAATTTTGACGAATCCTATCTTGCAGGTCTCCCGGTTCAGCCCTCAAAAATGCTCATCATATGCCATCAATTGCTTGAAAACTATATCCAGGATTTCATAAACTGGAAGCAGGCAAAAGGGATCGAATGCACAGTGGCGACCCTTACTGAAACAGGCACAACGGCAAATGATATTAAATCATACATCCAGCAAGTATATGATACATCAGAAATGCCGCCTGATTATGTACTCCTGATAGGTGATGTGGATGACTACTTTGCGGTACCTTCATTTTATTATAGCGCAGAAAACGATGTCAGCGATCATCCGTATACGATGCTTGCCGGCTCGGATTATTTCCCTGAATTGATCATCGGGCGAATGTCCATCGATGAGATCAACCAGCTTTGGACGATCATCAATAAAGTAATTTCTTATGAAAAAACTCCGTATCTTACTACCCCTGATTGGCTGAAAAAAGCGCTTGTTGTAGCAGGAAATTACAGTACAACCCCTCCAACTCCAAGTACGCCGGTCAAGGTGTCCCGATGGCTGAGAGATAAGATGCTGAATTACGGATTTACGCAGGTTGATACTGTGTTTTATCCAGGCATTTATCCTGGAACGTCAGAAATTATCAGCAGGATCAATGACGGCATTGGATTTCTTAACTACCGCGGTTGGGGAGATGCGAACGGCTGGCATTATCCTGAATTCCATGTGGATAATATGAGCAGTTTAAGTAATGGGTTGTTGACACCTGTGATTACATCTTTTGTGTGTAATACCGGTGATTTTGCCAATTCTTCTGCAGATCCCTGTTTCGGTGAAGCTATCCTCCAGCTTGGCACTCCAACTGCTCCGCAAGGCGGTGTGGTGTTTATCGGTCCTTCAGACTTGCATACGAGCACCAAGTTGAATAACTCTATTTTTTCCGGCTTCTATTATGGATTGCTGGATGAAGGCATCTATGATTTTGGTTCAGCGGTGCTGAGAGGAAAGATAGAACTCTATCATAATTTCCCTTTGCAGCAAGCAGCAGGTGATCAGGTAGAATTTTATTTTCATGTGTACAACATTCTCGGTGATCCGACGCTTACTATGTGGACAACCATACCTGAAGATATTGATTGCACAGTACCTGCAAGCGTTACAGTTGGAACGAACCATCTTGATATCTCCTGCGCAAATCTCGAGGAAGGCATTGTCACTGCAAAGAAAGCTGATGAATTTTATGAAGTTGCAATGCTTGAAAACGGGCACGCGATCATTCCGTTTGCTTCAGAAACTGCGGGAGAGATCGAGCTTGTGATCACATCTCCGAATTTTGTAGCTCTTGTTGATACCATCGCTGTTCTCGAGCAGGCAACAGATGTGGGGTTATTTGAGTATGCGGCAACCTCCGCATTACAAGCTGGAAGTACTTTGGATATTAATCTCACACTGAAAAATTTTGGGACATCCACAGCTTCGGATGTGTCAGCTACTTTGAGTTCGAGCAGTTCGATGGTTTCTGTTACAGCTCCAACTAAAAATTTTGGTGATATTTCTCCTGGTGAAACAAGCCAGCAGGATTATGAGATAGAAATCGATGCAGCTTGTCCTGATAATCAGGTCCTGGAATTTACTCTAAATATCTCAACCGGTGCAACCGCAAAGTTCTCTCTGGTTGCATCATCACTTCTGTTTGAAGTAAATGATGTGATAGTAAATTCGGCAAGTGGATGGCTGGAACCGGGACAGAATGATGAGGTACAGATTACGATCGAAAACATCGGCTCTCTCGATGGAGTGAGTATTAATGGCACTTTGGCAGTACACAGCGATGCCGCAGCGATTACTTCGGCTGATTATGCATTTGGTGCTGTGCCTATGACAACAACTTCTATTGGATTGTTTGATGTAAGTATAGAAAGCAATTGCTTCATAGGAAGGAATATTCCCTTTGAGCTCAATCTCATTGATGCTGACGGCAGGATCACACAGGTGTATTTTTCTCTTGAGGTCGGTCCTGTAGATAATACTGCTCCAACCGGGCCGGATGCATTCGGTTATTATGCCTATGACAGCTATGATGTTGATTATGACGAAGTCCCGACTTATAGTTGGATAGAAATCGATCCTGATGAAGGCGGTTTGGGTCAGGTCATTTATATGGCTGATGATGAATCGAGCACAATTCCATTGCCCTTCACATTTACCTATTACGATGAAGCTTTTGACGAGATAACAGTATGCTCAAATGGCTGGATTTCGTTCATTACAAATGACTGGACGAACTTCCGAAACTGGGATATCCCTTCCGCGCTTGGTCCTTATGGACAGGTCTGTGCATACTGGGATGATCTCATTGGTGAAGCATATACGGTAGTGGACACTGTTTTCCATCACGATATGAGGATATGCCATTATTATGATGAGGTAAATAATAGATTCATAATAGAATGGAGCAAGTGCTTTAACAGGTTCGATGATACGTCTGTAGAGAAATTTGAGCTTATTCTATTCGATCCTGCTTTTTATCCTACTGCAAGCGGCAATGGAGAGATACAATGCAATTATCATACGATAAATAATCCTGACGCAACGAGTAACTACTCGACAATTGGGATAGAAAATCTCATTCAGTCCGATGGGGTTCTCTACACTTATGCTGATATGTATCCTGCAAGCGCCACACCTCTGGAAAACGAACTGACCATAAAATATACCACCGATCCACCTGACCCTTATTATGCTGTTGATGAAGAACCCGCAGGCATCAAAGGTTCACTTCTCATCTATCCACAACCCTCTTCCGGCTCGACAGTTATCTCTTATTATTCAAAGGAAAATTCAGAAATAAATCTTTCTGCAGGAATTTATAATATCAAAGGACAATTGGTGAAAGAGATAATTTTTGATAATTCAAATGATAAGAGCAAACAGTATATTTGGGATGGATTTGACTGCCATAATAGAAAATCACCAAACGGAATATATTTTGTGAAAATTAATGAAAACAATAGTATAAATATTGGTAAAATAATTTTATTACGATAGTGAGTGAAAGGAGTTTTCAATGAAAGACCTCACACAATTAGCATTGGATGCTGCCGTGATACATGGTGCATCATATGCGGACATACGAATTATTCTTTCAAAAAGCCAGAGAATTCTTGTAAAGAATGGGGAAGTCGAAACACTGAACAATACAGAAAGTCTTGGTTTTGGAATTCGAGTTATTGTAAACGGTTCATGGGGATTTGCTTCAAGTTCTATTCTCACAAAATCCGAAATAAAGATCGTTGCAAAGCGTGCAGTTGAGATAGCAAAAGCATCGGCAACGCTTCGAAAAGACAGTGTACGTCTTGCTCCGGAAGCTATTCATCATGACATCTGGACATCACCGTATTTGATTGATCCCTTCAAGGTTACTATTGATGAAAAGCTGGATCTGCTTTTCAAGATCGATGAAATTCTCAGAAAGGATGATAAGATCAAGGTGGCTGAGTCAGGAATGAATTTCTGGAGAGAGCATCAATGGCTTGCAACAACTGAAGGAACTTTTATCGAACAGATACTTCTTCGCAGTGGTTCGGGGTATTCCGCAACAGCAGTTGACGGACCCAATGTACAGGTGCGATCCTATCCTGCATCCTTTGGCGGTCAGTATTCTCAAATGGGTTATGAATTCATCCTTGGAACACCTTTTGTTGAGAATGCTGAAAGAGTACGCGATGAAGCAGTTGCATTGCTTTCAGCCCCTGACTGTCCTGTCGGGGATATGGATCTCATCATTGGTGGAAGCCAGCTTGCACTTCAAATCCATGAATCTATCGGGCATCCCTCGGAACTTGATAGAGTGCTTGGAATGGAGGCAAATTACGCAGGTACAAGCTTCTTAACTACCGACCTGTATAAGGATTATCATTATGGCTCACCAATCGTAAACGTCGTTGCAGATGCAACTGTACCGACCGGACTTGGCACTTTTGGATATGATGATGATGGAGTTCGTGCACAGCGCTATCATATGATACAGAACGGATTGTATAAGATGTATCTTACCAACAGAGAGCTTGCACATGTGATAAGTGATCCTCGAAGCAGGGGCTGTAACCGCGCGGACGGATATAGTAATATCCCCATGATAAGAATGATAAACATATCTCTCATGCCTGTGCAGGGAACCCTCGATGAGCTTATCGCAGGTACAAAGAATGGACTTTTAGTTGAAACCAACAAAACATGGAGCATCGATCAGCGTCGTTTGAATTTCCAGTTTACCACAGAAATCGGCTGGGAGATCAAGAACGGCAAGAAAGTTCGAATGGTAAAAAATCCCACTTATCAGGGAATAACACCTCATTTCTGGCAGAGCTGTGATGCAATCTGCGGTGAGGAAGAATGGCAGCTTTGGGGTGTGCCGAATTGTGGAAAAGGACAGCCCGGACAGCGTGCAGAAATGTCCCACGGTGCTGCACCATCCCGATTCAAGAAGGTCGCAGTCGGAGTACGAAAATAAAAGGATTTTTTTGAAAAAGATCACGTACTTTCTTTTGATATTTGCATTGTTTGTAATTATCAATTCATGTTCGATTTTGCAGCCCTATTCAGTAAAAAAAATAGCACCATCTATTCCCGAGGAATATAGAGAGAAAGTGGTTGAGAGTCTTGAGGAAGCAGGAAGTAATAAACGGGAGCTTCTGAAAGTTCTCTATCATTATAAAGATGACCCACAGAAGTTGGAAGCTGCATCGTTCCTAATCGCATACATGCCGGACCACTGTTTTGCAGATGTCGCACTTGTGGATTCGCTGGGAAATACAGTTCCGCTGAATGTGATGGATTTTAATACTGCATTAGAAGTGCAAATACATATTGACTCCCTTGAAAAAGAGCTGGGAGAGCTGCATTACAAGCTGATCGAAAAGAGGGAAGATGTAAAAACAATTACAGCCCATCTTCTTATGACACACATTGATATGGCGTTTCTTGCGTATGAAACTTTGCCATGGACAAGTCAATATAGCTGGGATGATTTCAGGGAATACATTCTTCCGTACAGAGGTTCATCCGAGCCATTATCTAACTGGAGATTGTATTTCTGGTATCAGTTTGCTTCTTTTCGCGAGCCGACAGAAGATCCACTCGTGCTTGCCTATTCCATCAATGATTCCGCGAGAAAAATGTTTACTTTTAAAGAAGTATTTTATTATCACCCTGCGGACCAAGGACTAGATGAAATGCTCAAGAATGGATTTGGCAGATGCGAAGATATGACTAATTTTTCCATCTATGCAATGCGTGCAAACGGATTGGCTTTGACAAGTGATTTTACTCCATTTTGGCCGGACCGCTCGAATAATCATGCGTGGAATGCGATCATTCTGCCTGATGGAGAGGTGATCCCATTTATGGGCTCCGAAGCAAATCCCGGTCAGTATAATCTACAGGATAAGATCGCAAAAGTATACCGCAAGCTCTATTCCCAGGAGCCGAACACACTTGCGGATGTACTTCCTGATTCTATGAAAGCGCCGCCCTGGCTTGGATATAAGAATTTCATGGATGTGACAGATAAATATGTGCAGGTTTCTGACGTGAATGTACAGGTATATAAGGGTTCGCCCTTTGCCTACATTGCTGTTTTCAATGATAATGATTGGCAGCCCATTCACTGGGGGAGCGTGGATAGTTTGAGGAGTGTAACATTCTCTGATATGGGCAGAGATATTGCATATCTTCCCGTATTCTATGAAATCGTGGACTCAATAATAGTTGAAAATGAAAAGAAACCCGATTATGAACCCATTCCTGCAGGCACACCTTTTATTCTGAATGAAGAGGAAGAAATTATCAATTTTGATAATAGTGAAGTTGAACTGCGAGAAAAGAAAGATAGTGCATTCGTGCTGACAAAAACCGGACATGGTGGGATCAATAAAGTTAAAATTGACAGCACTTATACTTGGTTTATCTGGGCTGAAGATGAGTGGCAGGAGATCATTGATACTACTGCAACTGCGGATTCTCTGATATTTGAGTTTTACTATCCGGAAACTTTATATAAAGTAGAAGAGGAGTGCCTTCATCCCGATCCGAGAATTTTTACTATCGAGGATGGAGAGGTGATTTTCTGGTAAGATTTATAAATTTGTTTTATTTGAAGGCGAGAATGCGTATTCTCGCCTTCGGTGTTATATAATTTTTTATGTATATATTATATCACAAGTAATTTCAACTCTGTCATTTCTTCAATTGAATAGCGGACTCCTTCTCGTCCAAGCCCGGAATTTTTTACTCCTCCATAGGGCATCTGATCAACTCGGAAGGTGGGAGTATTATTGATGATCACTCCACCAACTTCCAATTTTTTGAATGCATATTTGATGTGCTTCAAGTTATTGGTAAAGACTCCTGCCTGGAGTCCATATATAGAATTATTTACCATCTCAACTGCGTGTTCGAATTCCTTAAACGGGGTAAGTGTCACAACAGGTGCAAAAACCTCATTTCTCTCTACCTTCATATCAGGTTTTGTATTTGTGAGGATCGTTGCTTCAAGTTTAGTGCCTTCTCTTTTTCCTCCGCACAGAATCTCTGCTCCTTGTTCAAGCGCTTCCTGAATCCAATTCTCTGCTCGGATTGCTTCCTGCTCGGAGATCATGCAATTAAGAAATACTTTTTCATCGAGCGGGTGACCCAGAGTTATTGCTTTTGTTTTTTCTATAAATTTATCTTTGAACTCTTCAAAGATCGAGTCATGAATAAAAAAGCGTTGTGTGTGAATGCAAACCTGTCCGGCATAGGCAAATCCGCCAATTATTGATTTCTCAACGGCATCATCGAGGTTGGTATCCTCGTCAATAATAAGCCCTGCATTTCCGCCGAGTTCCAGGCATATCCTCTTTTTTCCGCACTGATTTTTGAGCTTCCAGCCCACAGGAGGACTGCCAGTAAAACTGATCATTTTTATATCTTCGCTCTTTACTGCACTCATTATTGAAGAACCGGAACATGGAAGCACAGACAGCATACCGTTGGGCACATATTTTGTCACGATCTCGGCAAGATTAAGCGCTGAGATGGGTGAGAGAGAAGATGGCTTTATGATGATCGGGTTGCCTACTGCAAGTGCAGGAGCAACCTTATGAGCAACAAGATTGAGCGGGAAATTGAAAGGAGTGATACCCAGAACCGGTCCGATAGGGAAGCGTTTTACCAAGGCATGTGCACGTGCCCCTTTTGGAACGCTGTCCAAACCGAAAAATTCTCCATCTATTCTTTTTGCTTCTTCAGCGGCTAGGGTAAATGTTTGGATCGCTCTTTGCACTTCATCACGTGCAAATGTAATATTTTTTCCGCATTCCAAAGCCAGTGTCTCTGCTAATGATTCAGACGCATTCTCAATGTTCTTTGCAATTGAAAGTAATATTTCCGACCGTTCGTAAGCAGGTATGTTCTTTGAGATTTCGAAGCATTTTACAGTTTTCTTTATCGCTTGTTGGATGTGGGTTTCATTAGCGATAGATACAGTTCCGACAGGTTTATTATCATGCGGACAGGTGATAACTATTTTCTCTTTTGTCTTTACTGCAGTGTTGCCTATATAAAGTGGATATTCATTATTCATTGCTGCCTTCTTTCATTTGAAATGAATAAATTGGGCTTGTGTGTGATGTCAAATATTTTAGATACAATCATGGATAACTTTGGTCTAATAGAGATGATGTAACCACGAAAATCACGAAAAAACACGAAAATATTTTCTGAATTTAGAAAAACACAGAGAATAATGAGATCACATAGAATGCATATTACAATTTTATAAATTAATAAAGAGGGACATGTCATTCATGCAATAATAGGAATTCATTTGTATTTTAAATAAGTTTGAGCAGAGCGAAGTAACTCAATCGTCATAATGTTACTACCTTTACCTTTCTCTCTTCATTCATCAATCCCCACTCTTCACTTTATCTTTTTTGCTCAATTCCCTTCATCAACTCTATATTCATTTCAAAAAAAGGATAGGATATTTTCTGTACCTCAAACAAACCTGGTTTCCTGTCAAAAAGTACATCCTTCACCATTGTAACCATTGCGTTCTGATAGAGTTTCTTATCTTGGTCAGACACACTTTCAGGTTTTTTATTAAGAGCTTTTTCGATTTCCCATAATGCGTCCATATGCTCATTACCCACAAGAAGATGCTTCTTATAAATAATTTCTACAGCTTTTTGATTGGAGGGATATGCGATCTGATAATGATATTCTCTTCTGTTTGCTTTTATGTTTTCATCAATAAAATATTGGTTTTTCTGTTTGTCTTTTCTGCGAGAGCACCCAAGTATGAAGGCAACAACATCGCCAATAGTATGATCTCGACTGCTGATAAGAGTGAACATGTCTTTTTCGAGAATAGGGGAGTCATTATTCAAATTTTCAATAGCAAGCTGTGCGAGCTTATAACCACCAGCTCCGCACAAGCACACATGACCTAAAAATGAACACACATCTTCAAAACACAACTCATAAGAGGATATACACGGCTTGAATGAGCCGGTAAATACACCGTGCGGATAACTTTAATACAAGAGGAGGAATTTCATAAATGAAATCATAATTTGAATGCCATTGACTATTTCTATTTTTCATGGAGCGAATGTTTTCAATATAGATTTTCTGAGGCAAGAAATTAATTATGAATCATGAAATTAGCTTTCATAATTTTCATAATTATAATTTTATGTTGGAGGTCGTTCGTCTCAATGTTTGATTGCTTATGTTTAACTTGACAAGAGTATGGGCACAAACTTTATGGCACCATTCAATAAAAAAGTCATAAATATTGTTAGATAATCAAAGTGAAAAGTTTTAGGAGATAGAATGAAACCAACATTTCAAAAATTCGAGGATATCAATTTTCGGCAGATCAAAATACCAAAGCGAATGATAACTGTGGGTGTTATCATCCTGGCAGCGATTGTTTTCTTGGTTACGGGTTTGTATACTGTAAATCCGGAAGAAGTAGGTGTTATCCAGAGATTTGGAAAATATCTTTCAACTACACAGCCGGGACTGCATTTTAAGATCCCATTTGGTGTAGATAAACTTACAAAAGTGAAAGTTAAACATGTTTTTAAGGAAGAATTTGGATTTAGAACATTACAAGCCGGTGTTCGTACTAAATACTCTTCACAAAGTTATAACCAGGAAGCAATTATGCTTACCGGTGATCTGAATATTGCAGATGTTGAATGGATCGTTCAATACAGAATTAAGGATCCCGTAAAATATCTGTTCAATGTTAGGAATGTGGAAGAGACAATGCATGATGTATCGGAATCTGTGGTCAGGGAAGTTGTTGGAGACCGCAGCGTGGATGAGGTTATTGTGCTCAACAGGAAAGAGATCGCTGATAAGTCGCAGGTAATGCTTCAAGAGCAGCTTGATATTTATAATGCCGGCTTGGAGATCGTTACGATAAACATGCAGAATGTAAATCCACCTAAAGCAGTTCAGCCCGCATTTAATAATGTGAATTCAGCAAAACAGGAAAAAGAAAGGATCATTAACGAAGCATGGGAAAAATATAATCAGGTAATCCCGGAAGCTGAAGGAAAATCGAAGAGAACAGTTGAGGAAGCTGAAGGATATGCGATCGATAGAGTAAACAGAGCAAATGGTGATGCCACTCGCTTTATCCAGATGTACAATGAGTATCGTTATTCCAAATCTGTAACCAGGAAAAGACTCTATCTGGAAATGATGGAAAAGATACTTCCAAATGTTGAAAAGAAATACATTATTGATGATAAACAAAGCAGCATATTACCACTACTGAATCTCGAACAAGGAGGAAAATAAGATGAAGAAATTACATATATTTCTAATTTCGATATCCATATTAGCGCTTATTGTATTATTCAATGCTTTTTATATTATAGATGAAAGACAACAGGTGATCATCACTCAGTTCGGTAAACCAATAGGTGATGATATTAAAGATGCCGGATTGCACATCAAAATCCCTTTTTTCCAGAAGGTTCATTATTTTGATAAAAGGATACTAGAATGGGACGGTGATGCTAAGCAAATACCAACTTCAGATAAGCGATATATCTGGCTTGATACTTTTTCGCGCTGGCAGATCGTCGACCCTTTGAAGTTTTATGAGACAACTCGTTATGAATACAATGCACATAGTAGACTGGATGACATTATCAGTGGAATAACACGTGACGTCATAAGCTCCAATATATTGCTGGAACTTATAAGAAGTTCCAACAGAGAAATGGCATTTACTTCCGAATATTCAGATAGTAAATTGGAAGATGTGATCAAAGAACAAATCATAATTGGACGTCAGGCAATTGCAGATTCCATCTTTGCACTCGCAAAAGTTAAAGTTGCAGAGTATGGTATCAATCTGATCGATGTTCGTATCAAAAGATTGAATTATAATCAGGAAGTTCAGGCAAAAGTGTTTGAACGAATGATCTCTGAAAGGAACAAGATCGCTGCAAAATATCTGTCTGAAGGAAAGGGAGATTCTTCCGAAATATTAGGTAAAATGCAGAGGGAACTGGACCAAATACAATCTGAAGCTTATCGGAAGGCCCAAGAGATCAAAGGGAAAGCAGATGCTTCAGCTATCAATATCTATGCAAATGCATATAACAGAGATCCTGAATTTTATGAATTCATGAAAACTCTTGAAACTTATGAAAAAACGATAGATAATAAGAATACCATTATTATGACTACTGATAGTGATTACTATAAGTTTCTAAAGAAAATGGAGTAAAAGAACAGTAAGTATCCAGATAAACGCAGCAAATAAAATAACTGAAGTTTCGCAGTAGAAATAATAAAATTTTCTGGTTTAAAGGAACTTTTTGGTTGCTATTTTACTAGAATTTCGTTGATAATTCTGATTTTTCTCCATTTTTTAATACCAGCATGTATCCTTATCTTGGTTTTCAGGTTTGAGAATTTTCCTTCTAATGAGTTTGTTGTGTTTGGAATACCCAGATCTGGGTATTCCAAATATGTGAAAAGGAATGGCAGATTAGTCTTCAAACTTCGATATGCACTCCTTAATCTTCTATGAGTATAATGCCATTTCTTATGTTCATCATTATATGTTTTTTCTGATAAAAAAATCTTCCACTTCAAATGCCAATCATTTAACATTGTTGCAAATTCTGTTTTCGATGATTTAGTTAAATTATGTGTTAATATTTTAAGTTCTTTACCAGCTTCAAGTTTAGGATTTCGAGTAATATATCTAGTTACTATTGCAACTTGATGAAATTGGCACATTTGTATGGGAGTAGCCTCAAATGCACTAAACAAGCCTCTTTTGCCATCACAGGCTATCCCAAGGATCTCCACACCTTTGCCTTTTAAATAGTTGATCCCAGATTTATATTCCTCAATGGTCTCATGCTTCAAATACTTCCAATATAAGTTCTTTCGTTTTAAGAAATCTCTGAAAACCATTACTCCAAAGCCCCATCCAAAATAGCAGGTATCCATTACGACAACACTGCTTCCAGACGTTATTATTGGTTGCCCAATCAGATGATTATCAAGGAGTTTTCTCGTCGTTTTATAGGATATGCCATAATGTTTACTTAATGATTGGAGTGTCTGATTTCCATGTACATACTGGGTCCATAAATTCTTTTCAAAAACCCGATTTCTTACCCTTTTAAACTGAAAAACATGCCCACAATCAAGACATCGATATCTCTGTTTTCTATCCCTCTTTCCATTTTTTTGTATGCTTTGAACCACATCTTGGACAATGCTTTTTAGCCATTTTTTACTCCTGTGCGTAAGAAATACTACCTAAATATCTTCTGTATATGAGTTTAAGCTATATTTTAGCAACCTTTTTTTTCCTTTAAGCCAATTTTCTACAGATTTTTTAGTAATTTACATCCTTTTCAACTTGAATTACTAATTTCAAATATCAAATAAATAGAGGTTCGATTTAGTTAAGACCTGTGGTTAAAAGTATTTATATTTAGGAATAAAAAATCCAAATATTAGTTGAGAATTATTTCAAAAGAAGTTCCATAATTAAAAAATGAAGAAAAAATTACTTTGACATTTCAATTTTGATATTTCATTTGTTATTATAAATTAAGATTTAGAAATTTATTTTTTTCTTGCGATTCACACTTAAATTATTTTCATTAAAACTATATTTGGCAGGTCATTAACAGGCAGTGTTTGTTTGCAATTGTTAAACTTGACAAGGGTTTATGGGCACAAACTTTATGGCACTACTTAATGAAAATATCGTAAATATTGTTATCTAAGTGAAGGCATAATTTTTAGGAGACATAATGAAAACGACATTGCCAAAAGTCGATGAAATTGAGCATCATTGGTATGTGATCAACGCAGAAGATGCTGTACTTGGCAGATTATCTACCAAAGTTGCGAAACTTCTGAGAGGAAAGCATAAACCGGCTTTCACTCCTTTCTTTGATATGGGTGATTTTGTAATAATATTAAACGCAGAAAAAGTAAAAGTTACAGGTCAAAAAGAATTTGCAAAAGAATACAAGCGGTATTCCGGTTATCCAAGTGGACAGAGAATTACTTCCTTCCGGCAGATGCGCGAAAAAAAACCGGAACAAATTATATATCATTCCGTAAAAGGTATGCTTCCCAAGAACAAACTTCGTGATAGGATGCTAAAGCGATTGAAAATATACACAGGCAATGCCCACAATCATCAGGCACAACAGCCTGAAGAAATTAAAATTTCTTAATTTTAGGAGAAATATATATGCAATATTTTGATGCAATTGGCAGGCGTAAAAACGCTGTTGCACGTGTTCGTTTATCTAAAGGAACCGGGAAAAGAATCATTAATAAAAAACTTATGAAAGATTATCTCAGCCGAGAAACCCTTGAGATGATCGTAGAAGAACCTTTCAAGCTTATCGACCAATCAGATCGATTTGATATGAAGGTAAATGTGCGTGGTGGGGGACTTTCCGGACAAGCCGGTGCAATCCGTCTTGGTATCAGCAGAGCCCTTTTGGAATACGATCCTGAACTGCGCGCAGTCCTGAAAAAAGAAGGACTTCTTACCCGTGATGCACGTGAGAAGGAACGCAGGAAATACGGACTTGCAAAAGCACGTAAGGCATATCAGTATTCAAAGAGATAAAATATATTCAATCAATTAACTTCAGAGCTGCAAACGGTGTTCGAAAGATTCGAATATATGCAGTGTGGATGAAGTTAAAATAATAAACCGTTGGAGGACACACATGAGTGTCGTTGAAATGAAAAGACTTCTCGAGGCTGGTGTTCATTTTGGTCACCAAACTCGACGCTGGAATCCTAAGATGAAAAGATACATCTTCATCAAAAGAAATGGGATTCACATCATTGATCTTAAACAAACCCTTGAAGCCATCAATCAGTCATATTACTTCATCAGAGAACTTGCTGCAAAAGGTAAAAAAATCCTTTTTGTGGGTACGAAAAAGCAGGTTTCAGAAGGCATTCAAAATGCTGCAGAAAAATGTGATGAATTCTTTATCAGCAACAGATGGTATGGTGGCACATTAACAAATCTGAAAACGATCCGAAAGAGTATCTCAAAAATCGAAGAATTTGAAAAACTACAGGATACCGGTGAGATAAATAAATTCACTAAACTCGAAGTGCTCAAAATGCAAAGGAAGTATGATAAAATCCTTCGTGCTCTCGGTGGAATTCGTGATATGGAAGAAATACCCGCAGCCTTATTTATTGCAGATATTGTCTATGAAAAAAATGCAGTGAGTGAAGCTAAAAATCTTAAGATTCCAATCATTGCAATTGTTGATACAAATGGAGATCCTGATGGCATCGACTACGTGATCCCAGGTAATGACGATGCAATGAAATCTATAAATCTTATTTGTGATATAATGGCAAACGCAGTCATCGAAGGTAAAAAGATCGCTGCTGAAGGTGGAGATATTTCCGATTTTGATGCAGAAAAGAAAGATGGGAAAGAAAAAGTTGTTATAGAAGAAAAAGTAGAAGTCAAAAAAGAGGATGACGAAGTCACTAAGAAAGTTGTTGAAAAGGAAGTGATTGAAGAACCCGAAGTAGTCAAAGAGACTAAAAAACCAAAAGAAGAGAAATCAAAGAAAGAAGAAAAGAAAATAAAAAACATTAAAAAAGAGCCAAAAGAAGATAAAAAAGATAAGAAAGAAACCCGTTTTGAATGCCCCGATTGTGGTAAAACATTCTCATCAAAACGCGGCTTGAAGATCCATCTTGGATTGGTTCATCAAAAATAATATACGGAGCTATTATGGAAATAACGGCAAAACAAGTTAAAGAGTTACGAGATAAAACAAGTGTTGGTCTGATGGAATGCAAAAAAGCATTGGGCGAAGCAAATGGAAATGTCGATGAAGCAGTGAAGATCCTGCGCAAGAAAGGAATCGCAAAAGCTGAGAAGAAGTCAAGCAGAGATTCCAGTGAAGGCATTATTCATGCATATATTCATCCGGGCGCAAAACTTGGTGTTCTGCTTGAACTGAGCTGTGAGACAGATTTCGTTGCACGCACTAATGATTTCCAGGAAATGGCAAATCAGATCGCAATGCACATCGCAGCGACCGATCCGATGGCTATTTCAGAAAAGGATATTGATCCTAAAATTATTGAAGACGAAAAAGAAATTTATAAAGAGCAAGCTCTTACAGCCGGTAAACCGGAAAAGATTGTTGATAAGATCGTTGAAGGTCGACTAAAAAAATATTATACTGAGAATTGCCTGCTCGATCAACCACTTGTAATGGATGAAGATATCACTATAAAAGAGCTTATTTCCAACGCAGTATTGAAACTGGGTGAAAATATCAGCATTAAAAGATTTGCACGCTTTCAAATAGGAATGTAACGTGAAGTACAAGAGAATCCTGTTAAAAATCAGCGGAGAAATACTACAGGGACAGAAATCATTTGGTATTGAAAACGAAGCTGTTACACGGATTGTCAAAGAACTTGTTGATCTTCACACAAAGGGATTGGAACTCGGCATTGTAATAGGCGGTGGTAACTTTTTCCGTGGAGCTACTTATGCGATCGAAGGTATGAGGCGTCCTGAAGCCGATGCTATCGGTATGCTCGCAACTGTACAAAATACAATTGTGCTTCATGAGAAATTGCGTGAGTACCATGTGCTTTCAGAAATCTTTACTGCAGAAACTATCGCATCGATCGGAACCTGCTTTTCTTCTGAAAATGCTCAGGCAGCTCTTCGGGCAGGGAAAGTCGGTCTCTATGCAGGCGGTACAGGAAACCCATATTTTACGACCGACACCGCAGCAGTTCTACGTGCGCTTGAAATCGAAGCAGATATCCTATTCAAAGGAACAAAAGTTGATGGTGTCTATGATAGGGATCCTGTAGAATTCCCTGATGCCATCCTATTCAATAACATTTCTTATGCTGATTATATCGAATTAAGTCTCAAAGTTATGGACCTCACTGCCATTTCATTAGCAAAAAATAATCACTTAAAAATTAAAATATTCAATATCAAAGAACTTGGAAATATTTCCAAAGCTGTTTTTGAAGATAATTTCGGAAGTATCATAGAGTAACGCATTTACGGATATGTTGCACACTCAGTTAATTATGAATTGTTATGCAACACCGAAGGATAACAAGAGGAGTTAACTATGCAAGAATTAGAGTCGATCTACAAAGATACTCGCGACAAAATGGATAAGACCATTGAGGCGTTTCATAAAGAGCTTATGAAGATTCGAACCGGTAAAGCCAATATTTCTCTTCTTGATGATATCACTATCGATTATTACGGACAGGCCTCTCCTCTCAATCATGTAGGAACGATTTCTGTGCCGGAAGCCCGGCTGATACTTATTAATCCGTGGGAAAAGAGTATGCTGCAAGGTATCGAAAAAGCGATCCTTGCTTCTGATCTCGGCATCACACCCCAAAATGACGGCAATGTGATCCGGCTTGCTTTTCCACCTCTTACTGAAGATAGAAGAAAAGATCTTGGCAAATTGGTGAAGAAGCATGGAGAAGAAGCAAAGATTGAAGTTAGAAATATTCGCAGAACTGCTAATGATGATATTAAACACCTCGAAAAAGACAGCGTTATCTCTGAAGATAATTCCAAGGATGGTTTGGATGAGATTCAAGAGATCACTGATGAATTTACCAAAAAGATCGATGAAATAGTCGAACATAAAGAAAAAGAAATAATGGAGATTTAAAGTATTATGAGCTTTATCATAACCTCAGATTGTATTAAATGCGGATCCTGCATTGAAGTATGCCCGGAAAAAGCTATTGTCGAAGACGACACACAATACATAATCACTGATGATTGCATAGAGTGTGGACTGTGCATTAAGGAATGTCCTCTCGATGCTATCAAAGCTAACAATAATCAAAAAGTAACACTATGAACTTTGAAAATAAGTGCACTATTGACAGGAGAACAAACGCCATAATCGGACTTGTCATTTTCCTGTCTGTTTTCATTATCTATTATATCACAAAACCTGTGTCACTCTCATTTTGGGATTGTGGTGAGTATATTTCCTGCAGCTCAATTCTTGGTGTGCCACATCCTCCGGGAAATCCTTTTTATATATTACTCGGGAAATTTTTTACTCTTCTCCCAATAGGACTTTCACATGCTCAGGCAGTTAGTTTGCTTTCGGTTATCTTCAGCTGTTTCGCTGTCCTCTTTGTCTATCTTTCAATTGTGAAGCTTGTTGCGATCTGGGAAACCAAGCAGATCTATGCTTACATTGCAGGAGTTATTGGTGCTTTTTTTATTACCTTTTCCCAGGAATTCTGGATTAATGCGATCGAGGCGGAGGTCTATGGAGGATTGTCATTCTTTATTGCACTTATTATCTGGTTGACACTTATCTGGACTGAAAAGCAAAAGAACTTCGACCATCAGAATATATTATTACTCATAGTGTATCTTTTCTTTCTCGGATTCAGCGTGCATCAGACCACGTTGCAGATCGCACCGGCAGTATTATTTGTCGTAATTTTACCGTTGTTGAAATTCGATAAAAAATTCTATAATAAACTTTTGATCTTCGTTGTGATAGGGCTTGCTTTATACTATATTTTCTATCTTATTGGAACAGGAATCGGACATGGCAGTTTTGGAAAATATATCTTTGCACTTTTTGTAATTAGTGTGCTGATATATTACCTCAGAGATTATGTCCAGCCACAAGTATGGCTTTTTGCGTTCCTTATGGTCGTACTCGGATTGAGCACCCATCTCATTCTCCCAATAAGAGCAGCAGCAGATCCCTTTATTAATGAGGGAGATCCTTCAACTCTGCCGCGGTTTATGGATTATGTTTTCAGAAAACAGTATGGTCCAACGAGCTTCTTTGTGCGGCGTGCTCCCATTCTAATGCAGCTCGATTTTCATTTTCTCAGATATTTTAGCTGGCAATTTTTTGATGCTGGAGTCATCAGCAATTTCCTGCATGTCTCAAAACAGTTTATACATACTATTTTCCAATTCATTGTTGTTGCACTTGGTTTGACCGGTTTTTATTATCAATTCAAAAAGAGCAAGCGCTCGTTCATTTACCTTGCTTCATTCTTCTTTATGGCAAGCATTGCAATGATACTTGTAATGAATCTCTCATCTGCAGAAGTGCGTGACAGACCGTACTTTTTCATCACTGCCTATATGCTATGGGCATTTTGGATGGGCATCGGAGCAATGGGAATTGTACGATATTTTCGAAAGAGGTCGAAGCTACTTGCGATCATTGCATTGTGTCTTATCGCTACACTTCCGATTATAAATATGGCTTCTCATTTTCATAAGACGGACAGAAGCCAGGAACTTCTTTCACTCGAGTACGGAACCAATTTCTTAAATGGACTTGATAAAAATGCCATCATTTTCACAAATGGTGATAATGATACTTTCCCGCTCTGGTACGCCCAGGCAGTGTATGACCCGCATGCAGAAGAGTATTATCTTGAGGAAGATACACTTCTCTTCAGAGAGATCAAAGGATTCTCAATTTCAGATAAGGAAGATATTCCAAGAAAAACTCAAAACAAACTGAATGATGCATATTTGGCTAAGAAAGATCTTGGTGGAATTCGTAAGGATGTTTCTGTTGCAAATCTGAGTCTTCTCAACACACCTTGGTACATAAAACAACTCCGCGATTTTGAAGGCATAGAAATCAAACTCTCCGATAATCAGATCAATGAACTGCACCCGATCCAGCTTGCTAATGAAGCAAATTTCAAAGTAGGTGATCTTAAGATCACTTTCCCAAAGGATAAACAGCTTTTCGTGAAAGACCAGATGGTTCTGCAGATCATTAAAGATAATTATGGCAAACGCCCGATTTACTTCGCTGTGACAGTCGCAGACCGCGTGGATTTTGACGAATATCTTCAAAGCGAAGGCATGGCAGACAGAATAGTGTCCACTAAAGCAAAATATCAGATTAACGCACCACGGCTCAATCATAATATTGAAAATGTGTTTGATTATAATTCCATTTACAATGAAGACCTCTACAAGGACGAAAACATGAAGCGTCTTATCAACAATTACGGTGCCGATTTCATGCGTATGTCTACAACCTTCTACCAGAATGAAGATTACGAGAATGCAGTAAAGTATCTCAACAAAGCAATGGATTTTGTGAAAGAAAAAAATAGATATCTACCGAGTCTTGCAAACCTGTATTATGAAATGGGCTTGTACGATAGTGCTCTAAATGTGATCGAACCGTTAGTACAAAAGAGTCCTGAAGACCCTCAACTTGTATACCTTCAAATAGAATTCCTTGTAAAGAACGATGATATTCTCGGTGCTCTCAGTGCCCTTGAAGACTTTATAATGAAAAATACAGACCAGCACTATTTCCTCAATCGCTATGTGAATATTGTGAGAAGCAATCCTGATTATACTGAAAGAGCCCTCGACTACATAGATGATCTGGTGAAACAGTTTCCGGAAAATAAATCATACCAGCAGTTTAAGGTTCAACTTCAGGATATTAATAAAAAGTAGTAAGGATTATCGATTATATCATTTTAATTGTGTTGGAAAGGAAGGATACTTAACAGTGAAGTTCACCTTTAGATACCCAAAGTGGCTCTACGTCCTTAATTTATTATACTAACTTTTTCCGGCATAATAAATGTTTGCCCAAAGACGGCACTGCGTTTCAGGTCAGGTGAAGCGAGGGTTAGAATGCTCACATTTATTTCAAATTAAGAAATATTCATTGTTGAAGTTTCAACAAATGGAATTCAGTATTAATTGCTATTACTTTTTCAATCTCTCAATATTATTGTTTTCTATCATTTCCAACAGTTCCTTTTCACTTTCCTTATCTGTAATCTTAAAACAAGTTACATAATAGAAATACTTATCTAATCCAAAGTTGAGTACACCCCAATGTGTTAAGCTATTGGTACCAGTCCCGTTAATGAATGAGAATGAACCATAAGGACCTTCTTCACTACCATAGACTTTATAATAATCAATGGTCACTGGATTACCGTTAACTGTATGTGTAACATGTGGCCAGTTAAGTACTATATTAGAACCACTTATGGAGATATTGAGTGAATCAACAGGTAATATTCTATCAAGTGTACCACTTACAGCCAAACACATTGGTCCTTCAAAATTTTGAGCATCAAATCCACTTATCCTATAGTAATAAATTCCGTAGTTAGGGACAGAGTAATCTGAATAAGTGAGATCAGGATAGAGCACTGAATCAATACGAGTTACTATATCAGGATCAGTGCCACGATAGATGCAATAACCAGTTGGGGTGCTGCCCAAACTATGATTCCAAATCAAGTCAATTGATGATAGAGTTCCTGTAGTTGATAAATTCGTAGGAGGTAATGGTCCTGAATAAATAACTTCAAAAGTATCAGGTTTATCAACACTCCATTGATATAATACATCTTGAAATCTGACATAAAGTATATGATTTCCTATGGATAGAGGTGAAGAATCAATGTCCTCCAGATACGCTATTTCAGTAGGAGAGTTAAAACTTCCGTCTTGAGGTAGAAGAGGAATTCCATTTCCAATGCCAGGGTCTGCATCAATGTAATATTCTGATTCAATTAGGTAATTTTCCGGATATAGAGAGGATATATTTAATAGTTTAGATATTAAAGTGCCCCATTGTCCATCTGAATCCTGAAAACGAATATATACAGTATGAGTGCCAAAACTTAGATTATCTGTTGATATTCCACTTATGAATGCATTAACAGTGGAACTACCAAAAGCACCAGAAAGTACTGTACCGTTTCCCTCTCCTGGATCTGTATCTATGAAATATTCAGCTGTAGTTAGTGTTTTTGGATTTAGATCTGGATCAGAGATATTTAGTAAAGATGCTCCTGTTTGTCCCCAGTTTCCTTCTGAATCCTGAAATCTGGTAAAAATAATATGAGTTCCATATGAAATTCCGGTAGTTGAAATTCCTGTTATAGAAACTGTTACTGTTGTGTCACCATAAGTTCCGGAAATAGGAATACCGTTTCCTTCGCCAGGGTCTGTGTCTATGTAATATTCAGCTGTAGTTAGTGTTTTTGGATTTAGATCTGGATCAGAGATATTTAGCAATGCTGCTCCTGTTTGTCCCCAGTTTCCTTCTGAATCCTGAAATCTGGTAAAAATAATATGAGTTCCATATGAAATTCCGGTAGTTGAAATTCCTGTTAAAGAAACTGTTACTGTTGTGTCACCATAAGTACCGGAAATGGGAATTCCGTTTCCCTCACCAGGGTCTGCGTCTATGAAATATTCAGCAGTTACAAGATGCTTAGCATAAGAAGAGATAGGTAATAATAAAAGCAAAGTAATTGCAATAAGAATGATTTTCATCATAGAAACTCCTTTCTATTCTTATTGTTTATTCAACCGTTCCAGTTGCTTCTACATCAAAAGTTGCTCCTTGTGGAACAGATTCTGGAGTTATCTGCATATCTAAAACAGTAGGATTACCCATTCCCCAGGGAGTTTGTCCACCAAAAATTCCCATATTGTTGCGGGTTCCATCCAGGTCCTGGTATAATCCAATAGGAATTCCGGTATCTATACAAGGTGAAGCAGGTAGAAGATGATAATTGGATGAACTTAAATCTTCAAACAATGGATTCTGATCCTCAATATTTCCCGGACCAACAGTTGCACCATATATATTAGTAGTATTATTATAAAAACAATTATAGTATAAATTTCCACTATAGGAATCACCGCTTATACCCCGATTGCAATTTATAATAATATTGCTACATATTTCTAAATGACTTCTAGCGTTAATACCATAATTACAGTCATGAATTACATTATTAATAATTTTGTTATATAAAGTTCCATAAGTCTTTATTCCAGAATTATTACAATTCCTTATAATACAATTTCGTATTATAGCATCATCACCATCCATATCAACTCCATAACCTGATTGTTCAATAATACAATGCTCAATAGTAGGTGTTTCTTGTGTAACATGTATACCACAATTATTTCCTCTTACTGTTAAGTCTTGAACAAGAACATCACCATTATTTATTGTAATTGTAGTAGTAGTGGTCTGCATAATAGTTGAATGAACATCCATTCCTTTTAGAGTTAAAGGTTTTGAAATTGTTAAAGTTTCATTATAAAGTGCAGGTGACAAGAGTAATGTATCACCATCAGAACATGCAGCATATCCATCTGCGATCGTATAGTAAGGTCCGTTCCACTGGTCAACTACAATTGTAGTAGCCAAAACCGGCAATGCAAAGAGCATTATTATCATAACGCAAAGTATCGTTTTCATTTTTTTCTCCTTTTTTTGATTTTTCTATAAATATCCATATAAAATAAATTATACTGAAACAATCAGCATAGAATAACCTATTTTTTAAAAGCCAACACACATTATAAACAAATTCCTATCTAAGACATTAACTTTTACGAATTATTTCATTACTCAATCCTTTAAAGATTTTCTCCAAAGTATTGTCAAATTTTTTATAATAAATTGCTATAAATATTGACGTAAAACCCAGTAAAAAATTACTGGGCTTTCATTTATTAAGAAATTAAAGTTAATATGATCAAAAAAGTTCTAACAAAGTTTTTCGGAACCCAATTCGAACGGGAAGTGAAGAAAATTCAGCCCGTTGTGGATGAGATAAATCGCATTTATTCGGATCTTTCCTCCCTTTCAGAAGAGGAACTTAAGCACAAAACCGTAGAATTCAAAGAGAAAATTAAGAATCGTATTGATAAGAAACAGCAGCTTCTTGATGAGCTTGAATTGCAGTATGATGAAACCTCTGAGGACGATGAGAAAGACCGCATCGGTTTCCAGATCGATGATGCAAAAAAGGACATCGATGAGGAAACCAAGAAGGTTCTTGAAGAAATCCTGCCTGAAGCATATGCAGTGATAAAGGAAACCTGCCGACGTCTTGTCGGGACCTCATGGTCTGTTCGCGGTCGAGAAACAGAATGGAATATGATACCCTACGATGTCCAGCTTATCGGTGCGATCGCTCTGCATAATGGGATGGTCACAGAGATGAAAACCGGTGAAGGAAAAACCCTTGTTGCAACCATGCCATTGTATTTGAACGCACTCGTTGGTAAGGGCTCCCATCTTATCACGGTGAATGACTATCTTGCTCAACGTGATTCCGAATGGATGGGGCAGATCTACAAATATCACGGTTTGACTGTCGGTTGTATATTTGGTGAGCAGGAACCATCTGTGCGTAGAGAGCAATATGCTGCTGATATCACATATGGTACGAATAACGAATTCGGTTTTGATTATCTGAGAGATAACATGGCTATAAGTCCCGAGGGGCTTGTACAACGTGAGCATTATTACTGTATCGTTGACGAGGCAGACAGTGTGCTTATCGACGAAGCAAGAACTCCACTTATTATTTCGGGAACAGTTGAACACTCGAAAAATTATTACAGGGAACTCAATCCACAGATAAGAAAATTAGTGACAAAGCAGCAGCGTTTTGTGAATGAACTCCTCTCAGACATCAACACTATGATAGAGAACGGCACTGCACAGAAGAATGAATTTGACTTCGGTAAGAAAATGCTGACGGTGAAGCGTGCTGCGCCGAAATCGAAACGGTTCCTGAAGTTACTGAAAAACGGCACGTATCAAAAGATTATGAATGATGTAGAAGGGCAGTATCTGCGGGAGAAACAGCTCCAAAAGATCGATGAGCAGCTCTATTATGCGATCGACGAAGGGCAACGCAGTGCTGATCTTAACGAGATGGGGCAGGATGAACTTTCTAAATTTGACAGTTCACTTTTTATCATGCCGGACTTCGATGAAGATATCGAAAAAATAGATAAAGATGAATCTCTGGATTCGACCGCAAAGCAGGCAAAAAAGCAAAAATCGCAGGAAGATTTTCTGGAAAAAAATGAGAAGCTTCATAACATCAAACAAATGCTGCTCGCATTTTCACTTTTTGAAAAAGATGTAGAATATATTGTTTCTGATAACCGGGTTATAATCGTGGATCAGTTCACAGGGCGTCTAATGCCCGGCAGACGCTTTAGCGAAGGTCTTCATCAAGCGCTGGAAGCAAAAGAAAATGTCCAGATACAGGAAGCTACGCAAACACTTGCGACTATTACGCTCCAGAACTATTTCCGTATGTACACAAAGCTTGCAGGTATGACAGGTACTGCCATCACGGAGCAGGTCGAGTTTGAAGAAATTTATAAGCTTCCTGTGATAGAAATTCCTACCAACGAACCAGTACGCAGAATCGATTATGACGATCTGATCTACAGAACAAAGAAAGAAAAATACGAAGCACTCACCGATGAAATTGAAAAGATGTACAAACAGCGCAGACCTGTGCTTGTAGGTACGATATCGGTCGAAGTTTCAGAGATCATCAGCCGATTGCTGAAAAGAAAGAATGTCCCTCACGAAGTTTTGAATGCAAAGTATCATGAGAAAGAAGCAGAGATCGTTGCCTATGCCGGTATGCCCGGGGCTATTACCATCGCTACGAATATGGCAGGTCGGGGAACGGATATCAAACTTGGTGAAGAGGTCGTTCGATGCGATACCTGTATCATTGATTGCGTGGGGGATTGTGAAAATGCAGGCAATAATAAGCCGTCGCCGGAACATAACTGCAAGAAAGAAATGCCATGTGGTTTGCATATCATTGGAACTGAAAGGCATGAAAGCAGGCGAATCGATAGGCAGCTTCGGGGACGTAGCGGACGTCAGGGTGATCCGGGTTCATCAAAATTCTTTCTTTCCCTTGAAGATGATTTGATGAGGATATTCGGTTCTGATAGAATTGCCGGTTTAATGTCCAGAATGGGGCTCGAAGAAGGTGATGCGATCAAGCATCCGTGGATGACAAAAGCAGTTGAAAATGCACAGAAAAAAGTGGAGGGTCACAATTTCGAGATACGTAAACAGCTCATCAAATATGATGATGTTATGAACCAGCAAAGAGAGGTTATATATACATATAGGAGAAAGGTGTTGAAGGGTTTGGATCTTCGTGATGAGATTCTGGAAATGCTTGAAGATACGATAAATAGCAAGGTTTCCTCATTTATTGGTTCAACTGAATATGAAGAGAATTGGCCCCTCGATGATATCATTAGTTGGTTTGAAAATGAACTGGGAGTAAAACTCAATATTTCTCTTAAACTCGGCTCAATAAGGAATCAAGAAGACCTGATGGATACTCTTTATGAGCAGTTAACAAAAGCTTATGCTGATAAAGAAAAACATTTTGAAGAAGAGCAGAGAAAACTTGAGCGCTATGCTCTTTTAAAAGTCGTGGATGAGCAGTGGAAGGAACATCTGTACGAAATGGATCGTTTGAAAGAAGGCATCGGATTACGAGCATACGGACAGAAAGATCCGCTTATAGAATATAAAAAAGAAAGTTATGAACTCTTTCTTAACTTGATCGATGCCATAAAAGAAAAAGTAATAAAGAATGTTTTCACTCTTTATCCGGCACTGTATTATCAGGTGCAGGAGAGGGTGAAGGATATGCAGCTTTCTCATAAAGAAAGAAATGCTTTTGACCACGTTGCATCCCGTGCAGAAGAGCAGAGAGAACAAATGCAGGGTATGTCACAAGAACAGCGTCGAGCACAACAGCAACCTGAAGAACTAAAGCTTCAACCTATGAGAAGAGAAACAGAAAAAGTGGGAAGAAATGACCTATGTCCCTGCGGAAGCGGTAAGAAATATAAGCATTGCTGCGGGCAGAAAGGATAGATCGGAAAGTAGTTATGGCAAAAAATTTACTCATTGTTGAATCACCGACAAAATCAAAAACAATAAGCCAGTACCTTGGAAAAGATTTTTATATTCTTGCTTCCATGGGGCATATACGCGACCTGCCGCAAAAAGAATTCGGAATAAATCTGAAAGATGATTTTAAACCGACCTATGTGTTGGACCCGAAAAAATCCAAAGTCGTGAATAATATCAAAAAAGCTGCAAAAGAGAGCGACAATATCTATCTCGCATCAGATAATGATCGTGAAGGTGAAGCAATCGCATGGCACCTTAAAGAGATATTGAAAAATATTGTTCCTGAAAAAGATATCTATAGGATCGTTTTCAACGAAATTACAAGGGATGCAATTATTGAAGCAATTGAGAAACCAACTCATGTTGATGATAATAAAGTTGATGCTCAGCAAACACGCCGGATTCTCGACAGGATCGTAGGGTACAAAGTTAGCCCCATACTTTGGAAGGTCATTACGAAAAATCTGTCTGCAGGTAGGGTTCAGACCGTTGCGTTGCGTCTGATCTGCGAACGGGAACGTGGGATCAGAGATTTCGTACCCCAGGAATACTGGTCGATCGAAGCTGACCTGAAGAAGGATATCGAATTCAAAGCTCAACTGAAAAAATATGCAAATAAAGTCATCAAGTTGAATACAAAAGAACAAGCTGAAGAGATATTTGAGAAGCTCAAAAAAGCAGATTATATTGTAAAAGATGTTAAAAAAGAACAGAAATCAGTTGCCCCTTTTCCTCCTTTTATAACAAGCACCCTGCAGCAGGAAGCATCAAAATTATTGGGGTTCTCGATCAAGAAAACTATGCAGATCGCACAACAACTTTACGAAGGTGTGATAATACATGGTCGAAACACCGGACTTATTTCCTATATGAGAACAGACTCTGTTCGCATTTCGGATAAGGCGAATTACCAGGTGAGAAAATATATAAAGGATTCCTTCCCTGAAGAGTATTTGAATTCCTATATTCGTAAATATAAAAATAGGAATAAAGCTCAGGATGCTCATGAAGCGATACGTCCTACAAATTCTTTCACGACACCGGGTTCAATCAAAGAATATCTATCAAAAGACCAGCACAAACTCTACAATCTCATCTGGAAACGGTTTGTTGCCACACAACTTTCCAATACCCGGCTGGAAAATATCACCGCACAGATTCAAGCGGAAAAGGGATTGTTCGAGTCACAGGCAGGAAAGATACTTTTTGATGGATTCTTAAAAGTCTATCCCCATGTCCCAATAAAAAATCTCAAAGAAATCTTTCCTGAACTTGCACAAAATGACGTAGTCGAATTGCAGAAGCTTCATAAAGAACAGCATTTCACTCAACCCCCTTCACGCTACACAGAAGCTTCATTGGTAAAAAAGCTGGAGCAGGAAGGTATTGGACGACCAAGCACGTATGCACCAATTATTTCTACCATCATGCAGAGAAAATATGTAACGCTTCAAAAAAGGAAATTTTTTCCGACGGAACTTGGAGAAACTGTAGAAAAATTCCTCATTGATAAATTCGAAGATTTCTTTAATGTAAAATTTACTGCTGATATGGAGAATAAGCTCGATAACATCGAAAATGGAGAGCTGAACTGGATCGAGATTCTTGAAAAGTATTATGGTAATTTCATCAACCATCTGGATAAGATAGATATTTCCAAAGAAAAGAAGAAATACGAACAAAAAACTGATATCATTTGTGATAAGTGCGGATCCCCAATGATCATTAAGTACGGCAAATATGGGAAATTCCTTGCCTGTTCTGCCTTTCCCAAATGCAAGAATGTGAAATCTCTTGATGAGAATGAGAAGATCGTCGAGGTGGAAACTGGTGAAAAATGTCCAAAATGTGGTGGTAGGATACTTTTGAAAAATGGTAAGTTCGGTAAATTTTACGCATGTGAGAACTACCCGAAGTGCAAATTTACCAAACCTTTTACAATTGGGGTAAAATGCCCACGATGCGGTGGTGAACTCATTGAAAGAAAGGGTAAGAAGGGCAAGCTTTATTATACTTGCTCCAACTATCCTACATGTAAATTCATTACAAGTAAGAAACCTGTTGCTGTTAAATGCCCTGATTGTGGCGCAGAGTCCATGTTTGAAAAACCTTCTCGCAAAAAGGTTAAAATACTTGTTTGCGAAAAATGCGGGAAAGAAATGGCATAATGAAATATTCAGAGGTCTTTGTTTCTGGGATCAAGAGCATTCTGTCCCATAAGTTGCGCTCATTTCTAACTCTGGCAGGTATTATGATCGGCGTGGCAGCAGTTACCACGATGTTTTCCTCGGTTGAGGCAATGAAAAATCTCATCGAGGATACGATCAGTTCTCTCGGCTATGATAATGTGATCGTGATATACTCAAAATATCCTGATACAAGCACTGATCAATTTAAAAAATACAAAACTGTGAAGCGTTACCAGCAAATTAACTATAGTGATTTCGAAGCGCTGAAGGATAATCTCGAAAATGTGGAATATATATATCCCACAATTGATGATCAACGAAACACGATAATAAATGGAAAGAAAAGCCAGATACGTTTAAAAGGAGTGCATAACACTTTCTTCGTAGAAAAAAGTTATTTTATTGCAGACGGCAGGGACTTTAATATTATTGAATCACAAAATGGTGAAAATGTCTGTGTGCTCGGGCAAACCCTGAACACCAAATTATTTACAAAAGGCAATGCAATTGGTCAATATATCTCGATAGGTGATATCCGACTGAAAGTCATTGGGATCGTTGATTATGAATCAAGTGAGAGCAGTTTTGCTAAAGGGAATGAGTGGGAAAGAAGACTTGCACTTGAGTCCTGCTACATTCCGACTAAATTCGCAGCAAAATATCTTCGTCCAACAATGAACATTGATGTCATGTGGATAAAAGCGACTGATGCTGATCTTGTAGGAGATGTATATAATTCCGCAGTTCAGATATTGCGTTCCAGACATAATATGGCAGATGATGTTGGTATGAGGGACATAAGTGCAGACATGCTCGAAGTAAGGCAGCAGGTGAATGAATTTTTAAAGAATTGGAATATTATTTTGCTGGCAATTTCAAGCATATCGCTTTTTACAGGCGGTATAGGACTCTTTAGTATCTTGCTTATCTCTATTACAGAACGCATGAAAGAGATCGGAATTCGTAAGAGTATCGGCGCAAAGAATAGAGACATTTTTTCCTACTTTCTTTTTGAATCGATCATTCTTGCTCTCATTGGCGGCATAGTTGGCTCAGGTATTGCCCTGTTACTTATTGGAGCGCTCAGTAATGCACTGAAGGTTGATGTGTCATTTCCAATTACGGGTATTGTAGTAGGTTTATCTTTTGCATTTGTTGTAGGTCTTATTTCTGGATTTTATCCAGCATACAAAGCATCGAAAATAGATCCTATCAAAGCAATTTTTTATACGGAGTAAAACACTATTGTGATTACAATTTTAGCAATTATTTTCCTGATTGGTATATTAGTCTTTGTCCACGAATTAGGGCATTTCATCGTAGCCCGGCTTAATCATGTCAAAGTTGAGAAATTTTCCTTTGGCTTTGGCCCAAAACTACTTTCTTGGACTATTGGAGAAACCGAATATAGGATATCACTTATACCGCTTGGCGGTTATGTTAAAATGCTGGGTGAAAATCCTGATGAAGCCTCCGACGATGAACTTCTTGATAAGAGGAGTTTCAAGCAGAAACGCTGGTGGCAAAAAGCGCTTATTGCTTTTGGAGGACCCTTTGCCAATTTCCTGTTCGCAATCCTTATTCTTGCACTTACGTATTGTATCGGAATAAAAACCTACGACATTGCACCGGTAGTAGGCAGAATTTCCGATGAAGCATATTCAGTAGTTCCACTTGAAAGCGAAGATGAGATAGTGAGTATTGATAGCGTTTCTACGCCAGGATGGACATCTATAATACAGGAATGGATTAAGAATTCACCGGAAAAAAGACAGATTACTTTCATAAGAAATAATGATACACTTTTTGCTAATACAGAAAATTTTTCCTATGAGTTTTGGCTTTCGGAGATCAAACCCTATGTGCCAGCGGTAATCGGAGATGTTTATTATGGATTGCCGGCATATCAGGCAGGTATGAAAAAGGGTGATACCATTCTCCAGATCGAGGATATGGAAATTCATGACTGGTATGATCTGCGGGATATCATAAAAAACAGTGCGGATCGTCCCTTACATTTTGTGGTGCAAAGAGGTGAAGATTTACTGGAAATGGATATCACTCCACAGATAAATATCGAACTCGATGAAAACTCCGGCATTATCGGTATCTCTCAAATTCTGGAACAGGAGTATATTGAACGATTTTCAGTACCTACGTCATTAAAATATGGTTTTCTTACCTCAATAAATATAATCGCTCGTTATTACAGCGGACTTTCCAAGCTTGTACAGCATCCGTCCCAGGTTGGCAAAAGCGTTGGCGGTCCTATTATGATCGCATCGCTTACAAGCCAGCAAGTGAAAGAGGGGGTAAGCGCTTATCTCTCGTTCCTCGCAATGATCAGCATCATTTTGATGATCGTTAACCTGCTTCCAATTCCTGTTCTCGATGGAGCAATGATCATCTTTTCAATTATTGAAGGGATCAGAGGCAAACCGCTCAAAATAAGCACGCAGGCAGTACTTCAACGTATAGGTGTAGTCCTTTTACTGTTTATCATGATTTTTGCTTTCTACAACGATATTTCGAGGTCTGTGGGAAGATATTTCTCTCTAAAGCGTTCTAATACTCCTGCAAACATTGAACAACCTCAATGAAATGGGCTCTTTGAAGAAATAGTAGGTAGTGTGATAAAAATATCCAATATCCAACACGGAATATCCAGGTATGAAGTAAGAAAATAAATGAGTGAGAAAGAAAAGAATACTGAAAATAATCAAAAGAAGTTTGATTTACAGGAA
>JAVCDK010000029.1 GCA_030765865.1 Candidatus Celaenobacter antarcticus | reverse complement strand
AATTTAATATTTGAACCATCAATTAAAAAAGACTACAAATATATAGTTAGAGAAGCCGTTTTTGATAAAGTCGGACGGATAAGCAAACGATTGGACGGGGAAAACAAAACATTAATAATCCGCTCTGCATGGAGGTCCTTTGAACATCAACGTCTTTTATGGGAAGATAGAGTTGATTCTTTGAAGAAAAAATATCCCAAAAGACAGATGGAGGAAATTGAAGAACTCGTTTCATACTTTATTGCACCCCCAAGTAAATCCATGCATTCGACGGGTGGGGCTGTGGATGCTCTAATATTTGATTTGAAAAATGATTGCATTATGCGTTTTGGAACAAATGATGGACTAAAAATCAACCTCAATGATAAATGTTACCCGTATCATCCTTATATCACCCCTGAAGCGAAAAAGAATCGGAAATTACTCATCGGTCTTTTTGAAGAAGAAGATTTCGTGGTCGATATAAAAGAGTATTGGCATTTTGATTATGGAAATAGTGCATGGGCTATAGAAAAAGGGAAAGACCACGCCATATATGGCATCATTGAAGCATGAACAATTCTCTTGTCGTTGTAGCTTACAAGCCCTGCAAGCGTGTTCATAAAACCGGCTGACACACCGGCAAAAAAAAAGTATGAGATAAAGTATCATAATTTTTAAACTCACCACAGAGAAAACAGAGGACTCAGAGGACACAGAAAATACAGTGTTATATTTTTAAAATTAATGATGTTTGATGTTAAGAAAAATTTATCTCTCGATGGCAAGCTTTTTATAAATTATTTGACATAATTTTTTTAAAATAATAATCATAAGTTTATTGAGTTAAAATAAAATATATGCTACATTGGGATGTACGAAATGAAGAATGGATATAAGGATGTTATCACACCTGCTGCGTGTTAATACATAGTTAGCTGAAATAGAGTAATTACAATGGAAACTACAAAACTACATTCTGAAAATCAAAAAGATAAAGATACATTGATCGAAGAACTAATAAATATTCAAATCCGTATAGAACGTTTTTCAGAAATATTCAAAAAGAGACTAAAAATCAAACGATACTTCTTTATAATGGTGTCGTTGTTCCTGATAACAATGGCACTTATCTCCGTATTAGATTTCGTAGAAAATAGTTATCTAAACATTCTAAAAGGCAATGAACATTACCTTCTAATTATAGGGATTCCTTGGCTTCTTATTTCAATTTGGACATTGTATAGACTACAGAGAAAAAATCATTCAAGTACAAAGTATCCAACATCTATCGAAGAACTAAAGGATGCAATTGCACAAGAGCAAGAGCATGAAAACATTATGCTTTCTGAAGGTGATTCTGAAAGGCGTGGTAACTTTTTTTATATTTTGATTATAGCAGCTATAGTTATCTACTTATTGAATGGAATTTTAAAATCAAATTCTCTCCAAAGCATTCTAAATTCGGAAATACTACTGAATCTCTTATTTTTTTTAGTTTTTATGATAATATTTTTAGTAGGAAATTTAATTGGTTCGCCAATGGGCTCAAAGAAATTCTATTTAGAACAGCAAAAATTTAAAAATACATTGCTAAATATTTATCTTGCAAAATTAGACGCAAGCAAAATAAACCCAAGGAAAAGCAAATGAAGGACTTAGACAACGCATTAAAAGACGCGTATCTCAATTTGGAAACAGATGATCATTCGCCGTTTTCTATCGACGGATATCGAGAATTAAAAATAAAAATATCAGAACTCATTGTTCAACTATTTGATGAGTCTATTAGAACAGCTAAAAGATCAAAGGTGGAAATTGTTTCCCCATCCCATGTACAAAAAGCAGCAGATTATTTAGTCAAAAAGCCACATTCAATTAAATCATCTTTAATCAATATCGTTGGAAGTTTATTTATAGGTGCAACATTGTCCAATATAATATCTATGATTGTTTATTCTGGTGAATACCCCAAAGTTGCGATTTTTATTACAATCGTCCTAGGTATTGCCGGTGCATTTATGCTTGGGATAAACTT
Source organism: Candidatus Celaenobacter antarcticus (assembly GCA_030765865.1). GTDB lineage: Bacteria > Cloacimonadota > Cloacimonadia > JGIOTU-2 > JGIOTU-2 > Celaenobacter > Celaenobacter antarcticus. Next base: position 46,777 of record JAVCDK010000029.1, on the reverse strand, counting down.
AGCAAAAGATTATTAAACATCAGCTAAAAAAAACACCAAACCGCAACAGTAAATTTGTCTGTAGCAATTTGGGCGAGCATTCAAGGACAACATCAACATTAGGCAAGCCTGATGCTGTTTCGGTCGCTGATTATTATGTTATTTATCCTTATAGCCACACAATAAATATACACACTCCCTATATTTAAAACTTCGTATAAGCAATTTTCAACACAAATTTTCTTTTTTCCTATCTTCTCCGCGTCCTCTGCATTTTTTGCTTCTTTGCGCCCTCTGCGTGAACTCCCCCACCACCTCTCTCTCACATACAAATTCGGCATGCAACATATCAATTAAATATGATTCGTAAATTATACGAAATCTTATAATTTGACAAAAAATCGGCAGGTCGCTCCTCATCAAAACATGGAAATGAAATTAGAAGATTTAGGATATAATACTACAATCGAAAAATACAGGGTTGAACAGAACCTCGACAATTTCGAGATAGGACGAGTTGCCACGCAGCATAAGCAACGCTACTCTGTCAAGACGACAAAGGGTGATTTCGAAGCCGAGATAGCCGGGAATTTGCGGTATTCGGCACAGGGTCGTGAAGATTTTCCTGCAGTCGGTGATTGGGTAGCACTCACGATCTACGATGATGATTCTGCAATCATTCATAAAATACTGCCACGCTTCTCGAAGCTCTCCAGGCAGGTAGCGGGAAGATCTGTCGAGATACAGGTCATTGCAGCGAATATCGATTATGCATTCCTTGTTCAATCCGTGGACAGGGACTTCAACATCAACCGAATCGAGCGATACCTTACTATATGTCATTCATCAAAAGTGCGCTCGATAATCGTATTAACAAAAACGGATTTGATACCCGAGCAACGAATTACCGAACTGACGAACAGCATAACGCAACGGATTAACGACGTTCCGGTTGCTGCGATCAGTAACAAAACCCATACTGGATACGAAGCTCTGAAAAAGATGATTGAAAGAGGAAAGACCTATTGCATGCTGGGTTCTTCAGGTGTAGGCAAATCCACCTTACTAAACAATCTTTTCGGGAAATCCGTAATGCGTACAGATGTGATCAGCCAGAGTTCAAACAAGGGCACGCATGTTACGAGCCATAGGGAATTATTTGTGCTCGAAAGTGGTGGAATACTTATCGACAATCCGGGAATGCGGGAAGTCGGGATAACAGACAACTCAGATGGATTAGAAACAACCTTCGACGACATTATCAATCTTGCGCAACACTGTAAATTCAACGATTGCACTCACACGAGTGAGATCGGATGTGCCGTTCTTGAAGCCGTCCAAAATGGAGAATTGGACAGAAGTTCGTATGAGAATTATTTGAAAATAGAAAAAGAAAAAGCGCATTTTGAAACTTCAGCTAGAGAAAGACGAAAAAGGAATAAGAAATTTGGAAAAATGGTTAAAAACTATAAGAAGAATTCGCGTAATGATGAATACTAATAAAGACAAACTGTATAGGTGAAATACGAAGTAAATTTATTGTTTTAAAAGGCAGTTGATAAAAATCCCTCAGCACGTTTCTTCTCAGTGTGCTGTGCGTGGTTCCATTATTTTGCCACAGAAACCGGCAAGCTTTTTATAAATTATTTGACATTATTTTTCTCACATAATAACAACCGGATTAGTAAGTTAAAATAAATTATAAAACAATGGGATGTATAATATAAAGAATGGATGTAACGATGTTATCACGCCTGTTGGTGTGTTAAATTATAGTTATATGCTTTTTTTTGAATTGAATGGATATCAAAGTCTATAATATATCACAGGGGATCAGATGAATGAAAAAATGATTCTTAAACTATATCGGCATTTAGGTAGGAACTGGAATTCTTATTTAGCTGGTATTTCTATACTTGGTTTATTAATATTCAGTATTATACCACAATTACAAGATGAAAAGTATTTGATTTTCTTTGCTTTTTTAGGAGCTAATGCAATAGTTTGGACTTTAATTGAATTAAAAATGGTAATCTTACAAAAAGAAACAGGTAGTACCACATATTTAGATATGCGCGACGCAAGAAAAGATATATTAGATAAAATTAAAACCGAAATTGGATCTAATAAAAAAAAGAAATTATCTATTGTTATTGTTGGTGGCAGAATAAGGACTATTAGCGATATAATTCGTGAACTAAAGAATGATTTTCTTAAAGGAAGGTTGAGTGGCGAAAACATTACTTTTGAATTATTGTGCATGGAACCAGAATTTGTTAAGACATGGAATTTCCCAAAAACTAAAGAAGATATAAATAAACAAAAAAGAAATGAAATGTATTCAGGCTTAATTAAAAGGTTTTCTGACGAACTTATAGATTTCAATGAGATTGACTTGTTTAAAAAAAATAACATAAAAATTAGAGTAAATTATTATAAAAATTATCCTAGTTTCTATTATTTTCTTATTGGAGAGAATCATTTATTTTGGGGATTTTTTACTTGGGATTCAGAAGCCGAAGACTTTGAGGGTCCAACTAATACATGCTTTTATTTAAAAAAAGGACAGAAGGATTTTCACGAATTTTTTTCATACTTTCAAAATCTCAGAAAATTTCTTCTGGTTTCCAATGAAATTTAGTTAATGAAAAACGAAGATCTAAAAAAAATACAAAGTCAATTCAATAAAAGAGCAAGAAATTATAAAGAATATACTCTTTGGATAGAGAATGATGAAATTTATAAAAAATGTACTGAACCATTAAATTCTTTTGTGAAATCAATAGAATGTTTGGACCTTGGAGGAGGTACTGGTTGGCTTGCTGCAAAGGAGAAAAATAAATCTGGTAGGAATTGGACAGTATTGGATATATCCGATGAAATGGGTGCCAAGGTACCAAAGGCTATTAAATTTGTTAAAGGTGATTTCCATGAAACTCCTTTTGAAGATAATAAATTCGGATTTATAATTGCACTCTCTACTTTTCAATATAGTAATAACTTAAACTCCGCTCTTAAAGAATTAAAAAGAATACTCCTACCTGAAGGCCAGGTGGTAATTGCTCAAAAGTTTGATGATAATTATGGCAGTAATAAAAAAATATTTAAAACGCTAACTACACTAAGAAATCCATTAAAAAAACAAATTGGGTCCTCATTAAAATTCAAAGATAGTTTAAAAAAGAATGGTTTGAAGATTTTAAAACAATACAACATTAAACATAATTACAAATATCCATTAGATAAGTGGTTAAGCAGATCAGGAACTATACCAATTCAAAGACAAAAAGAAATCTTGAGTTATTTAAAAGTTATCCCTGAGGAAATTAAAGAAAAACTAAATATACAAATTAATGATGGACAAATATCATATGATATTTGTTGGGGAATATTTGTTTGTGCAAAGAATATTTACAAATATCCATCAATCGCAATTGTTGCAACTTTAATTGTAGAAAGAACTATTAATCAAGAAAAATATATCCTACTTCAAAAGAGGCAATCATTATATGAAGAGCCTGAATATCATGATCAGTGGGAATTACCTCAAGGAAAGTTAGAAAGAAATGAAAATATAAGAGACACTGCTGTTAGGGAACTTTTTGAGGAAACAGGTCTTACGCTAAAATATTTCAGAGAAGGTGAAAAATCGAATAATATTTCATCAATAAAAATATTTGGTGTTACTCCGTACTTTATAACTCATTTAGAGGGTAAACATAATTTTCTAAGTATAGCATTTATTGTAGATGCTGAAGGCGAACTAGAACCTCAAATTCTTAATACTAAGCCAGAGTGGATAAGTATTTCAAAGTTAAAAGCAATATTGAAAAGTGAAAAAGTATTTCCTTTAAATTCTGAAGTTTTGCAAAAGTATGTTGATGAACATGAAGAAAGGTAACAAATTTATTGTTTGCCGTCATTTTGAAACAAAAAAAAAATCCAAAAGTATTCACGGCAAATCACATTTAAGCAACTTAACTAGTAACGGAAATAACCAATGCAAAGCGTTTGCAAAAATTATCGAACAGCTAAATTGGATTGATGGAATAACATATACTCAAACAGCACAAGCAAAAGTATCTGCTACCAATTTATCTAAATTAACTGGGATACCTCTTCTATCACCTTTAAGTTTAGCTCCTTTTAATTTGGGTATCGCATCTGGTATTTCGGATTGTGAATTAAGAAAAATAAACTTGAAATCTGCTCAATCAATTGACCTATTTAGACTGAGAGTAATCGACGCAACCAGAATTAATATTTCTGAATCCGAAAATATCCATGAATTTGATAAGAGATTAAGACTATGGTGGGAAAAAGAAGGTAAATCAATATGTAATCACAAAATAATTATCGGTTCCAACTCTACAGTTTTGATGATTACAAATATATTACTTAATAAATATCCAAAATCTGGTAAATATTATTGCTTTACAATATCTAATGGAGCGTTTAGAGTTTGGGAAAGTAGAGTAAATTCATTTTTTTCTTACCCAGACATTAATAAGTCAATATTTCCAGAAGCTGAGATTTCATCTCTTACAACAATGCAAGGGGAAATAGCTTACACAAAGTATTATCCCAGTTGGTCTCCTCTAAATAGAAAGTGTATTATTGCTCCTGGATATTTCGGAAATTCAAGACACGGGCCATACGGTTTGTATGTTCGTTTAGCGAGAAATCTTGCAAAAATTGGTATTGAGACATGTACTTTTGACTACCTAGGCTCAGGTGAATCAACCCCGTTAAAACGTACATACGAGACAGATCTTTACTCGTTGGAACGAATAATTAACAATATTTATAATCCTAGTTTCGAAATATTCGTAATTGCTCATTCTGCTGGTTGTTCAGTGGTATCAGAGCTTTTAAGAAATAATCCTAAAATTAAGGGGATAGGGTTAGCTCCTTTTTGTATCTTAAAAGATTATCATACTGGTTTTTTTACAAATTTGGAGTATAACCTTATTTTATCATCAGGAAAAGTTATTAGAAAAGGAATAGAATTAGATTTACAATATCTCAAGAAAATAGAGGATAGTTGGTTAAAAAACAAAAAGCTATTGTCAAAACTCTTTATTGGGGGAGAAGATCAATATGATAAAAGTAGAAATTCAATAAAAGGTATTGAAGAAAAAGTTACTTTGATTGAACATGCAGATCATAATTTTGCATCTGAGAATTCCTCTTTCATTCTTATTAAGCGATTAATACAGATTTTAGAAAGCGGTAGCCATTACTGCTCAGAGCATCAATTGGTTTCTTAACAATTAGCACACACCCAAGGTCAAAGTTTGACAAGTAAGCATATAGCATTGCAGTGCAGCGTTATTTAACCGCCGACGGTGAATGGGGAAAAGAAGTATTTTTCAGCGATTAAATCCGCTGATCGCCAATGTTCCCTCGCCTGTTACGGCATTGTAAACTAAACTTAAGTACTCTCTGCGTCCACCGCGCGAACCCCCCTATCAATTTCGGTCTCGCATACAAATTCGGCATGATCCTGCACCCGGTCACGCTGGCTATCACATTCGATGTACCTGCACGAGTATAAAGCCCGTGAAAGCGTCCATTATAAACAAATAATCCTGTAATATATTTATAGTCTTCCAAGAATGGCTTTTCATTTCTGAATGAAATACAGGGAAGTGTAGGAGGTTCGATAAACTGCTGAACAAGATAGGAATCCCTCTCTTGTATCGAGTCGATGATCCGCTCCCATTCATTCTGAGAATGATCCACTCCAACAAATACTCCCTTTGCAGCATATCTATCCATTGGTTTGAGAATATCGCTGTCCTTCAAATATCGGGCTGTTGTCAGTCAGTATTGCCAGCAAAGGGGAAAGATAGCATGCAACTTGGAATTTGTTTGTATAATCCTCTTCGTTCAGGTAATCAAGAGTAAGTTGAGTGGACGCAGTGCCTTTCATCATATTAAGCGCATATTTGTTCTTTTGGATGAGATAGTCCGACATGAACACATAACGTTGCTTAGGTATGAAGGGAATATCCTCGATCTTAGAATAGGGTTGATAACCCAGAGCAATCAGAAGCTGTTGCTGATCATGCAACCACGGCAGAAGATCATATACAAAATTTTTATATGTCTGCTCCATCTCAGCAAGTGTGGAAGTGTGCTGTGTACTAAAGTTCTAATTGTGCGCCGGGCTCCAGAGTGACTGTTGATCCATCCTTTTCTAACCCGATGAGGTTATCTCCCTCAAAATTTCCTCTCCAACCTTTTTGCATGAGGTAACTCAGCAAATCACGAATTCCATCTTTGCTATTTTCATCATAACGAACTGCGGAAAGATCGTTTTCCCGCACTACAAAATGCTCGAACTCAGCCCCGATTTTCAGGTTATCGGGTGTCTTTTCCTGCTTGCGGAAATATTCTACTATTCTGTCGATCTGCTTATTATAACTCATTCTACACCCAGCATTCTAATAATGAAGGCATAACGCTCTGCAATGTCCTCATATTGCGTGTATCTTCCTGACCCTCCATAATGTCCAGCCATGTTCGTTTTAAGTAAAAGCACATTGTTATCTGTTTTCATATCACGCACTTTTGCCACCCATCGAAGCGGCTGCCAGTAGCGTACACGGCTGTCATGATAACCTGCTGTAAGCATCATGTTCGGGTATGCCTGCTCTTTGATGTTCTGATAGGTATCCCAAGAAAGCAGGTAATCGAAATATTCCTTCTCGTACGGATTTCCCAGCTCCTCATAATGATATTTTGTGCCCGAGGCAGTTGAGTCCAAAAGAACGGTCAATTTATCCATGGAAGGCACTTCCGCTACTATAGCTCCAAATAGGTCGGGACGCCAGTTCGCAACCACACCCATCAGCATACCACCGGCACTTGCTCCAAAAGCTGCCAATTTTTCCGGACATGTATATTTATTTTTAATTAAATATTCAGCACAGGCAATATAATCGAGAAACGTGTTTTTCTTATTGAGTAATTTCCCTTGCTCATACCACTGCTCACCCTTCTCTTTACCACCACGCACATGAGCAATTGCATAGACAAATCCCCTATCCAGTAGACTTATACGAATACGGGAAAAGCCAGCATTCCTACTGCTGCCGTAAGCACCATAGGCATGTAGATATAATGGATTGCTTCCATCCTTTTTGAAAAGATCATTTTTATAGACAAGCGAGATTGGGACTTTTGTTCCATCATACGATGTGGCATATACCTGCTCGGATTGATATTCATCAGGATCAAATCCGCCTATTACCTCATAACGTTTGAGAAGTTTTCTCTCTTTTGTTTTCATATTATACGCATATACAGAAGAGGGTGTGGTGAGCGAAGAATAGGAAAAATATAATGTATCGGTTTTAAAATCCGGTGTCCATCTGTCATAGTATACATAAACTTTTTCTGGAAAGGTCATATAATAATCTGTTCCATCTTCAAGAAAAAAGATGTGCGGTTTTATGACACCACTATGTTGCTCGTACACAACAACATATTTCTCAAAAACATCAAATCCATCGATATAGATCGAATCGTTATGAGATATAAATGTATCCCATTTGAGAGGTTCGCTGAACTTAGAAGTCATAATTTTGTAATTTGGGGCAGACTCATTATTTCGGATGTACCAGGTATCACCATTATTGGTCATATAATATTTGACACCTTGCTTGCGTGGCTTGAACAGAGAAAATACTCCGCCAGGTGGCGATTCATTAGCATCGAGGAAGCGGACTTCGGAAGTTGTTTTACTATTAGTACCTAAAACGATATAATCATTTGAACGAGTTCTCCCAAACCCCATATAGAATGCGTTGTCATTCTCCCTGTAAATGAGTTCATCATGAGCAGGATCTGTTCCAAGAACATGCCTGTACGCCAGTTTGCTTTTCAGATTTTCTTCATTTGGGGTCACATAAAAGATTGTGATATTATCGTTTGCCCATTCCACATCATTAACCGGATATACCTCTTCAGCAAGCAGCGTGTCAGCTTCAATATCTTTGATATAAAGTGTGAATCGTTCATCTCCGGTTGTATCAACTGTATATGCCAGCAATTGTTGGTCAGGGCTATACTCTCTTCTTCCGACGGAAAAAAATTCATATCCTTCTGCAAGTGCGTTCATATCCAACACAATCTTTTCGGGAGCTGAGAGCGAATGGAATTTTCTGCAATAGATCAGGTAAGGTTTTCCCTCTTCCCTTCTCGAATAGTAATAATAATCTCCCCAATGCGTTGGTGCATTGACATCCTCTTCGCTGATTCTGCTTATTATCTCGTTAAAAATTGTATCTTTGAGAGCTGACATTTCTGAAAGGATTTTCTCTGCATAAAGATTTTCTGCTTCGATGTATTCTATTACTGTGGAATCGCTTCGAGTATCATCGATCATCCACGCATAATCATCTTTCAATTCGACGCCATGCAGCGTTACAGATGTAGGAATTTTTTTCGCAACCGGTGGTATAATTGAAGGAGATAATGAATATTTTTCCTGAATTTTTTGTGATGTGCAATATCCCAAAAATAGAATTACGCAAATTACAAAAATTCCTCTTTTCATCTAGAACTCAATGCCAAGAATATCGAATACAAACGCATATTTCAGTGCTACTTCTCGATAATAACTGAATCTGCCGGAAGCACCGGCATGTCCGGAAAGCTGAACTTTGAGCAGTGCAAGGTTTTCATCCAACTTTTTCTCACGAAGTTTTGCGATCCATTTTGCCGGCTCCCAGTAATTAACCCGGAGATCATAGAATCCGCCGAAAGCAAGTATATTTGGATAATGCTGTGCTTTTACATTTTGATAGGGACAGTAGGAGAAGATATAATCAAAATATTGTTTATCTTGTGGATTTCCCCACTCTTCATATTCCGAAACAGTAGCAGAAAGTGTTGGGTCAAGCATGGTATTGATCACATCGACAAAAGGAACATCGGCGATGGCAATCTCACACAGTTCAGGACGCATATTCAAAACTGCTCCGATGAGCAATCCCCCGGCGCTTCCCCCTTCGATAACCAGCTTATCACGGCTCGTATAATTTTGTTCAATCAGATACTCTTCGCAGGCAATGAAATCTGTAAAAGTATTCTTCTTGGAGAGCATTCGCCCCTGCTCGTGCCACTGCTTTCCATATTCGCCACCGCCACGCACATGAGCTATCGCATATACAAAACCTCTATCCAGCAAACTTAAATGGGTTGTAGAAAAATATAGTTCATAGGTATCTCCATAAGATCCGTAACCGGTAAGAAATAAAGGATTGGATCCGTCTTTTGTAAACAAATCTTTCTTATATACGAGAGATATCGGAATCCTGGTTCCATCTTTTGCTTGGGCAAAAATCCTTTCCGATCTATACTTGGATGCATCATATCCGCCAAGAACTTCCTGATGTTTTTTCAATTCCTTTTCTCTGGTTTCCATATTGTAGTCATAGATAGAATAAGGTGTAACCATAGACTCGTATGTAAATCTAAGAATATGCGTATCAAAGTTAGGATTTTTCCCAGGATAAATAGTATAAATTGGCTCAGGAAAATCTATATAATACTCCTCTTTTGTACTAAAATTTAATATTCGGATTTTTTTAAAAGTATTTTCCCGCTCATAAATTACCATATAATCTTTAAATACGTCAATGTCAATAGAAACAGAATCTCTGTGTGGAATAAACTCTTTCCAATTTTCTTTACCGGGATGTTGGATTGAAGTTACCATTACTTTATAATTTTTTGCTCCATCGTTAGATACAATAAAAAATTCATTAATATGAGGACAGATATAATATCTATGACCTTGCTCACGTGGTTGAACAATTTTAAATTCTCCAAAGGGGTTATCAGCTTTTAAATATCGGATTTCATAAGTAATTTTACTACCGGTTGATAATATTAGATATTTTTTACTTCTCGATTTATATATCCACACATAAAAAGCACCGTCATTCTCCTGATAGATCAGCTCATCCTCTTTCTGGTCAGTTCCAAGAACATGACGATATAATTTATCACTTCTTCCAGAATCATTTTCTGCTATATAAAATAGAGTATTATTGTCATTTGCCCATACAAGGTCATCAACTGGATAAGCTGTATCCGACAGGAAAGTATTTTCCTTAATACTCTTCACTGCAAGCGTATAATGTTCTGCACCTGTTGTATCAAAGGCAAAAGCAATATATTGATGGTTGGGACTTACCTCTATATTCGACACATCGTAGAACTCATATCCTGAAGCAAGTTCATTTAAATCAATAACTATTTCCTCTTTAGCATCAGGAATGGATTTTTTTCTACAATAGAGCGAGTATTCTTTACCTTCAACATCTTTCCAGTAATAGTAAAAACTATCGATCCGAACCGGTACGGATAAATCGGTTTTCTGAATTCTACCAACAATTTCCTGGTAAAGCTGCTCCTGCAGTTCCTTTGTATTAAATAAAACACTATCAGTATAAGCATTTTCCTTTTTAATGTGTGCGATCACTTCAGGATCAGTGCGTGACTTGTCTTTCATCCAATGGTAGTTATCGACCAAAATAGTGTCATGGATCGATGTTTCATATGGAATTTTCTTTGCGATTGGAGGTTTGGGCTTTATAATTCTTTCCCGCTCAAGAACGGACTGAACAGAAGCACAGGCAATGAAAGACAGAACTATCCCAATTAGGATAAAATTTTTCATGTTCGCAGTTCCAGGTATTTATTAACGATAGGTAGCTATTCTATGGGTGCCATTCATACGCACCGAGATCGATCTCATTATTATGAATACGATATTCTCCATCGAGGTCTTCGGTCCAGTACGCTACACCAGGATTCCCAATATCCAGACATGGACTCACGGATTTCAGGTGATAATCATTGCTGCTGATGAACTGGGGATCATCATATATATTGAAAAGACTGTCAGGATTTACATCAGGATATTCAATCGGAGAACAGGTGTATGATGCGACGAGACTGCTATCACTCCGCACGTCAAGATCGGTTCCGTTGTCCCAAACAATGCAGTTTATCATCTGAGATAGGAGATCGCTGTTCACTAAAATCCCGTAGCTTGTGTTCGAGACGATCGTATTACTTACCATCACTGATTTTGCTCGAAGGAGATAAACTCCCCCGATATTATTGGCGATGAGATTATTAAAAAGAGAGGGATTGGAATCATCTTGTGCATATACACCGTATAGATCATTCCACTCAATATAATTTAACAAGAGAACCGGACTTGAGTCATGATCAGCTATAATAGCTGTGTAATTAGCATAGAATCGACAATTTTCTATTCTTGGGTTTGCATGGGAACAGTACACTCCACACCATGGGCAATAATAAACGTAGCAAGATCGAATTGTCGGTTCAGCATATTCACAGTAAAACGCTGCATTGTAATACTCAGCATGGGGTCCGATGTTCCGGATCGTGATACCATAGATAAGATCGTCATTGCTTTGCAAGGAATTACCAAAATAGAAACCTGCGCCCTTTCCGTTGCCTTCGATGATCGCATAATTCTGCTGGTGTCCGCGCAGATCGGTCATAATTGTCAGGTGCTTTTCTTCTCCATCCCACATTAAATTTGTATTATTTGTACCGGCATAAATACCCTGTGTGAGAAGAAGGGTATCTCCATCTGCTGCGGCATCGATCGCACCCTGGATCGTTTCATAGACAGTGGCTCCGATAAGAACGCCCGAATTATCCGAGGGAATGTCTGTTGATGTTTTATCACAAGAGATCATGCCCATAGCCAGAGCACATATCCCCACAAATACTAAAATCTTTTTCATGATACCTCCTATTATATCACTGATTCGATAACGACTAAATAGCTTTCATAATATTGGATCACTCCCGTATGAGTGGTCCAGCCAACATCAGTTGTATCAATAAGAATAAATCCTCGGACTTCATGAGCTTTGGGGAATTGAGATGAGATCGTTTCCTGCAGGACATTCGTTCTGCTTTTGGAAATTTTAAGCAGATCGTCGGAAAATTGTGTTTTCATTTCACTGAATAGAACGCCCGCGCCAATCGGTTTTTGTATCTTTCCTTCAAACCGGAGCACTGATATGAGCACCCCGGTCTTGTCCAACCGGATAGTTTTATCCAGTTCAATATTATTTAGTGTGACGTTGCGGATACTGAGTTTCATCTCCATCTCCCCGTTCATATGCGTATATACGAAATGCATACCTGCAAGCTGCTCCGCGATGTTTTTCCGTGCAATTGCTTCAGCCATTTTCTTTGCCATTCCTTCATTCATGGACTTTGAGAAACCGTAGCCGAACGCTAGCTTCTGAATTTCTTTATACGTCACATTTTTATACTCAAAATGATTTACAGAAACACATCCAAGTAAAAGAATAACACTGAAAAAACAAGTTAAGAAAGCTTTCATCACACCTCCAAAATTTATGAGCTCTCAAGAAATTCAATTATTTCCTGAATGTCAGGAAGCGTAGGAATTTCGTAAACTTTAATAAATATCACTATGCCTTTTTCATCTATAATGATATTTGCCCGTTCAGTAAAACCCTGTTCTTCTCGGAACATTCCATACTTTTCAGCGACCTGCCCATGAGGCCAGAAATCACAAAGAAGAGAAATATTCCAGACCTTGAGTTCTTTTGCCCATGCATGCTTGCAAGGAACTGTATCCACGCTGAAGCCGACTGCAACTGTATTAAGTTCGTCAAAAACTTTTTTATTTGCTTCCAAAGATTTCATTTGCTCTGCACATACCTTTGTCCACGCAAGAGGATGAAACGAGAGCAGCACTTTTTTCCCTCTCATTTCCGACAAACAAAATTCTTTACTATGGTGATCTTTTAAAGTGAAATCGGGAGCGAGATCACCAATATTTATATCTTGCATTTTTCTCCTTGCATAAATGCCTTATCCATGGAAACCAGATTTTTTCTACTAATTATCCCTCAAGATATTCTCATCATACTCATCTTCAAGACGTGCTTTGTGATTCACCTCTTCCTCGACAAGGGTCAGGAAGATATCCTGAATTTCATCATTCGGAGCAACCTTTGCAAGTGTTTTGTACAGGTTTACCGATGCCTGCTCTCTATGCATCGCAAGCGTGAGTGCCTGCTGATAATCCATATCTTCAGAAGGTGGAATATCAACAAGATATTCGGCAATTTTCATATCTGTAATCTTGTTGTTTGAGGGAATGAGAGAACCCTTTATCTTCAGATTTTCAAGTCTATTTTTATGTCCCAGCTCCTGCTTTGACAGATCGATCAGCATTTTTCCAATTGCCGGATTTTTAACCTTTTCTGCCCATTCATTATAAAAATTATAGGCATCTTCTTCTCGTTCAATAGCGAACTGTAGTATATCTTCTGCAGATTCGAAATGAGTTTTTTTCATTGTTTCTCCTATTTCTCAATACTTTACCCATATTTTAAATGAGATATTTATGTCAAATGTTTTAGTATTCTGTCATATATATCTGATTGGTCCGAAAGAAAAAGCAATTTGATTTATCATAATATTAGGACATATTTTATATTGACTTCACATGTAGAACAAGTAATTTATTAGTATCAACAAAGATTCTTAGAAAAAAGGAAAAACTATGAATACAATATTAAATCCAAACAAGATGATAAGAGAAGATGTGAACTGCCCAACAAAAAAAGAATTATTAGAAGCTAAAGAGCTTATTAATCAAGAATTGAGTGATCGCAGATACGAGATAATGAAATATTTTACTGAAAAAAAATATCCAAATTATGGAAATTTTATTGCAATTTCTTGTGACACCATTTTCAACAATTTATCTGCAATATGTCATTTAAATTCAAATTACTTAAATCAAATTTTTACATTATCCAGAAATTATCAGGAATTAATAGTAGACAATCTTTGGATGTATTCATTTTATAAAGATGAACCTAAAAAAGTAGAAGATATATCTGAAAGATTTTTTTATTTCGGCAAAAAATATTTTATAGAACAACTTCAATACAATATAAATGTGTGGAAAAAAGATATTTTTTTCAGAGATATTAGCATTGAGAATTTAAAGAAAAAAAAGAAAGAATTAGAATATTCAATTCCCAGATATAACCATTGGGGTGAATTGCCATTTCAAAAAAATAATTGGAGAGGTCATCCGAATTATTTTCCCACAAATAAAGATAAAGATAATATACAATGGTCAAACCGTTCTAAAATAGCAGGAGATACAGCAAAAGATTGTATTAATTTAAAGAATTCACCATTTAGAAAAAATCTTTCGCTTTTAAGTGCATATAATCATTGGGATCCTATGCAAATTGATAATATTAATGAGAATGATAAAGATTTATTGTTCTGTAGAACGCTTAATATCCTTCTTGGTTTTGCATTGGATTTGTTGAACATTCAATTTCAAATAAGAGGTATTATAAAAGACAGACCACAGAATTTTGTACGTGCTGTAAACTTAATTGTTTATTCTTCGGATTAAAAAAAGATTGTTAAAACGACCTCATGGAAATTATCGTGAAGAAATGTCGCAATGAAAGCGTAAATAAGATACCATGTCTGAATCCCTCTTTTCGGGATGAGTTTGGTATCGAATAGCTTTCATAAGATAGTTTAGATAATTTTCATGCAGTCTTGATCTTTTATTTGGTTCTTTCTTTTGCATCAAGGTAAAAGAAAGAACATTCTTAAACGTAAAACTTACTTCATTCCCAAAGAGGACTTTGGGAACGAGAAAAATGACTAACTCAAAGAATATTCAATCAAAACTCTTTCTCTACCAGTTCGTCGATCAGTCCTTCATCAGGGATGAAGGGCAGTGTTATATGTCCTTTATTTTTATTTCTTTCGTTCCATTCGATGGATGTTTCTATTGCATGAGGATTTCGTGCCCACGATCTGCGCGCTACACCTCCCATTACATCCCAATCGAGCGCAGATTTAATCACTTCATCGACTCTTGAGCTACCATCGAGCACAAGTCCGAATCCCCCATTGAAAGCTTTCCCGACACCCACGCCGCCGCCGTTGCTCTCGACCACGAGTGTCATTCCCCGTGCCACATTCCCTGCAAAGCAGTGGATCGACATATCTGCACACACATTGCTTCCATCTTTGATATTTGCAGTTTCCCTGTAGGGTGAGTCAGTACCGCCTGTGTCATGATGATCTCTTCCTATTATGATTGAACCGACATCCCTATTTCGAACCATTTCATTGAATTTTAGTGCTATCTTAATTCTACCTTGTGCATCAGCATATAGAATTCGCGCCTGAGAGCCGACAACCAGTTTGTTTTCTTCAGCGTTCTTTATCCAGTGGTAATTATCTCTATCCTGAGCTCTTCGGGTCGGATCGATGCATTCCATGGCAGCGAGGTCTGTTTTGTGCAGATCTCCAGGTTTTCCGCTCAAGCACACCCAGCGGTATGGTCCGTAACCATAGTCAAAACAGATAGGTCCCATTATATTTTCAACGTAGGACGGAAAGATGAAGCCATCTTTTGTGTTTTCTCCGTTTTTTGCTATATCACTCGCTCCTGCATCAAAAACCGCTTTCATGAAACTGTTGCCATAATCCCAGAAAAAAGTACCGCTCGCACTCATTTTTTTTATCAGTTCATAATGAGCAATAAGCGATTCATCCACTTTCTTTTTGAAAGCGTTAATATCATTTTTTAGAAGCTTGCGCCCTTCTTCAAAGCTCACTCCCTGAGGAGTATAGCCGCCCTCATATACTGCATGACATGAGGTTTGATCAGATAGAAGCTCGATTTTAATATTATTATCAACAAAGTATTGCAAAAGATCAACAACATTTCCATAATATCCGATCGAAACCGCTTCTCCTTTTGTTTTGCTTTCCTGCATCCAGTTAACGATTTCTTCCAAATTATCAGAATATTTAGAAAGCCAGCCCTGTTCATGTCGCGTTTGGATTCGTGACAGATCGACTTCTGCGATCACACCGACACCGCCTACGATCTCGACTGCTTTTGCCTGTGCGCCGCTCATGCCTCCAAGTCCTGAAGTCATGAACACTTTTCCTTTCAAATCTTCATCTTCAGGAATATCAAGATACATTCTACCTGCATTCAGAAGCGTAATATAAGTTCCGTGCACAATTCCCTGAGGACCAATATACATCCAGCCACCTGCAGTCATTTGTCCATAGTTTGTGACGCCCATTGCTGCTGCTGCTTTAAAATCAGCAGAATTATCAAACATGCCGACCATTAAACCGTTCGTGCTTATTACACGCGGACTTTCCTGCCGGGAAGGGAACAATCCAAGCGGGTGCCCCGAAGCAACAACGAGTGTCTGATGATCGGTCATAACTTCGAGATATTTCTTGATTAGCAGGTACTGCATCCAGTTCTGACAGACCTGACCGCTTTCTCCGTAAGTTACAAGCTCATAGGGATAAAGTGCCACTTCGAAATCGAGATTATTGTCGATCATGACTTGCAGCGCTTTACCTTCAAGAGTATTTCCCTTATATTCATGAATGGGTTTTGCTTTTATCTCTCCCTGCGGACGATAGCGGTATCCATAAATGCGCCCACGGCTTTTCAACTCCTCAAGAAATTCAGGTGCAAGTTTTTCATGCAATTCCGCGGGAATATATCGCAATGCATTCTTCAAAGCAGTTTTGATCTCGTTTTTTGAGAGATTCAATCCCCTATCCGGCGCTCTCCTGATGCCTTCTTTGAAAACTGGCTCAGGAGGTAATTCCTTTGGTAATGTGATAGTCATGGCTTTAGAAACATTTACATTAGATTGCATAAACTCCTCGAATATTTAATATATGAAATCAGTGATTAATGAATTGTCAATTGCTTCGAAATATTGTCCAAGTTTTTCTAAAGAATAGTCGCTTTTCTTAATTTTCTTCAACGACGAGGATATGACATAAACGGGTTTTTTGAAATGTTGAGCAAGAAGAACCGCCTGTAATGTGCCAACTTTATTCACAAATAAATCTTCCGTAATGGCATCTGCGCCGAGAAGCATGAAATCGGAATCTGGAATAAAACGGGAAAGTTCTCCATCCTCAACTAATTGAGAACTAATCATATTTTTCTTGAGATCTTCAGCAAATTTCTTACCTTCTCCAAGCGGGAGTGAATGGCAACAGGTTACTTTATCTACATATTTTTTATAATAAATGATCACATCTTCAACTGCGGAACTTCTGCTGAATGTGATAATTTTTTTAGTTGTATCAAAGAGAAGTGAGGCATTCTCAATATAGGATTTATCTGATAAAAGATTTTCAAACTCATGGATAGTTTTGTCAGAAATTTCATCAGAAAAATGCTCTTTGAGTTTAATAATCGCAACCATTTGGGGAAATCGCTCTGCAGTTTTTTCTAAAAAATTATTAATTCTCGAAGCAGTATTTCCAGCGGAGTACAGCCGTTTGATTATTTTCAGCGCTTTTTCTGCAAGTTCTTGTGAACCGGAACTGCGGTCTCGAAGAAGCTCCTGTATCTGATTTTCAATGATATCCATAATTATTATTTCTCAAAAGTGTCCATGACCCAGGCATCCGAGAAAAAGACTTTCTCTACCCTGTCCAGCTCCTCGCCCAAAATCTGCCTTCCAAGTATTTTGAATTTTTCGGGATTATCGCTTACGAAGAAATTATATTTCCCGGATATTTTTTGAACCGACTTCGCAGAATACAATTTTTTCAACTCACGCGCAATTGATTCTGCAGAATCCACAAGAGTAATTTTATCACCTACAACCTCCTGAATGACCTGCTTCAACACCGGATAGTGTGTACACCCCATGATGATCGTATCGATATCTTTATTGAGAAAATCCTGCAAATATTCTTCAATGATTTCCTTGGTGACCCTATGATGAATCCAGTTCTCTTCCACCAGCGGTACAAGTAGAGGAGTAGGTTTACTGAACACTGTGCACGTTTCATCCAATGATCTCAATGCCTTTTCATAGGAACCACTTTTAATAGTACCTTCCGTGCCGATCACGCCGATTTTCTTATTGTCTGTAACATTCAGCGCTTTCTTTGCACCCGGCTCGATCACACCAATGATCGGAATATCGCTGTGTTTTCTCAACTCCTCCAGGGCATAGGCGGATGATGTATTGCACGCCACCACGAGGAGCTCGATTTTTTGCTGCAATAGAAAAATCATATTTTGCAAAGAATATTGTATGATGGTTCGCTGGGATTTTGAGCCATACGGCACACGAGCCGTATCACCAAAATAGACAATATGCTGGTGGGGCAATGCCTTTTGAATTGCGTGGAAAACAGTGAGTCCTCCAACCCCAGAATCAAATATACCAATAGGATTATTCATATATTTGAAACGGTTTGGTTACGTTTGGATGTCAAGTTTTTGGAAATTAGATTAATCTGAGAAAACAAATTTCGTTCTTGACAAAAGGCTCATCAACACCGATTAAAGACCTCTGGTTACCAAGTTGGACTTGGTAATCCAATAAATATTAATTATTCGTTCCCAAGTACAACTTAGGAACGAGAAAGATAAATAAAATCGAACATAGATTTCACAGATGATGTTGATAATCGTTGATGGAGCTGATACCTCACATCGGAAACTGGACTTCTATATCGAGAGTATCGAGATGTGGAGTTCGGGGTAAATATTCAATATTCTCGTACTGAACTCCATACCGCCTGCCTGCGGACTATGAAGTCCAGCCCGAGTTCCTTTTTAAATCTTAAATCGGTGTTCTGCATTCATGATTCATCTTACTCGTCACGGAGTGATCCATGGCCGCTCATATTATAGAATGGACGTACTTATCACAAGCTCTGCGATCAGTCTTCTCCGCTGGCTGACGGATATGACTCGCCAAGCTTATGACAAGTACTCAGACTGTTGAGAATTATCTTGACGCAAATAAACATTATTTAACAATATCCCAAAACTTTAGAGGGTCGACTGAATATGCAGATTGAAATGAGAAAGTCGGAGTATTTTACTGATTTAAGATATATTCAAGAATTGTTGGGACATAAAAGTTTTAAAACTACTGAAATTTATACACATGTAACAAGAACTGCAAAAAGTAAAATTAAAAGTCCTTTAGATAATTTGAAGTTAGATGATAAATAATGTCAAAACAATGAGCATGTTCGTATATAACTCCTATATGGATGTATATACGAACTTTTTGAGAAATTTAATGGAAATATCCACGAACTTGTTCGGGGATACACACATTAAGTGCTTTTAATAGATAGATACTCAGGGAGAATATAATGAGTTTAGAAAAAATCATATCTGACTTAATTAAAACAAAAAAAGAAGGAGAGTTTTGGGATTTTAAGCAAGAACCTTATCCAAATGACAAAAACCAAGATTTAATTAAAGATATTATTTGTATGGCTAACTCATTGTATATTGGTGAAAAATATATAATATTAGGTGTAACTGATGATTATGAAGTAATCGGTGTTGAGAATGTAACAAATAGAAAAACTCAAGCAGATTACATCAGTTTAATCAGAGATTGTGATTTTGCCGGTGGCTTTAGACCTGAGATTTCACTTGAAAACATCACCATAAATACTCATACTATAGAAATAGTAATAATTAAAGATAGGCCATTGAAACCATACTATTTAACAAGAAGATATAAAACGGTAAAAGCATACCATATCTATATGAGAAATGGTGACACAAACACTCCAATTGATAATTCTGCTGATCTTTATCATCTAGAAAAAATGTGGAAACAACGTTTTGGACTTGATTTAAATCCAGTTGAAAGAATGAAATATCTTTTAACAAAACCAAATGACTGGTTTAAAGATATTGGTAATGTTGATCACGCATATAACAAAGATTTCCCACAATTTAAGATTGAATTTTCTGAGCCAAAACTCCACAAAGAGGTTTTTAGTTATTTTTATCCAAATGATGACTCTTTCATTGGTGATGCATCTTTTATGTATCATACTACAATATTATTCAAATCACATTACATATATTGTGATGAAATGAGGTTAGTTTTTTCCTATCCCAAAATCTCAGCTATAAAATTAAAAAAGATGAATTGGTTCTTTTATTATAATAAATCGGAACTGGACGGACTGTTTTTATATTTTCTTACAGATGGTTCATACAATACGGAATCTTGTGGACAAGGTGCTCCATTTATTTTTGTACAGAATAAAAAAGAATTAAATGACTTTATAGAATTTGCAATTTGTAATGAAGATCGAATTGATGAAATAAAACCCTCATATTTTGCTAAACAAATTCTTAAAAATGGTTCTAAATATAGACATTCTAGTTTTGATCCTGTTTTTTTGAGTAAGATTAAGAAACTATTTATTGAATGGAAAAGCACTTAACATAGCTATCCACTTACCCGTTAGTTTGCGTTCTTACCGCTGAATCGTACCGATTCAGTAAACTGCCGGATCTTAAAAATAATCGCCGCATTGGTACGTGGCATAGCCCGAACATTATATTCAATACTAAATTATATAAAATAGGTTAAAAATAAAAAAAATCATAAGTTTCAAAACAGCCGCAAACGCAAATCTTATACTATTAGGTTTGTTTGTTATCTTTCATGTACTCGTTATCCTTGGAGCAACTCCTCAAAATATCGTGTGGGGTGGGCGCCTGACCAGCAGGGATGAACTCGTTCAACATGAAATCTTTTCTATCGTGGTGATGTCGGTCTGCATCCTTATCACATTATGGAAAGCGAATTACCTTCCATTCAAACTCAGGATCATTCCAACTATCTGTATTTGGCTGCTGGTTCCCATCTTTCTCTTTAACACAGTCGGCAATATCTTTGCAGTAACGCTGTTCGAGAAGTTGGCTTTCACGCCGATGACGATTTTGTTGACGCTCTTCTCCCTCCGTCTTGCGATCGAGAAGGAGTCATGATCTTTGATGTTTTTTTTAAATAAGCTTTTTTTTTATCAATATGTGAAGTAAGTTAATCTAATCTCACATAATTTATCCATCCAAACAAAAAATTGTCAGGTATTAACGTTACGAGAAAAACCTCTTGCATTGAAGCGTCACCAAGCAGGGGCTTGGTAACGAGAAATGAGTAATTTTTTCTCCTAGGAGCTTAAGGTTTTCCTTCACAAAAAAGCCCGAGATCAACCCGGGCTTTTATTATATAGTTTAGTAAGATTTATTATCTTATTACCACAAATTTATAGGTCTCTCCAAGTGAGGTGTCCTGCAATCTGTAGAAATACACACCAGTTGCATATCGGGAAAGATCAATATCAGCTGCGCCATTGTACCCGAAAACCGTATCAATAAATTCACCTTTCATATTGTAGATATAAATAACTGCATCCTGCTCTTCGACACTGCCCTTGATCTGGTATTCGATCTTCATATTATTCTCAACAGGATTAGGATATTGTTGTAACATAATAGTTTCTGAGTAGATATCATTATTCGGTTCTCCGCCATCCTCCGGCATAAATACTGCAGGTCCAAAGAGTTCGCTCAGTCCGCTGTAATCCATCTGCTCGATCCAGTAATAATTCCTGAGATCAATATCGGCATCGAGATCATCATAGGAGTAGGCATGCCCCACTGTTGTAGTTCCCTGACCTGGAATAAGAGCAGTATTTATTTTCATTGCATCATCAAATTCATCAGTTATAGATTGATATACATTGTACCCGAGCACATCGGTTTCGGTTGCAGTTGTCCAACTAACCTGAACGAATTCCAAGCCACCATCATTTGAATATACTGCACTAAAAGCTGAAAGTTGTACTGGAAGTGTATGATCACCATCTCCGAGTGCAAAGGCGGATACCATTGCAATGGGTCCAATATCTACCCGGTATGGGTCACCTATTATACCTGTTCCAGTTGCTCCGGAAGGTGTACTGATAACCTGCCAGCTTGGTGGTGTATGGCATAACTGCACCACGATCTTGCTATTAACTCTTGCTTGCTCGAAGGGTTGTGTCTCCTGAGTTTGCAGCCAATAAAAGGAAAAATCAGCATATAATGTACCCTCTTTTATAATATCCCATGTGCGCGGCAGGCAGTATCCTGCATTAGAGTGTGTTGGTGTAATCCCTGTCTCGACACGAGCGCCTATTGAGGCCAATGCTGTTTCATTATTATTAAAACTTAAACCGTTTGGATCTAAAATACTGGCTCCTACAGGAAAACTACCACTGGAAATATTGTTCCTTTTTAAATACCCGGAGCCTGTTGTGGCAAAAAAGCAATTTGAGCTGTGAGTAAGAAGAGCCCCGCTGAGTAGAGTAAAATCATAATTTCCGATGTCCAAAATAGTGTTCAAGATTATTTCCTGACTTACACTTGCATTACCATTAAGGGTTTTGGAAGTGCCAGAAAGTTCCAAAGTTGGATATGTAAGAGCTTTGATATCCTGAGGAGTTGTGGTGCTATTGTACTCAACTTTACTTGTGGCATTCATAGAATAGGTTCCGAATCCCGGAAGGGTATTATTACCGCCAACTCGTAAAGTGCCACCGTCTAGAAGAAGTGTTCCAGTTCCAGCAGGAGATTCTTCAAGATGTCCTGCACCTAAATTCAATGTTCCACCTTGGACTGTTACATCTTTAGTTATAAAAGATGTCTGATCATCAAAATTTACAGTAGCGCTGTTTATAACCCTAAAATTTGGAACCACACAAGACATCCAATTACCAGTAATGCCCTGGGATCTGGAACCACTGAAAACCATTTCACCGGTTGAGCCAGTGTTAATGAAAGAACTATTAAACGTAACATCTCCATTCAGATCTAACGTTCCACCACCTTGCGAAGTTGAAGCCAAGTTACCAAGCGTAAGATCACCATTAACTGTTAAGGTTCCATCTGACTGAATAAATGATCCATCATTCGACATATTTCTCACTGCCCAGAGCCCACCTGCTGGTCGGAAAATTCCTGCTGGTTCATTCGTAAAATCATTGGTTATTGTGACACTTCCACCAGATTGATCAACTGTACCATAATTATGCATATCCTGCGATACAGTAACATCACCTCCTGATTGCAGATAAACACCTCTGTTTGTTAAACCTCTCACTGCCCAGATTCCACCCGGTGCTGGTCGGAAAATTCCGGCTGGTTCATTCGTAAAGTCTTGAGTGGCAGTGAAATTTCCGCCAGATTGATCGATAGTGCCAGTATTTACTATATTCTCTGACACATCAATATTACCACCTGTTTGAGTAAAAGCACCTTGATTGGTAACGTTCTTTGTTGCCCATAGTCCACCTGGTCCTTGTCGGAAAATACCGGTTGATTCATTTGTAAAAGTCTCAGTTACGTAAACTGACCCACCAGCCTGATCAAATGTTCCGCTTCCATGGAAATTATTGCAATTGATTTCTCCACCGGTAAGATTTAAGGTACCATCATTGACAGCAGAACTCCAATACGTGCCGCCGCCTTGAATATTAACAATACCACTTGTGCTGAAATCCCCAATAGAGAAATACCCGGAATTGACAGTAACCTGACTCATCACTCCTCCGATAAAATTCGGATCGCTGCTGCCGCCTGCCCAAAGGGTACCGCCATCAACAGTAACAACTCCATTGCAGTTAAAGTCGCCCTGGTACTGAAAACTACCATTACCGCTAACGTTGAGTGTCGAGCCGGAATCGAAAGTTCCTCCGTTTCTTGAGAGAAAACTACCACCACTTTGATTGAATCCTCCTCCATTTGCTATCGCAAAGTCATCACACTCTAATGTTCCACCTTGGCTTTCAGTTACTGCCCCATTACCAATAAGATGAGTACAGGATAATTCACTGTCATCATCGATGGTAGTTGAAGAAGCGGATGAAGTATTAAAGTTTGTACAAGAAACACTTGCGTCATTCGTACCGTCTCCTTCAATATTTACAGTACCATAGACGCCCATATCCCCCCCCACATTCAATGATCCACCATATACATCTAAAGCTGCATCAGAATTCGACGCGTAGTCGTTTTGGATGTTCAACGAGGCACCATTTGAGACCGTGAATCCACTTTGATTAATAAGACTGTTACAGGATGCGTCCGATGTAACAGAGGGGCTATAGTACCCCGTATTGGGAACATACACGTCGGTGGATGCATCGGGTATCACACCAGTGTCCCAATTGTCTGGATTGTGCCAATCACCACTGGCAGAACCTGTCCACGTGGTTGTTAAAGCATTGAGATAAGAAAAACCACATACAAGAAAAATACAAATAAATACTATTTTTTTCATTTTGTTCCTCCACGAAATTTTTTAATGTAATAACCTTCCAAATCAGAGTACAATATCTGTCAAGAAATTATGAAAATTAATTCATTATATTTGCGATTATTAGGTGCCAATCTGTTTTGAATGCTGTAGTTCCGACTTTGTGTCTTATTTCGTGCTATCCTGTATGGCTGTACCACTCCAACGTTGATTAATAGCATCAAATGTTCCATCCTGTTTCATTTCATTAAGTGTGCTCTGCCATTCTTCCACAATATCTGGTGAAATATTTTTACTAAAAGCAATATAAAGTGGAGTTTTTTTCACGGAATAGACTGGTTTCAATTCAGATGGATCGACACCCGCCTGCCCTGCCATCATAGCCATGGTCACAGTGCTTCCCATCACAAGTTCAACTTCACCGCTTGAAAGAGCTTTGTAACATTCCACATCGGTCGGATAGAGTTTCAGATTCGTTGCATTGTTCTGCACAAGCAGTTGATGACGGGCATCATCCTTTACTACTCCGATCGCTGCAACTGCTTTTACATCTTCCAGACTGTCGATCACAATATCTGATCCTTGAAGCGCATAGAACAGCATTTCATCTAATGCAATTGGACCAACCCATTGGAAAAGATTTTCACGTTCATCGGTTCGAAAGGTTGAATAAAGAATCACATCCGGCTTGGAGAGAGCCATTGCATACGCCTTATTCCAGGTCATAAGTTGAATTTCGATATCCAAACTAAGCCGAGATAATATCTCCTTCACAACTTCTGTGGATCGACCTGTGATCTCTCCATCTTCAGATCTAAAATTATAAGGAGCAAATTCCTCAGTGATGATCTGCAAGCTTACTTCTTCATTCTCAGATCCATAACAAATTGGTAGTTTCACACTCGAAAATGTAAGTATTACAAACAAAAACACGATACCAAAAACAATCATTCTGTTTTTCATTTTTTTCTCCATGGAAATTTTTTGATTATTAACCTTCCAAATTAGAGTGTAATATCTGTCAAGTAATTATACAAAATTAATCCATTATATTTGCAATGACAACTCGCCAATCTGTATTCGGGGATGTCGTCCATACTGCATGCCAATTCTTTCCATCAAATTCAAAATTGCACTCGCCTGATTTTTTGTCTAAATTTGTTTTAAGATCACTGCT
This sequence comes from Candidatus Celaenobacter antarcticus, assembly GCA_030765865.1. GTDB lineage: Bacteria > Cloacimonadota > Cloacimonadia > JGIOTU-2 > JGIOTU-2 > Celaenobacter > Celaenobacter antarcticus. The sequence goes on along the minus strand of JAVCDK010000029.1, from coordinate 21,394 downwards.
GATATTACCTATCTGCTGCCCTATCCATTCATCATCGGAATGTAAAGAAATCACGCCATCATTTGCTACTGTAAAAAATACCTGATTCGACTGTAACGGGAATGTGTTTCGAACTTCGTCATTAACGCCCTGCATGTAGATCGAAGTGCCGAGTGCACCTTCTACCTTATCATTCTTTATGATCGGAGCAGCAACAACCGCCACTGGTTTACCTGTAGATTTACTCACAACCACGGAACCAAGTACAGAATCTCCTGCGATCAAACCGGGAAAATATGAACGGCTTTTCAGATTCTTACTTGTGAGATCATCCACAGTCGTATAATATGAACCATCGGGCAAGAGATACCAAATACGTCCTGCTTGTTCTGCGTTTTCACGTTCAACAAGAAGGGATTTCATTTTTTTCCATTTTCCGGACCGAGCTTCACTCGTACAGGAAAGTGCTTGCAACACAGCAAGAAACTCGCCAAGACGGACATCAATAAAACCGGCAAGAAGTTTCGTAGCAGCAATTGTGGAGATGCCGGCAGTTGCATTTGATTTGGAATAACCCTGAGCAGGTGATCCACCCCATCGTATATTGATCTCATCAAATGTTCCATCTCGTTTCATTTCATTAAGTGTGTTCTGCCACTCTTCCACAATATCGGTTGAAATATTTTTATTAAAAGCAATATAGATCAGATTTTTTCTTACGGAATAGACTTGCTCCAATTCAGACGGATCGACACCCGCCTTACCTGCCATCAGAGCCATTGTCGCATTGCATCCCGGCACGAGTTCAACTTCACCGCTTGCCAGAGCTTTGTAACATTCCACATCGGTCGGATAGAGTTTCAGATTCGTTACATTGTTCTGCACAAGCATTTGATGACGGGCATCATCTTTTACTACTCCAATCGCAGCAACTGTCTTTGCATCTTCCAGACTGCGGATGACAACATCCGATCCATGAAGCGCATAAAACAGGATTTCATCTGATGCAATCGGACCAACCCATTGAAATAGTTTTTCGCGTTCAGTAGTTCGAAAGGTTGAATAGAGTGCCACATCGGGCTCTGTAAGCGCAAGATTATATCCATCATTCCAATGCATAAGTTGAATATCAATTTTCTGATTAAGGCGCGATAGAATTTCCTGCACGACTTCTGTAGATTGACCTGTGATCTTTCCCTCTTTTGATCTGAAATTGAAGGGGGCAAATTCCTCTGTAATGATCTGTAGGTTTCCCGACTCGGTTTGATTGGAATAACAGGGTTTGACTTCTAGACTTGTACCTAAAAATAGCATAGTGAATACAACGATTCCTATAGTGGTTACTGTTTTCTTCATGTTGTTCTCCTGTTAACTTATTAAATTCTATTTTTCATCAATATTTTTAAACTTAATTATTGTTTATAACTTCATAATTTGATTATGGTTTCGACACACACCATGGACATTGTCAAGAATTTGTCCAAATTGGTTACTCATTCTGTCGGAATCATCCTTCTTCCACTATCGCATATATAGTGATACGGCACAGCATGTGAAAGGAGAATTTTCCACACAATTTAAAAAATGCTTTATAAATTTTGTAAGTGACGCGTTTAAAAAAAATGGCTATTAAAGTACGGGACTTATCAGGACGAATTGTTATTCTTTTAGCTGAATGTGCAAAATTTTAGTATTTTCTTGAGCAGCGGGTGATTCTTTTGCTTCGTTTTCTCATCACGGAGAAAATGAAGGTTAGTAATCAATTTATAGACCCTTCGACCAGTCTATGCTACGCTCCGCCTTGATAGGCAGAGAGCAGATAGAAAGATCAAAAATTATTATATAGAAAAAGTTGAGCAAAAATTTAAATGGTATAAACACTTATCAATAATCGCTTCACAGAAATGGATGATAAATTTTTTGCTCCCAACAGCATTCGGGATAAGAATATTAAAATTAAGTGACTAACAAATATCCGTCTATTTCCTTTTTAATCCACAGAAGTTACATAATAAAATTTTTTCATATCATCTTCGTCAATGAACTCAGACCAATTTGTCTCAGTTGTGTTATCTACTAATGTATATATTCCATAAGGATTATCACAAGAATAAATATTATAAGAAGTTGCACATACAACTTCATCCCATTCCAATTGAATATAAGTAAATTCTGGTGAAGAAACTACTTCAATAGAAACTTCAGGAATTTCAAGAGGACAACCGGGATAATCAGGGCTTCCGATAGGAGCAGAAATATAAGCCCAAGTGCCACCAGTTTGGAAATCAAAATCTCTATCCACATTGTTTATAGTTGTTCTCATAGCAAGAAATTGACCTAATGGAACAGTAAAAGAACTTTCTGAAGTTGCATAAAGTTGAGGGACATATGCGCCTGATCCGTTAATGTTGATTTCAGGACCTCCCGGAGTGAAAGAAGAACCATCCCAAATACCGATTTCCACTGACATATCAGGATGAGAATTGTAATGATAGAGCATTTGCCCTGTCCAAGAAGTAGAATCTGCTTGAATACCGGCAGGAAAAGTAAGTCCGTCCATAACCGGTTCATTTGCTATCCAAACATGGCTTGATAGTTCAGGAATGTTCACCAAACCTCCAATAGTTCCTTTATCATTACGATGCATTTCTACTTCATTCAAGAACCAGGTTAATAATCCGTAGTTTTCAGGAAGACTCATGAGAGGATAATCATCTGTTATATGATCGGAGATATAAGGAGTATCACCAATACCATCCATATCCGTATCTTCACCAGTGTAATCACTGTAATAGTTTCCCAGATAGTTTTTGAAAGTAGTAGCATAAGTTCTATAAGCCATTTTTGTAGGAGTTTTCAGAATTGGATCAGGATTACTTGCACTATAATGAAAATCAAAATTATGGGTGTTATTGAAAGTATTCAGATAAAATGTTAAATCATAGCAGTAATACATAACAACTCCAAAATCAGCATTTGATTCAATTTTATTGTCGGCTAATACATTATGGCTGCCACCTAACCTAACTCCTGAACCGTAATTATCATTAAAAACATTATCGGATATATACAAATGTTCGTGAGCGTCGGCATACAGTCCATATTCATCATTAAAACGGCATTCGTTCTGTGTAATTGTATCAAGGTTACTATTATATTCATAATCAATTCCGATGTCGTTATAATTACAGATATTATTATGGATCTGACAATTGGTTGAAGCATACATCATGATTCCAGGAATACCAGTATAACTAGCATGATGAGAATAATTGCAGGTATTGTCTGATATTGTTATGAAATGAGAACCATGTGCATAGATTCCAACATTATTATTGTAGGAGCATATATTGTTCGTAATAACTATATTATCAGACGCTGTTATATATATGCCAAATTGATTATATTCAGTACTTGACCATCCACTTCGACAGTTTTGGATCAATCCATTTGAGGAATCATCAAAATGAATTCCAACACCGTAAGTTGCTCCGGACAAACTAAAGCCATCAATTGTAACATTATCAGCATTAACATCAATTATGTCTTCCCAGTCAATAGGTGTAGTTAAGAATGTTGTTTCATAACCATTTAGAGATTCTAAGGTTAAACTTTTATCAATATTTACATTTTCAACATACGTTCCATCATGAACGATAATAGTATCTCCTGCGGCGGCAGCAGTTACAGCATCGGAAATTGTTGAGTAAGTCTGCCCTGAACCGACATAAAGTGTGATAGCGTATGCAGATTCCACCGATAAAAAAAGCAACAAAACAACAGAAAGTAATTTAATAGTAATTGTAGAATTGTTTTTTCTACATAATAAATCAGAATTTCCACTTTGTTTTAACATTTTTTCCTTCTTTTAAAATTTAATACAGAGCAGTCTAAAATATCATTAAACTGCTTAAATTTACACATTTTGATAAACTTCACAATAAATGCTACAAGTTAATATCTCGAACACAATTTTTATTTTTTCTATAAATATTTATTTTCATGTCAATTTTTCAATTTTGTTTCTTTTTTTAGACCCCTGTTTTTTTTGTAGTAATAGTAGGGAAAACTAATTTTCATAGTGTCCGAAGTGAGTTTGTTAACCCAATCTTCAATTTTATTCAATATACCGAATTCTTTTGGTGTGCTTGATGCTATTTATGTATATTGTTGTGATGTAGGAATGCCAAAGCATCATTGTCTCCATTCTGTTAATCATAAGGGTGAATCTGGACATATCTGATAACCTTAATTCTTGTTTTTGTTTCAGATGCTCTTGTAATCAAAATATTCAATCGTTTGATTTCACTAAAATTCTGTTATGCATAACTGCAAACAACAATATAATATCTCACAGCTGTCAATCATCCTTGACATCAATCCCAGCTCTGAACAAAATTCCAGCTTCAACAAACTCCCAAACTTAGAAAGGAAACTGGATGTGGAAATTTTTGTTAGCAGTTAATTTTCACTAATCCGTTGCAGTTACATAATAAAATTTCTTTTCATTTACAATTGATGTACTCCAACTTTCACCATTATAGGAACCGGACAAATCCTCCTCAAAATCGTTATATGGATTAGCGGAAGAATATACTATATACGAAGATGCACCTGTTACTTCATCCCAGGTTATTACTACATCATTTTCAGTAATTTCTATTTCTATATTTTCCGGTAAAGTTGGAGCAATTTGAGATCCCTCAACTTCTCCTACTATAGATGCTCCAAAAGAAGACGAGTCATAATCCAGATATGCAACAACAAAATGGGATGCATCCAGTGCTATGGCTGATGTAGCATCAGAATATGAAATATTAAATACAAACCCAGATCCATAAGAGATAACGCTTCCTGAAACAGCTCCCACAATTGCTATTAAGTCATAAGGATAACTGCCAACCATACATATGACAACAAAGTGTGTTGCGTCCAAAGCTGTTGCTGATATCCAACTTGTATCGTCAGAACTAAATACATATTCAGAACCATACGTGATTGTAATTCCTGAAACAGATCCCACAATGGCAGTTCCATAATGAGAATTGCTATAATCCTGATATGCAACAACAAAGTGAGTTGCGTCTAAAGTTGTGACAGAGGGATGATAAGTAATTGAAGAATTAAATACATATTCTGTACCATAGGTGATAGTGGTATCTGAAACAGTTCCTACAATGGCAGTTCCAAAATAATTATCATAATCCTGATAAGCAACAACAAAGTGGTTTGCATCCAGAGATGTGGCTGCTATATACCGCGCTTCATTATTAAATTCATTTTCAGTCCCATAAGTGATAGTACTTCCTGAAACGGTTCCTACAATTGCAAGTCCGTCACCGGAATTGTCATCACCATATGCAACAATAAAGTGAGTTACGTCCAGAGCAGCGGCTGATATATAACTTGTACTCGCAGAATTAAATACAAATTCAGAACCATAAGTAATAGTACTTCCTGATACTGTCCCCACAATGGCAGTTCCGTTATAAGGAGAACTGGCTCCATTACGATATGCAACAACAAAGTGAGTTGTATCCAGGGTTATTGTAGAACAATAGTATGTAACTGCAGAATTAAATACATACTCAGAACCATAAGTGATAATGTTGCCTGTAACAGTTCCCACAATTGCCGTTCCGTAATAATAATTTCCGCGATCCTGATATGTAATAACAAAGTGAGTTGTATCTAATGTAGTGGCTGAACAAAACCGAGTATCTGAAGAATTAAATACATATTCAGAGCCATATGTAATATCACCATCTGCTCTGTTTCCGTTTAGGAAATTCACAACATCGTTGGTATTAAATTCTGATGTTTGTTCCTCAGCCCATTTGTCTAATTTTTCAATTGGGTCGGCGAATAATACACTTACACAAAGTGTAATTGCTAAAACAAGTAATAATTTCTTCATTATTAATCTCCTTGTCTTTAATTCAGTTAATGATTCATAATAATTTAATATTCTACATTAACGGTTTGGTTGCTTTATTTGCGAAGTTAACAAATCAATATACTTTCACTTCAATGTTAGCTTTTTCTTAGTTTTCAATTTTTATAAATAGAATACTTATAACTTTCAAATTTTGTATAATTAACGTCAACTTTGTTTATACATAATTACATACATACCTCAAAAAAATTCAGATACATACCAATTTTATTGTAAAACACAGAATATTGTTAGTGACAATATAAGAAATAAGAATTAGGCATAAAAGTTAAAAGCACTGTCACACTGAGGTTCTCGAAGTGCGACACCCCCTTCGACAGATCCTTCGACCAGTCTACGCTAAGCTACGTCCCGGCAGGACGCCTTGTCAGACAGAGAACACAGAGAGTAACGAGAAAAATCGAAAAATAATATATCAAAAAAAATGGGAGACAATTTAAATGGTGTTAATATTTATTAATAAAGCTTCACAGAAATAGATAAAATTCTTCTGCCAAAAAGTGACAGAAGTTAAATGTTAATGTATTAATAAACTGCTTCACATCTGAGCCATGCAAGCGGTTTCTTTCCGTTGGTAGAAGTACAAGTCCAACCTTCTGAATGGTTTAAAGGCTTAATAGTAAATACAATTTCAGTCATTTCGAAAATGACCCCACAACAATCAACGAATTAACAACAACTTTCTGATTTCTTTCTCATTACCATCAACGCTCGCTGAATAGAAGTATATTCCGGGACACACCTTTTCGCCTTTGTAATCTTTACCATCCCATACCGTACTAAATCCAAAATCCGATCCGTCAGTGGGTAGATTAAATCCTAATTTCTTTACCAATTGTCCTTTCACATTATAAATCTTAATCTGCAATAATTCATGTGAATTGGCTGTTCCATAATAAGAAATGGTGGTCGAAACATTAAAAGGATTAGGAGAATTCATCAGTATCATATCAGAACTTCCACTGACATTGGGATCATCAACTGAGGTAGGAACATAAGAATACAATCGTGCAATACCATCCACATATTGGAGGTTATTAAGATGCAACAGATTGGAATAGTTGCAATACCAATCAGATCCAATCGGGACATCAAAATCAACATTCCCCTGATCCGCACCTAGAAGCATATTAAAGCATTCAAATTGTATGTTGATCAAAAACCAGATAAAATTAAGCTCATCTGTCATAACATAATCGATGCTGCCTGTTTCCTCTTTCTTGTACAATGTTGAGTAGTCCAGATCATCCATCAGAGACACACCACAGACAATCTGGGAAGGAACAGTAAATTCAACTGACACAAGATAATCATCTACAGTATCCTCAGGCACATCAACCTCAACATGATTCAATACAGGCATAGTACCGGAAACCGTCATAGAATACGTATATTCTTCTCCGTTCACAGAATTTTCCACTAAACTTTCGAGAGTACCGCTGGCTTCCGGGTAGCTGCCAATTTCTGTATCAATTCGCGCATGATAATGTCTTCCTTCACCTACGATGAATGTATATTTTCCATCATTATCTGTTATGCCGTAATTATCTACATAAATACTTGATCCGGACTGAACGCCAAGTAACACTTCAGCGCCGTCAATCGGGTTGCCCAAATTATCCAGCGCATATATCGTGATGGTTGATGACCCTTCAGAGTATATGTCTGTTACCGAGGTGAGCCAGCCGTCACTTCGTATCTCAAATACAGAACCAAAAACCTTGCCCCATCCGTTTTCATACACCAGGGGATTATCAAGAGAATTGTTGACCGGCTCCCAATGCACCCAGCCATCATCCCAGAATTCGTTCCATGTATGATCGCCCGATATAGCCAAAATACTTGTACACGGAATGAGTGCAGAACGTGCAGTTGCGGCAGAAATATCAGCATGTTCACCGCATCTTCCAATATGTTTCTTATAGATGCGAGCCAGCTGGTGAGGTCTTTCATAGTTCGATGTGAAATCCATTGTTGCATTAATCCATCGCGTGATGACCGCAAGTGCATGTGTTTTCGAAGCATTCACATTCTGAGTACCATCCCAGACAACCTGGCATCCTGCGAGAGTATCTCGCAAAATTGGATATCCGGCATCTGCCTGGTTGAAAAGGTAGTTCCTCCAGAAAACTCCATCTGGAGGATCGGCAAAATTATTAGTATGAGTGCTATTGTCCTCAACAATATTTGGATCAATATATGCAGGAATCTCATCAGTGATTTTCGGATCGACAATATACCAGTAATAGATTTCTTTTGGAACTTCGACCTGGACAGTGTCTCCACGGGTATTCACTTTCCTGTATCGTGTTGTTGAATAGTAATTCTCATCTGTTGTCGAGCTTCCATAATCTACCACTTCAACATAATCCAGATACTGAGCATTGTTATAGATCATCTCGGCGTTTTCCTGTATAAGTTCCGCAGAACCGTACAGATCCCCTGCGACGTTTGCAGACAGATATTCCGGTGAAAGATGTGCAATAGAAAAAGCGATCTCATCTATGTACGGATCCTCCGCATCATTGATCGCAGATGCCCATACCGGCTGATGCAGTTCATTGACACGGGACAGCACATTGTACAGATCGTTCCTCAGCCACTTTGGAGCTTTTGCAATCGCCAGCTTCGACTCATTCAACAAAGTATATTCAGAATAGATCGGATACTGCTCGAGTGAATCATTATCGTTATTGAAATAGACGCTGTACATATTACCTGCATCAACATAATGAGACAGTTCCAATGAGTCAGTTAGTTCCCAATTGTCTCTTATGCCTTTTTTCATGACCTGGCTTTCAGGTTTTTCAGGCGGGTCGTATATCTTCGCTTCGCCCACACTGGTAAAACCTCCCTCTGGTTGCAGTTCCTTATGTGTGCATCCCCTCTCTTCTGCGTAAGCAAGGGAACATATCCCAATAATGAATAAACTTAATATTAATATTTTGAATTTCATTAACCTACTCCTTTCAAGCATTATAAATTTATTGATTTTCTTTTGCAGTTGATTGCATAATATAATTGGTATTGTCAAGAATTTGCGTGAATTGCATGCAAACTCCCAAAATTTTTCAGACACATGACACTTTTTGATAAGATCATGATATATACTTATGCGAATATAAAGAAATTTACATTCCGCACCTATGGTGCTAATATCATTATTGGTTCTGAGAGCTGACACTCACCGTTACAAACATATCGTTCGTATCGGAACTTTAAATTCAATCTTACATTATTAAAATTCTACACCATAGGTGCTGAATATTTATAACCGGTTGCGTAAGCTTCTGGTAAGTGAATAAAGTCGCAGAGCGCTATAGGTGCGATATATTATTGCAAAATATGCTATTCCGATTTACCAAAGCTGGGATTGGTGAAGAGAACAGGTTAGGAAGCATGCGGCTCAGTGTGACAATGTCGGATAGCTATTGATCTTCTCCCTCAACTGTTTACATGCATTTCGAGCAGTAACATCAAACTCCTTCTCATTCTTCTGGGAATAAGAAAAAATGATACCTCTTGATGAGTTGATAAGTATATTTGGATGTTTCTTCCCGGTTGTATATTTCATCACTTTTTCCAGATCACCACCTTGTGCACCAATGCCTGGGACTAGGAAAAGCGCATCAGGTAACATTCCCCTGATCGTCCTCATTTCTTCGTCATTTGTAGCGCCGACGACTGCGCCAAGTGTCTCCTGATCCCATTCCTGAATTTTCTCACAAATCCTTTCATATAATGTATATCCCGAGTTAAGAAAATCTATGTTTGAAGGATTGGAAGTGAGTGCAAGAAGGAAAAGATATTTATCCTCATACATTTCAAAGGGATCGATAACATCATAACCCATTAGCGGATTTACCGTAAGTGCATCAACTTTGAAGGTATCAAAATATGCCTTTGCATAATGCTTCATGGTGTTACCGATATCGCCGATCTTCACATCCAGAATTATGGGTATATCGTCAGGAATGTAGGAGATGGTCTTTTGTAAGCTCTCAATACCTTTTAATCCCTGAGATATATAAAAAGCAAAGTTCGGTTTGTATGCAGCCACAGAATCTTTTGTTGCATCGATGATGCGTTTATTGAACTCCCATTGGGGCAACTCGGATTCACTTCTGAGAAATTCCGGGATTTTCTCAATATCAGTATCCAGTCCCACACATAAAAGGGAGTTGTTCTTTTCTACAATATGACAATATTTCTCTTTGAATTTCATGTTACATATTCCTTTTATTCTTTGATGATCAAAACCTCATCTTCTCCATCGGTCTCTTTCAGGTTAACCTGTACAGACTCGATCTTTGCAGTCGGTAAATGTTTGCCTACAAAATCTGCCTGAATGGGAAGCTCTCTGTTGCCCCTATCAACGATGACAAGTAACTGGATCGATGCGGGTCTGCCGTAATCGAGGATTGCATTCAGCGCAGCACGGGCTGTTCTGCCTGTATTGAGCACATCATCAATTAGTAAAATATGCTTGCCTTCAATATCAAAATTGAGAATGGAATCCTGAATGACCGGTTGATGCTCAATATATGCGAGATCATCACGATATAAAGTGATGTCCAAAGAGCCCGTTCTAATATACTCATTTTCGAATTTTTCAATATAATGAGCTATCCGTTTTGCAAGAGGTACCCCGCGAGTATGAATGCCGACAATATAGAGATTCTCACAACCTTTGTTTTTCTCAATAACCTCGTTCGTGAGACGCTTGAGAATGCGTTCCATCTCTTTTTCATCTAAAATTCTTTTTTTTGTGCTCATCTTGTTTCCTAAGTTTGTATTGAACCGATTAATTTTTTATACTCAATATTATTATTTGAACAATATTCCTGAATACCTTCAATTACCTCTATAGTCCCGAGAGGATTCACGAAATTATAAGTGCCAATTGCAACGGCAGTTGCTCCTGCAATGATAAACTCAAGTGCGTCATTTATTGAAGAGATCCCACCCATTGCGAGAATTGGAATTTTAACTGCTTGGGCTACTTTATATACATTCTGCAATGCAATCGGTTTTATAGCAGGTCCAGAATAACCCCCGATTATGTTATGCAGCTTTGGCTTTCCAGTTTCCACATCAACAGCCATACCATACAGAGTATTAATAAGTGCAAGCCCATCTGCACCAGCATTCTCTGCACGTCTGGCAATGTCTGTAATTGAAGTAACATTTGGTGATAGTTTGATGATAAGTGTCTTATCAGTTGCTTCTCTCAGTTTTTTTGTAAGATCAAATACAATTTCAGGATCGGTACCAAATGCGATGCCTTCATTTTCCACATTCGGACATGAAATATTGATCTCATAAGCGTCTATTCCGGGTTGAGTATCCAATCTTTTTACTAATTTTGCAAATTCATTAATTGATGATGCAGATACACTCACGATAAGATTTGTATCAATTTTTCTGTATTCAGGCAGGTCGGTTTTTATAAATTCTTCCACGCCGGGATTCTGCAGCCCGATCGAATTTAGCAAGCCGGCTTTGGTCTCCACTATTCTTTGCGGCTCGTTTCCTGCTTTTGGTTCTGGGGTAATCGTCTTTGTGGTCAGTGCTCCTAGCAGCGAAAGATCGAAGAGTCCAACGTACTCCAGACCGAATGTGCCGGATGCAACTGTAACCGGATTTCTCCACTTCATTTTTCCGAAAGTGATCTCACATTTACTCATCCCAGACCACCTTTGCACCATCAAAAACAGGTCCGTCTTTACATACTTTCTTATAAACAAAACTACCATTTTCTTTGATCTTTATCACACATCCGCAGCAAGCACCAACTCCACACGCCATAACGCGTTCCAGAGAAACATACACAGGAATATTTCTACTTGAACAGAGAGAGACCAGCACCTTCAACATTGGTTCGGGACCGCAAGCATACACAACATCAATATCCGTTGAATCAAAGCATTTCTCAATATGCTCTGTTACAAAACCAGTATGACCGCAAGAGCCATCTTCGGTGCAGTTTTGAACATCCTCACAAAACACATCATTGCTGCTTCGTCCGCCATGATAAAACCACACTTCATTCCCCGCTTCTTTCAATTTTTGCTCAAGGAATGGCATTGGGGCATAACCGATCCCACCGCTTGCAATAAGTACTTTTTTATCTTGAACTAACGGAAACCCATTTCCGAGCGGACCGAGTAATTGAACGATATGACCTTCTTCCAAAAGAGATAAGTTATTTGTCGATTCGCCAACTTTTTTTATAAGAAATTCCAATCTGTCATCTTCAACTTTATACACACTTAAAGGTCGTGGAAGAAGAGGAAAAACAGCTTTGCTATCCTTCACTTGAAAAAATTGTCCCGGTTTGATATTTTCTACAATTTTTTTATCACGAATACCAAGTATGAAATATTCTTCATTAACCGGCTCATTCTTTAAAACAGGTAATTTCTTAAAATACATTTCTACAATTTCCAGGTAAACTTCCCGTCACATATCGTATAATGTATCTTGCCCCACATCTTCTGACCAAGGAATGGGCTGTTCTTTGATTTAGATAAAATTTCACTTTCATCAAATGTGAAGGAATCCTTAAGATCGAATATATTGAGATCAGCAGGAGCACCTTCTTTCAGCACGCCCACATCTTTTTTAATAATGTTTGCAGGTTTGGATGTAAGCCGTTCGATTAGCTCTTCAAGTTTCATTTTTTCATCTCTTACAAAGGTTGTATACAGCACAGGAAAGGCACTTTCAAATCCTATCACTCCAAATGGGGCTTTCACGAATTCCAGTTCTTTTTCATAGTCCGAATGAGGAGCATGATCCGTGGCGATCACATCAATTGTGCCGTCCAGCAATCCTTCAAAAAGGGCTTCTCTATCCTGTTCAGAACGGAGAGGTGGCTTCATTTTTGTATTGGTATCGAATGCTTCACATGCTTTCTCTGTGAGTACAAGATGATGAGGAGTCACTTCAGCAGTGACCTTTATGCCGTCTTTCTTTGCCTGTCGGATAAGCTCGACCGTTCTTTTTGTGGAAGCATGAGCAATATGTACACGTGAATCGGTTACATCTGCCAGCATAATATCTCGGCTCACCATGATCTCCTCTGCGAGAGTGGGAATACCGGATAATCCGAGCTTGGTAGACATTGGCCCGTAATTCACCTGCCCGTCACCCGAAAGTGAATAATCTTCTGAATGACAGATCATAGGAATATCATAGATGGATGCATAACGCATAACATTGAGTTGTAATTTTGCATCCTGGATGCAGTTACCGTCATCGCTCAAGCCAACGACACCACCTTTTACAAGGGATGCAATATTTGCGATTTCCTTGCCTTCCAGTCGTTTTGACATCGCACCAATGACGAATATCTTGGTTTTGCCCACATCACGGGCTTTTCTCATGATGTAGTTGAGCGTGGAAATGTTATCTATTTCAGGATTGGTGTTCGGCATACAGCACACGCTGGTAAAACCGCCTTTTGCTGCGGATTCCGCACCCGAAGCAATATCCTCTTTATAAGTATATCCCGGCTCACGAAGGTGACAGTGCAAATCAACAAAACCGGGGAAAATATGCTTTCCCGCACAATCGATCACTTCTGCATTTTTTTCTTCGATAATAGGAGCTATTTTTTTGATGATCTTTTTGTCTATCAACACATCACTTTTTACGATCTTCTTTTCTTCGGAGAGATAGACCATTCCGTTTTTTAGAAGTATCATGCGACCTCCCTTTCAGGTCTTCCGCCAAGAATAAGGAACAACAGCGCCATGCGTACTGCAACGCCGTTTGTTACCTGTTCAATAATTATACTATGTTCACTGTCTGCAACCTCAGGAAGTATTTCAACTCCCCTGTTCATAGGACCCGGATGCATGATAAGCACATCATCCTTGGCGAATTCCAGCATTTTTTTGCTCAGACCGTACCTGCTCGTATATTCACCAAGACCCGGGAAAAGACCTTCTGTCTGCCTCTCAAGCTGCATGCGCAAAGCCATGACAACATCTGCATCTTTTATTGCAGTTTTAAGATCATATTCACATGTTGCACCATACACCTCTTCTATTTTGGGAGGCATGAGTGTTCGAGGTGCACACACAACGACTTCAGCGCCCATTTTCTTCATGCCTATCAAGTTTGAACGGACAACACGAGAGTGAAGAATATCACCGACGATTGCCACTTTCAACCCCTGCAATGAGCCCTTCTTTTCCCAGATACTGAACATATCAAGAAGCGCTTGAGTTGGATGTGAATGCCTGCCGTCACCTGCATTGAGGACCGGCTTTTCAGAATACTTATGTACTAGTTGCGGCACACCCGGGCATCCGTGCCGGACAACATACAGGTCGATACCCATTGCATTGAGTGTGTAAACCGTATCCTGAATACTCTCTCCTTTTTTTAGGGAAGAACCTGCTGAGGTAAAACTTACCACATCAGCGCTGAGCCGAGTTGCAGCCAGTTCAAAGGAAATCCTTGTGCGGGTGCTATCCTCGAAAAAGAGGGTCGCAACAGTTTTTCCGCGAAGTGTCGGTATCTTCTTGTATTCCCTGCTATTGATCTCTTTCATCACTTTGGCAGTTTCAAATATGGTCTCGATCTCTTCAACCGAGTAATCATCGAGATCAAACAGGTTTCTACCCGTGAGATTTAGCGTATGCTTCATACACTTCTCCTAAATTTTTGATAAAAAAAATGCCACACTTCGACTGGCTTAGTGTGACAGAGTTGATAGCTGTCATAAGATAAAATAGCGCCCTGTTTGTAAAATCGTATTTACAATGTTCTTTCCGGCTTTGCTGTTTTCCTGTTAAGTTCAAATTAAATGTGTTATAAGACCACTTCGTAATTTGGGTTCAAACCATGTTGATTTTGGCGGCATGACATTATCGGAATCTGCAACCTTCATCAAGTCGTCAATTGAGGTTGGATAGAAAGCAAATGCAACTTTGAACTTTCCGCTGTTCACAAGTTTTTCCAATTCTCCCAAGCCACGAATACCACCTACGAAATCTATCCTTTTATCCTTTCTTGGATTTAGAATTCCAAGAAGGGGTTCCATAATATTTTTATGTAAAATGCTCACATCGAGTGACTCTACCGGATCATCCATATTGAAAATTCCGGGCTTTGCTGTAAGCTTATACCATACACCGTCAATGTACATGCCGAAAGTGTGTTTCATTTCTGGTTTATACCGCACGGGCTGTTTTTCAATTTCAAACTTCTCAGATATTTTTTTCAGAAATTTATCATCCGAAAGCCCATTCAGGTCTTTCACCACCCGGTTGTAATCCATTATATACATCTGATCATCGGGAAAGATGACTGTTAGAAAGTAATTATACTCTTCATTTCCTGTATGATCGGGATTCTGTTCTTTTCTGATCTTCTGAACTCGTGAAGCTGCTGCAGATCTGTGATGTCCATCAGAAACATAGAGGTAATCAAGAGCACCAAATTCGTGTATAATTTTTTTGATAACATCTTTATCATCCACTTTCCACACAGTATGCTTGATGCCGTCGCTGCTTGTAAAATCGTAAAGAGGAGCATTTTTCTGGATTTTTTCAACAAGTGCATCAATGCTTTTCTGCGCGTGATATGTCAGGAAAACCGGACCAGTATTTGCGCTTAGCATATCCACATGTTTTGCTCTATCCTGCTCTTTATCTTCGCGTGTGTGTTCATGTATTTTTATGATTCCGTTGTTATAATTTTCGACTGAAGCTGCTGCGACGATTCCGCTCTGTTCATGATCTCCCATGACCTGGCGATAGATGTAAAAACAGGGCTCTTCATCTTGAATGAGTACTTTTTCAGCCATTAATTTTTTGAAATTTTCCACGCCTTTTTCATACACCCGTTCATCATACTGATCGATTCCTTCGGGAAGATCAATTTCTGGTTTGGACACATGTAAGAAGCTGTACGGATTATCTTTTGCGAGCTCACGAGCTTCCTGGGAATTCAATACATCATAAGGTGGAGCTGCGACTTCCTCGGCATATTTCTGGTCTGGTCGAAGTCCTTTAAAGGGTCTGATATCTGGCATAAATTATCCTCATTACCATTGATTATTTGTATAACATTAAGGGCGGATGAGTGAATATTCTGTCAAATATTTTAGCAGGAATACATAATATTTTTCCTGACGAAGTTCGTGTTTTTTTTTCATGTGGTGTAGAGCATTGAGGAAAGAGAGAAGGGTTAAGAGAATAGAGAGTTAAGCGATCGTTCATATACAATAATCAAAAAATCTCCTCTGGCAAGAGGAGTCCCGCATAAGCCGGGAGGTGTGTTTCTTGAGATTCCAAAACATTGCAAACGGTTGGCTTATCCGCTCAATGGTGGATGACCTTCGTAACGGCTGAAAGCATTATTTGAGAAAATCGTTCACTTCTGAAATCTCAAATCGGTTTTCTTCAATCTTCAATCAAAAATCCTGTCATTGAATGGTCCATGACGACTCAATATTTGGTAAAGAGAGGAAACTGGTAATTGTAACTCAACATTCCGACCTGTCTCGGTGTAATGAAATGAAAACGGATGTTGAGTACGCAAGATTGAAATCTTGCGTTACTTGGTACCTCTCGAATGACATATCGCAAGCTCTGCGACTTGTGGCATGATAATTCGTATTGCTTTGCATAGAAGAGAGAAGGGCGACTTGCCTTCACTTTTTTCTGGACAAACTTCGTAGAAATGTCAATTTTACTTCTCCATTGTCCGTCCTTCTTTATAAATTTTACCTTGACGTTGAAATTATAAAATTCCAATTTTCTTCAAAGAAACGGAGGTACCATGTCAGAATTCGCAGATTGGCATAATGATGAGATGCTGAAAAAAGTAAAGGAAGCTTTGGAAGCTCATAAATTCCTGGTCGAGCTTTGTGAGAATTGTGAAGATGCCCGTGAAAAGGCATTACAGGAACTTGATAAAAAATCTTCAATCGGCATAGGCGGCTCCATGACTGTTCGGGAGATCGGTCTGTTCGATCATCTTAAAGATAATGGATATAATATCATAAACCCGTATGTACCCGACCTTTCCAGCGAGCAGGTTTTTGATCTGCGCAGAAAAACTCTCATGTCCGACTTATTCCTCGCAGGATGCAATGCTGTCACTCTCGAAGGCGAGGTCGTGAATGTTGATGGCTATGGAAATAGAGTAGCAGCGGTCATATTCGGTCCGGAGAAAGTATTTCTTTTTGCTGGAATGAACAAGATAGTGCTAGATAGGCAGCAGGCATTGGACAGGATTTTTGATATTGCCGCTCCCATCAATGCGAAACGGCTCAGCAGAAAAACTCCATGTGCTGTAACCGGTCTTTGCAGCGACTGTGACTCTCCTGAACGAATCTGCAATCACCTGACAGTCAATATGAGACAAAATATTCCGGATAGGATAACAATATTTCTCATAAAAGAAAATCTTGGTTTTTAATACGGAATTATTAATAATTTTGACATAATATTACAGCAAATGAAATTTATTCCATGGCATACATAATTTTAGCACGAAAATACAGGCCCCAGACCTTTGATGAGGTTATTGCTCAAGAGCATATCACAAATACATTGAAAAATGCGATCAAAACCGATCACATTGCACAGGCATTTCTCTTTACCGGACCGCGCGGAGTGGGAAAAACCTCGATGGCACGAATTCTGGCAAAAGCATTGAATTGCGAGAAGGGACCCACAGATACTCCCTGCAACGAGTGCAAAAATTGTGTGGAGATCACGCGCTCGAACTCCGTTGACGTGATCGAGATCGATGGTGCATCAAACACAAGCGTGGAAGATATCCGCGGTCTGCAGAACGAGCTGCTTTACCCTCCACAGAGTTCAAAGTATAAGATATACATCATCGATGAAGTGCACATGCTTTCCAAAAATGCGTTCAATGCGCTTCTGAAAACCCTTGAAGAACCCCCGAAAAATGTGAAATTCATCTTTGCGACTACAGAGCCGCACAAAGTTCTGGCAACTATCACTTCTCGCTGCCAGCGCTACGATTTCCACCGTATTCCAATCAAGCAGATCATTAAGCAGATCAACAATATTACTCCAAAAGAGCATATTACTTTTGACGATACTGCGATCTTTCTTATAGCAAAAAAAGCTGATGGAAGTCTGCGTGATGCTTTGAGCTTGATGGATCAGATCGTTTCTATTGGTAAGGATAAAATTTCAAAGGAAGACGTGCTACAGGTATTTGGTATTGTAAATATCGATGTGTATCATTCGCTGGTTCAGAAGATCATTGGGGATGACGAGAAAGGATTGATCGAGGACTTTCATCAGGTTGTAGCAGAAGGCAATGACATGAATGAGCTCACACTCGGCATGATCGAGTATTTCAGAAATATACTCATGATCAAGATCGGCATCATTCCCGAGGAAGTGCATAGCGACGACCTTGATGCATTATCCCCTATCAGTGAATCTTTTTCCGAAGAAGACCTTCTCTATGCAATAACCCTACTTGTTGACACAAAAGATAAACTACGAACCTCTTCCCACCCTGTGCTTTTACTTGAAACCAGCTTGCTTAAACTGGCTAATATCAGTCGTTTAGTGCAGGTTGAAAATTTTGCCCAACAGCAACAAATGCCATCTTTTACACCACCTGCCCAGAAGAAAAAAAGTTCATCCGAAAAAGTTTTATTTGAAAAGAAACAGACAAAAAAGAAAACGCACTCCGAGAAAAAGGAAGAGGTCAAACAAGAAAAAGCTGAGCTCAAAATTATTCTCACTAAGGATATCATTAATGGAGAATGGCCGGTTCTGAAAAAGAAATTACAGGATGAAATGCCCATTATTTCAAATCACTTTTCCAAAACAACAATAAAGAATATCTCCAATAATTTTATTCATTATTCTACTAATTCCAGAATTGCTTACCAGATGCTGAATGAGGATATTGATAAGATCACAACTATATTTTCGGAACACTTCCACACGCCAGTAAAGGTTGTGTTCGAGTATGAAGAACCCAAAACCGGCAAAAAATATATGCATGGTGCATCCTATGAGGAAATTAAGAAAAAGTCTCCGAAACTCGCTGATATGATCAAGGCGATCGACGGTTATATTATCGAGCAGAAACCAGACTAATTCCTACATGATTGACAGCTCAAATATCGGCACAGTCCTTACTTTATTAGAAAAAGAATACAAACAAAACCGAATACCGATCATTTCACAAATTTCTGAAAGAGACCAAGATCCATTCCGCATATTGATCGGAACAATCCTCAGTTTGCGGACAAAAGATGAAGTAACTGCAAAGGCGTCACAAAGATTATTTAAAGCTGCATCTACCCCTGACGAAATGCTGAAACTCAGTAATTCGCGGATAGAAAAACTCATATTCCCTGTTGGATTTTATCGTAGGAAATCGGAGCATATCCTTCAGGTATGTAAAATCTTGCTCGATAAATATAATGGCAAAGTACCCGATGAGCTAGATGACCTGCTGAAATTGCCCGGAGTTGGTCGCAAAACCGCAAACCTGGTTGTCGTACTAGGATTTGATAAATTTGGAGTTTGTGTGGATACGCATGTGCACCGTATTTCAAACAGGTGGGATTATGTGCAGACTAAAACACCTGAACAGACTGAATTTGCTCTTCGGGAAAAGCTGCCTAAAGAATATTGGAAAATATATAATGATTATCTAGTGTCCTTTGGACAGCACACCTGCAAGCCGATCTCACCTTTTTGCTCAAAGTGTCCTATTGAAAAGTGGTGTCCGAAAAGAGGAGTGGGAAAAAGCAGGTAAAAAAACCTTGCGAACGGTCGGCTTGTCCGCCCACTGGCGGAAGACCTTCGCAATGGTTTTAAAAGAGTAGCCCACAGATTTACGCTGATTAGACTGATCACCGCTGATAAATAATAATATAATTTGTACCATTAATACCCTGTGATCTTTGTGTACTCTGTGGTGAACCTTAAAACCTTCGCAACAGAACTTTGTCACAAGCTTGTCATGGCATGATCACGATCCTCGGATGAAGACTGAGCTGTCGCGGCGTAGTGTAACGCAGGCGGATCGAAGAGCTTATGATAAGTTCTTCAAAAGTTATAAACTTAAGACATGCTCTACGACATGTCTCAAGTTCCCATCTCTACCCCGACTCATCTCAAGAATTGAGTCGTGTTCTATAAGAAAATGCGGACTGGACTTCACAGGTCCGAGCATCGGAGCGTGGAATTCAGAACACAATATTATATCGTCTTCATACTGAACTCCATCCAAACTTCGTTTTTATGAAGTCCAGCCTGAATAGTGAAATAAAAAAGGGCTTCCGACATGCAGAAGCCCTTGAATTTAAACTGAAATGTGTTTAATTTAAATAGAAAATACCGGAGAGAGTAAAGATCATAGAGGACACCTGACTGTAGTCTCCACCTGAGGTAAGTTCCTGTTTGTAAGAATCAAAAGTGGCGGTAGCATCAAGCGCAAATTTCTCGAAGATCAAACCGGTACCAACAGCAAATCCTGAGCCCACAACTTGATCCTTAGGATTATTTGGATAATCTTCATAATTAGAGAAGATAGTCGGGACAGTATGGAAACCGGCACGCAGCGGTATAACAGCAAAATCAGTCACAACGAGAAATTCTGCACCTGCGCGAATTTGGTCGAGATTGTAGTCACTTATAATATCTGGCTCAGAACCGTCATCGTATGAAATTTCCTTATCTTTATAGGCACGTGTTTCATAATCGGCAGAGACTGTGAAATTATCTCCCAATTGAACTGAAGCACCGAAACCGATCATTGCTGGCATCTGGATGGTTTCTGTACCTTCACCAAAATCTCCCTCAAGATCGAAAGGTGATTTGAAATCAACACCGATCTTTACAGGAATTGGATTACTTAAATTTGAGAGATTTATCATAGCTCCTGCATTAAAATTGAAGCCACTGAAATCCTCTGTAAATTCGAACGGTATCCATTCATTGTCAATCCACCATTCTGAGTCTAGTTCCATAGATCCTGTCCACACATTAGATGCTAAACCGATTGAGAAAATGGGAAGAATCTCTGCAGCCAAACCCAGACTAATGTTGGATGCACCACCGGTTGCCTCACCTTTTGTAAATTCTTCAAAATTCCACTTCGTATATAAATCAAGCTGTTGCTGATATGCTACAGCAGCTACAACTTTCAATCCGGGAAAATTAAAAGGATACACTCCACTTGCAAAATTGGGAACAAAATGACCTAAAGATTCTGATTCAGTTCTACCCGACTCATCAGTTTTGTATGTATCAGTAATATAACGCATCACTGCCGACGCTTCGGGATCAATAAGCTGTGTAAGCCCTGCGGGATTCCAGCTGATCGCAGTTGCATCATCTGCTACACCAATGAACGCTCCACCAAAGCCTGCAGCCCGAGCACCGGCTCCAGTCAGATTCCAGTTAATATTCTGTGCATAGCTTAAGGAAG
>JAVCDK010000164.1 GCA_030765865.1 Candidatus Celaenobacter antarcticus | reverse complement strand
TAACACCCACATCTATACCGATTATATCACCATTCTGTAATACTTTATCTTTGGTCGAATACCCATGAACGATCTCACTGTTTACTGATGAACAGATCGAATATTCATAAGGATCAAGATCGTCCATCTCATAACCTTTGAAGGCAGATACAGCATCATGCTCACGTATGATCTCTTCTGCTCTGGCATTCAAAGCGAAAGCACTCACGCCAGGTTTGATCATATCATGCAACTCATCAAGTATGAGGGCAACAAGAGCATTACTCTCCCTCATGAGTTTGATTTCCCGGGCATTCTTTATCGTGATCATGCTTATTCGAGTATTTTAACGATCTGCTTGAAGACATCTTCAAGAGATGTCATACCGCTCACTTTGTAGAGAACATTCTTCTTATTGAAATAATCAATAAGTGGTCCGGCAGTATTATGAAAAACCTTCAATCGATTCTTTATTGTCTCGACTTTATCGTCGTCACGAATAATAAGCTCTGTTCCACAATTATCACAGATGAAGGCATTTCCGACTTTTTTCTTAGGTACTTTATGAATCAGGTTATAAATGCTTTTACAGCTCGGGCAATAGCGTCTATTTGACAACCGCTTAATGACCTCCTCATCAGGAATATCGATGAGAATCGCACTGACTTTTGCATTTGTGGAAACATATTCCATATTAAAGAACATTTCTGCTTGGTCATCATTTCTGGGAAATCCATCTAACAAAGCGCCATGAGCACAATCATTTTGCTGAACCCGATCTTTTAACATATCGAAAACCAAATCATCAGGAACGAGATCGCCTTTGTGCATGAATTTGTTTGCTTCAATACCAAGAGGTGTACCTTTATCGATATTATCACGCAGTATTTCTCCGGTAGAGATATGAGGAATATGAAATCTCTCTTTGATATAAGCTGCCTGTGTGCCCTTTCCTGCTCCGGGAGGACCTAATAACACAACTATGCGTTTTTTCGTGTCGATCATCTTGATCTACCCCGTAATTTACCTTTTTTCATAAATCCGTCATAATGACGCATAACAAGGTGAGATTCTATCTGCTTCAAGGTATCGAGCGCCACACCGACAATAATGATCAAACCTGTACCCCCAAAATAGAATGGAAGTCTGGCATATTTGATGAGGAATGTCGGTATAACTGCGATGAAAGCAAAGAAAATTGCACCGGGTAAGGTGATACGAACAATCACACTGTTTATATAATCGGCAGTTCTCTTTCCGGGTTTACGTCCGGGAATAAAGCCGCCATATTTTTTCATATTTTCTGCAATCTCTGTTGGGTTGAGTACAATAGCAGTATAGAAATATGCAAAGAACACGATCATGATCACGTAAAGTGTCGTATGCAGAAATGCTCCGGGAGATAGCCAGCTTGAAAGTGTATGCATGAAATCACTATTCTTAAAAAAGGTCGTGATCGTTTGAGGGAACATGAGCACAGACTGCGCAAAAATAATTGGAATAACACCAGCGGAGTTTACTTTGAGTGGAATATGAGTCGCCTGTCCGCCATAGATCTTCCTGCCTATGACGCGCTTTGCATATTGCACCGGGATC
This sequence comes from Candidatus Celaenobacter antarcticus, assembly GCA_030765865.1. Lineage (GTDB taxonomy): Bacteria > Cloacimonadota > Cloacimonadia > JGIOTU-2 > JGIOTU-2 > Celaenobacter > Celaenobacter antarcticus. The sequence continues at coordinate 47,810 of JAVCDK010000164.1, read as the reverse complement.
TTTCTGGTCGCCTCTGTAATAAAAATAACTGCAGCAGTGATCAGCACCATAAATACCATTACCCCAATAGCAAGTATAATAGAAAGGGTACCTGATGCAACCATCTTGAACATATTTATAAATCCGTTTGGATACCGAGCAATAATGCCAATAAAGATGATAAGAGAAATACCGTTGCCAATACCTCTTTCCGTGATCTGTTCACCAAGCCACATTATAAGTATTGTACCGGTTACAAGTGTGAGTATAGTTACAAATTTGAACATCAAACCTGGAAATGGAACAGCTGCTGCGCCGGTAGGAGTCGTGATACTCTCAAGGAAAGTAGTTATCCAGAATGCGTTGAAGATACCGATAACGAGCGTTCCGTAACGAGTATACTGAGTAATTTTTTTCTGACCTTCCGGACCTTCTTTTTTAAGCTTTTCGAAATAAGGAATTACCCCGCCGAGAAGTTGCATCACAATAGAAGCAGTAATGTACGGCATGATACCCAGTGCAAAGATGGTTGCCTTGCTCAGGTTTCCACCCACAAAAAGGTCGATCATACCGAAAATGGTATTACCCTGTGTTGCAAAAAATTCTCCAAGCGCTGCGGTATTGATCCCCGGAGTGGGAATATGGCTACCTAGACGATAAACAATAAGAATTCCAAGAGTAAAGAGAACTTTCTTCTTGAGTTCAGGAACTTTAAAGACGTTAAATAGTGATTTTAGCACTATACAACCTCTGCTTTTCCGCCAACTTTTTGAATAATTTCAATTGCAGTTTTACTAAAACTGTTGGCTTTGATTACTTTCTTTTTATCAAATTTATTTTCCTTGTTTGCCAGGACTTTCACCATTCGAATTTTGTGATTCTGAGTATCTATCAAGCCATGTTTTTCCATGAGCTCGATATCAATAATACCTTCATCCAGTTCTGCAAGTGCATTCAAGGAGGTTATTCTATATTTCTTTGAAAATTTACTATTATTAAAACCCTTAATAGGCAATCTGCGATGTATAGGCATCTGCCCGCCTTCAAACCAATTAGGAATACTGGCACCGCTTCTACACTTTTGCCCATTCATACCGTGACCGCTGGTTTTACCTTTTCCAGAGCCATCACCTTTGCCAAGGCGGAATTTCTTCTTACGAGAATTTTTAGGAGGCTTTAACTCATTTAATTTCATTTGGAACCTCTACCTTTGATTTCTTCAACTTCCACTAAATGTGCGACCGTTTTGATCATTCCCAAAATGGGAGGTGTATCTTTCTGAATAACAAAATGGTGGAGCTTGCGAAGTCCCAATGCTTCAACAGTTTTTCTGGTATTGGGCTTCTGTCCTATTGGGCTTCTTACTAATGTAATTTTAAGTTTCATTTCTTGATCAACCTTTATTTATGATACCAGTTCTGCTATAGTTTTTCCACGAAGTTTTGCGACTTCTTCATGGGATCGGAGAGCTTGAAGGGCACGAACTGTAGCTTTCACCATATTGTGTTTTGTGCTGGATCCCAATGATTTAGTCAGGACATTTTCCACACCTGCAGCTTCAAAAATTGCACGAATAGGTCCACCAGCGATAACACCTGTACCGGGTGCGGCTGGCTTGAGAAGAACTTTACTGCCTCTGAATTTACCAACGATCATGTGTGGTATCGTACCATTACGAATCGGGAACCCGAAGAGAGATTTTCTTGCTTTATCCTTGGCTTTATTTATAGCTGAAATAATTTCATTGGCTTTTCCCATACCGACACCGATTTTTCCATTTTTATCACCAACAACAACAGTGGCATTAAAGCTGAAGTGTCTTCCACCTTTAATGACTTTGGATACACGATTGGTATCAACGACTTGCTCGTATATTAATTCATTTTCATCACGTTTTCTTTCACGTTCCATTTATTATACTCCTAGAATTCCAGACCGGCTTTGCGAGCACCTTCTGCGAGGGCTTTTACACGACCATGGTATTTAAAACCATTTCTATCAAAACAAACTTTTTTTATCTTTTTCTTAAGACATTTCTTACCGAAAAGCTCGCCAATAAGACCTGCTTTTGCAACGGGTTTCATGTCGTCTTTTTCCTTCTCTTTATACTCAGGACTGAGACTTGAAATAGCACAAAGTGTCACACCTTTATCATCATCAATGATCTGAGCATAGATATGCTTCAAACTTCTATACACACTGAGGCGCGGTTTTTCTGCTGTTCCTGAAATCTTATTTCGGATAGCAACTTTTCGACGATTTCTTAATAATATATTTCTTCTTACCCTTTTCTTTAACATACCTGCTCCTTAGGCACCTGCTCCACCAGCAACTTTACCAGGTTTAATACGGATATGCTCTTCAGCATAACGAATACCTTTTCCTTTATAACATTCCGGAGGTTTGATATCTCGAACGGCAGCGCAGACTGCGCCAAGCATCTCTTTATCATGACTGCGAAAATCAATGACCGTTTGCAAGCCGGGAATACTGCTTGCTTCTGCACGACCGATCTTTTCAATTTCAATCTTCACTTCTTTCGGAATTTCAAAATACACATCATGAGAAAATCCAAGACTGAATACAAGCCATTTACCCTTGAACTCTGCCTTGTAACCGGTTCCAACGATCATAAGCTTTTTCATGTAACCTTTCGAAACACCCTCGACCATATTGGCTATAAGTGATCGGTTCAAGCCATGGAGACTTCGTGTCTGCTTTTCATCATCTTTACGTGAAACAAGTACCTGATTATCTTTAATTTTAATAGAAATTCCATCATTGAGATCGCGTTCCAATGTTCCTAAGGGACCTGTTACTTTAATATGTTGTCCCTTCACATCGACTGTAACCTTCTCAGGAATAACAATTGGATCTTTTCCTACTCTGGACATTGAATACCCCTTTACCAAATTTTACAGATATATTCGCCGCCAACATTATATTTTCTGGCATCTCTATCAATGAGGACACCTTTGTTGGTGGAAAGAATTGCAATTCCTATATGATTTAACACAACGGGAATGTTCTTCGAATCTACATACACACGTTTACTGGGCTTGCTGATTTTTTGCAAACCCTTGATAACTGACTCAAAATCATTCACATAGCGAATATATATCTTTATCTCTTCGAACTTACGATTTTCTTTTTCAGAGGGCTCGAGGATAAAATATTTAGTGATAAAATTCTCCTCGTGAAGGATTCGTATAATATCTTTTTTCAAATTTGAAGAACCGATAATAACGAATTTCTTCTTTGCCTGAATTCCATTACGTATAACTGTGAGCATTTGTGCGATTGGATCAAAATTTGCCATATATCCCCCGACTACCAGCTAGCCTTTTTCACACCGGGTATTTTACCTTCCAGTGCGAGCTTCCTGAAACATAATCTGCAAATTCCAAAATCTCGTAAATATGCACGAGGTCTTCCGCAAAGTTCACATCTATTATAATTTCGAACTTTGAATTTTTTTTCTCTTTTTGATTTGACAATTAATGCTTTACGTGCCATACAATTCCTTAATATTTTTATTTCTGAGCAAAGGGCATGCCAAGAGCTTTCAGAAGATTGAAACCCTCTTCATCAGTCTTTGCTGTTGTCACAAATGTGATATTTAAACCACGAATTTTATCCACTTTATCATAATCAATTTCAGGAAACACTGTCTGCTCTTTGATACCCAATGTATAATTACCGCGTCCGTCAAATCCATGTGGCGAAACGCCATTAAAGTCACGGATACGCGGAAGCACAATACTGATCAATTTATCGGCGAACTCATACATCATTTCGCCGTGCAAGGTTGTCATCGTACCGATAGGCATACCTTTACGTAATTTAAAATTTGATATAGATTTCTTTGCATGAGTAATCACTGCATGCTGTCCTGTGATCGTCTCAATTTCCTTACGCGCATTATCCAGTGACGCTCTATTCTCAGTTGCTTCACCCACACCTATATTAACTGTTATTTTTTTCAGCTTGGGGACGTCCATCACATTGGTAAACTCAAGCTTTTTCGTCAGTTCGGGTACGATATACTTTTTGAACTTTTCTTGTAATCTACTCATTGTTCCTCGTTAGACCATATCACCGCACTTGGTGCAGTATCGAATTCTACTTTTATCATCTAAAACTTTCATTTTGACTTTAGAAGGTTTTCCACATTTCGGGCAAATGAACTGAATATTGGATACATGGATAGGTGCTTCCATCTCAATGACGCCACCAGAAGGATTCTGCTGAGTAGGACGCTGATGCTTCTTCATGAAGTTAACCTTTTCTACAATTATCTTGTTCGTTTTGGGGAAGGATTTCAACACATGTCCTTCGACACCTATATATTCGCCGGAAATAACTTTTACTTTATCATCTTTTTTGATTTTCATATAAAACTCCTACACGACCTCTGGAGCAAGAGAAAGTATTTTCATGAACTTTTTCTCTCTTAATTCACGTGCAACCGGACCGAAAATACGGGTTCCTTTTGGCTCCATAACTTCGTCGATAAGCACAACTGCATTATCACCAAAACGGACATAAGAACCATCCGAACGGCGTACTGCTTTTTTTGTACGCACGATCACTCCCCTGTGCAAGCTGCCTTTTTTCACTTCGCTGTGAGGGATAGCAGATTTAACAGAAAGTACGATCACATCACCAAGACTAGCATATCGGCGGCGTGAACCACCCAAGACCTTTATGCATTTCACCACTTTGGCACCGGAATTATCTGCGACTTTAAGAACTGACTCCTGTTGTATCATTAGAACTTCCTACTTGCTTCTTTCAATGATCTCGACGAGTTTCCAGCTTTTAGTTTTACTAACGGGTTGGAATTCTTCAATTTTCACTTTATCGCCGATATGTGCTTCATTATTCTCATCGTGGACATGAAATTTTTTATGTTTTCTAATATATTTTCCATAGAGTGGGTGTTTATATTTTCGCTCAACACGGACCACTACTGTTTTATCCATTTTATCGCTTACCACAATACCGAATCTCGTGGGCTTATGACGGACTGACACTTTTTCCTTATTCATTGAAACCTACTACTCTTCTTTATTATCCATTTGTTGTTTTTCACGAATAATTGTCTTTACTCGTGCAATATCTTTGCGAATTTCGTGAAGCTTCCAGGGATTTTCCAATCTGTTCGTCACTTTTTGGAGACGAAGGTTGAAAAATTCTTCCTGAAGGTCCTGCTCTTTCATATTAAGTTCAACAAGATTCATTTCTCTGATCTCATTTGGTTTCAGCATATTAACCTCTCACCTCATCACGAGTTATGAATTTGGTTTTTACAGGGAGCTTATGTCCTCCGAGCTCCAACGCTCTTTTTGCAGTGGTTTCATCAACACCTTCAAGTTCAAAAAGTACGCGCCCAGGTTTTACAACAGCGACCCAATATTCTGGAGCGCCTTTGCCTTTTCCCATACGAGTTTCTGCAGGTTTAAGTGTGATGGGTTTGTCCGGGAATATTCTTATCCAGACTTTTCCCACCCTTTTCATGAAGTGAGTTATTGCCACACGAGCTGCCTCGATCTGGCGCGCAGTAATCCAAGCAGTATCAAGAGTAACAAGACCGTACTGACCAAAATCAAGATTGGATCCTGCATATGCTTTTCCGCGTCTTCTTCCGCGCTGCTGTTTACGATGTTTAACTTTCTTTGGCTGTAACATATATCAAATACCTTATTTTATGATTGATAAAACTCTTTTTTAGTCAGTTCACCCTTACAGATCCAAACTTTAATTCCGATTATTCCGTAGCGGGTATGAGCTTCCGAAATTGCATAATCAATATCGGAACGAAGGGTATGAAGGGGTGTTCGACCATCTTTATATTCTTCACTTCGAGCAATTTCAGCGCCGTGAAGCCGTCCGCTGGTTTTTATCTTTATACCTTCGGCACCAGCAGCCATTGTGCGTTCAATAGCTCTTTTCATTGCTCTACGATAGGAAATTCTATTTTCTATCTGACGTGCGATATCCATACCGACAAGACGAGCATTGAGTTCAGGTCTTTTCACTTCCTGTACATCAATAGCAAGCCGGGAATAGTCATCCTTGGTATTCATGTCTAAAAAAGTTATGAGTTCTTGCTTTACCTTTTCTATCTCGACACCTTTTCTGCCGATCACAATACCCGGACGCGCAGTATGTATCACAACTGTTAATTTATTACTTTTACGGTAAATTTCTATTTTTGAGACCATTGCATCTGACAATCTTTTAGTCAGATAATCTTTGATTCGCAAATCTTCATAGAATGTTTCAACATACTCTTTGCGAGTATTAGCGAACCAAATAGATTCCCAGTCTTTATTAAAACCTATTCGAAAACCAACGGGATTAGTTTTTTGACCCAATGTGCCTCCTAATCTTCCATTTCATCTGTTACGGATAAAGCAATATGATGAGTTCTTTTGAAGATCATATCAGCTCGACCCATCGCACGAGAACGCCAGCGTTTCATTGTGATGCCCTCATCCACGGTGATCTTATTTATATATAATTTATCAATTTCGACTTTACCTGATTTGGTTGCAGCATTTGCTACAGCAGAATCGAGTATTTTAAGGATACTGCGTGCAGCACGCTTTTTTGAGAAATTTAGAATATCTCTTGCAGCGTCAACCCGTTTATTACGAATCAAATCTGCTACAAGACGTACTTTTCTTGGTGAACCTTTTTGATTTTTAATTCTCGCGATCGCTTCCATAATTAAACACGTTTCCTTGCAAGTTTTTCTTTCTTGTCCTTATGACCACGGAACGTCCTAGTAGGAGAGAATTCTCCAAGCTTATGCCCCACCATTGATTCTGTTACAAAGACGGGTACGAATCTTTTGCCATTATGAACTGCAAATGTATGACCAACAAATTCGGGCATAACTGTAGAACGGCGGGACCAGGTTTTGATGACCTGTTTCTTGTTCAGTTCATTTAACTTTTCTACTTTAAGCATAAGATGCTCATCGTAAAAGGGTCCTTTTTTGAGTGATCTTGCCATTAAAAAATCCTCCGCTTATTTGCGTTTCTTCTTAATCACGTAGGGATCAGAATATTTTTTTTTCTTTCTGGTTTTGAATCCCTTTGCGGGTGTACCCCATGGAGAAACAGGATGACGACCACCAGATGATTTACCTTCACCACCACCCATTGGATGATCAACAGGATTCATGGCAACACCTCTTACTCGAGGACGGCGTCCAAGCCAGCGTTTTCTACCTGCCTTACCATAAGAAATCTTGGAATGATCAATATTGCTGACCTGTCCTATTGTTGCATAGCAGTTCCAGCGAAGAAGCTGAATAGTACCGGAAGGCATTTTTACATGAACATAGCCGCCTTCTTTAGCAACAATTTCGGCGTCGACACCTGCACTGCGTGCTATCTGGGCACCGCGACCTGGTTTGAACTCAATATTATGGATCATTGTACCGATCGGGATCTTCTTTATTGGAAGAGCGTTCCCGGGTTTGATCTCAACATTTTCACCTATCATGATCACATCATTTACCTGTAGTTTATCAGGTGCAATAATGTAACGTTTTTCACCATCAGCATAGTAAAGCAATGCAATTCGAGCTGAACGGTTGGGATCATATTCAATTGAGTGCACTCTGGCTTCGATCCCTTTCTTATCATGTCTCTTAAAATCTATAATTCTATAAAAACGTTTATGACCTCCACCACGATGACGGATAGTGATCCTTCCTTGATTGTTTCTTCCAGCTGTTTTCTTTGCTGGAACGATCAAAGATTTCTCTGGTTTATCCTTTGTGATCTCATCAAAGGAGTAACCCGTATAATACCGTCTAGCTGGTGTTATAGGCTTATATTTTTTTAATGCCATGAACTACATCTCCATTTTAGGGATAGGTGTTAAAAACCTAACCGTTAATATTTTATGTCAATTAAAATAAGAAGCTCTAAACATTTTTTACTGCATCACTTCAAATTCGCTTATAGATTCACCTTTTGCGAGGTATACAATGGCTTTTTTCCAGTTTGATCTTCTGCCCTGATAGCGTCCAAGATTCTTTGGTTTACCCTTGCAATTTATGGTGTTAACTTTGCGAACATTAACCTTAAAAATTTCCTGTACAGCGTTTCGAATTTCTATTTTATTAGAGCCAAGCTGTACTTTGAATACATAACCACCGGCTTCTTCTTGAATATGAGTTCCTTTTTCAGTTATGATGGGGTGAATAATAATTTGTCTTGGATCCTTGTTCATTTGAACACCTCTTCCATTTTCTCCAATGCCTTTTCAGTTATGATCATATCGCTCGCATGAAGGATTTCATAGGCATTGAGGTCCTCGGCACGAATACTGGAAACATTCTTGATATTCCTCAGTGAGCGGACCAAATTGGGTTCGTTGTCTGACATCACGAACAAGCAGCGTGTAAAAGCTATCTTAGTTGCGTTCAGAATATCCTTAGCAGCTTTTGCACTGGGATTCTCCATCATGACATCTTCAATGACTGCAACATGTTCTTTTCTGCTGCTAAGTGCTGATTTTAATGCAATTCTCTTTTTCTTCTTAGGAATGGTTGTATGCCAGTCCTTTGGACGAGGTCCGAATGCGACACCACCGCCGACTCTTATCGGGCTTTTTTTACTACCTGCTCTTGCTCTGCCTGTTCCCTTTTGGCGATATAATTTTCGCGTGGAACCTCTGACATCAGAGCGCCCTTTGACACATGCTGTTCCCAAACGCCGATTCTGTCTGAGAAATGTTATCACTTCATGAAGAACAGCCTGGTTTACTTCTGTATCAAAGAGATGTTCCGGTAAAGTAACTTTTCCAATTTCTTCACCTGTTTTTGAATACTTTATTGCTTCCATAACAAAACCTTTTACTTAGTTTTTTGAATCATTACAATACTGTTTCTATGACCTGGAATCGCTCCTCTTACCATGAGGAGATTTCTCTCTTCATCGATCTTATACACAGTGAGGTTGCGAACTGTAACCTGACCATTGCCATATTGACCGGGCATTTTTTTGCCACGTTGAATTTTTGAAGGTGATGCACACATGCCCACAGAACCCGTTCCACGAAAGCTCTCGTGAGTACCATGAGTGGCACTTTTCCCATGGAAGTTATGGCGTTTTATCACACCAGAAAATCCTTTTCCTTTTGATATTCCAGTCACATGAATTTTATCTCTTAATTTGAAAATATCCACTTTCATTTCTGCACCAGGAGAATAATCATTCATCACATCTTCATTTACTCTAAACTCTTTCATGATCTTGAAAAGTGCGACATTATTTTTCTTGAAATGTCCCACCAGAGGTTTAGTGAGTTTTTTCTCAGGAACTTCCTGAAATCCAAGCTGAAGTGCAGAATAATTATCTTTCTCTTTGGTTTTATGACTGGTAACAGTACAGGGACCCGCTTCAATAAGTGTCACAGCAACAGAGTCACCATTTTCTGTGAATAATCGAGTCATTCCAATCTTTTTACCAATTAAGCCTAACATTTTTTCTCCTAAAAATTTATATTTAGATATAGTTTAGGTTTTTATCTCTATATGAACACCGGCAGGTATGTTCAAATTTTTGATCGCGTCCGTTGTTTTTGGAGTTGGGTTTTCAATGTCAATAATTCTCTTATAAATTTTCATTTCGAACTGCTCGCGAGACTTTTTATCAACATGGGGTGATCGCAATACTGTGTACAATCTGCGTCTGGTAGGTAATGGAATAGGACCGACGATCTTTGCACCTGTTCCTTTTGTGTTTCTTATGATGTCCACAACAGACTTATCCAACAGAAAATGATCATACGCTTTTAATTTGATTCTTATCTTATTCATATCTCCTCAATTCTAATAACCGCGCATTTTGTTTATAATTTGATTTGAAATATTTTCTGGAACCATTTCATACTCTTTGAATTCCATTGAATAGGATGCTCTTCCTTGAGATGCTGAACGTAGAGCAGTTGTATATCCAAAAGTTTCGCTTAATGGAACCAAGCCACTTAATATTTTTATTGAATCTTTATCTTTAACTTCTAAGATCTTGCCTCGACGGCTGTTAAGGTCATTTATCACATTGCCCATATACTCTTCAGGGGTGATAATAGTGATGTTCATAATTGGCTCAAGCAATGCATATTTTGCATGCTGAAGTGCTTTTGAAAACGCCATTGAACCAGCAATCTTGAATGCAATTTCTGATGAGTCAACAGGGCTGAATGAACCACCTGATATGAGCACTTTGATATTTTCCATCCTGTTCCCGGTTAGGGGACCACTTAATGCGGATTCCAGAATGCCGCTTTCTACTGCTTGAATAAAATCTTTTGGAATTTCTTCTTCGGATGAATCATTCTCGATCAGTATTTTTTTCCTTGCTTCTCCAAATTCGCTGCGATAAGGTTCAAGATGCAATTTTACTTCTGCAAATTGACCATGACCGCCAATGTTTCTTTCGAGCTTTGCTATTCCATCAGCTTCACTGATAATAGTTTCTTTATAATTCACTCGAGGTTTACCTACGTTTACGTTGATCTTGAATTCACGCTTTAATCTATCAACAAGGATATCCAGGTGCAGTTCCCCCATTCCGTAAATGAGGGTCTGTCCGGTATCTTTATCCTCAATAATTATATAGGTGGGATCTTCTTCAAGAAGACGTGGCAATGTATCCTTAACATTTTCCTGATCGGCTTTTGTCTTCGGTTCTATTGCAACTGACATAACGGGATCGGCGAAATTGATGCGTTCAAGCAATACAGGATTTTGTATTGCAGTAATACTATCACCAGAAACTGTTTCATTCAAACCAGCCACTGCGGAAATTTCACCCGCAAAAATGCTGTCTACGTTCACTGATTTATTAGCATGCATGTGCATGATACGTGTAATTCTTTCCTTTTTACCCGTATTGACATTCAGCACATGGTCGCCCTTGTTGATCTTCCCGGAATATGCCCTAAGATAAGTCAGCTTACCCACATAGGGATTCACCTGTATCTTGAAAGCCAGGGAAGAAAAGGGTAATGACTCATCAACTTTGATCTTCATTTCCTCGCCTGTTCTCGGATCAATAGCATCGATCTCGGGAACGTCTATTGGTGAAGGAAGATATTTTACAATTGCATCAATCAGTGGTTGAATTCCTCTATTCCTAAGCGCAGCTCCACAGAGGATCGGCATGAATTCTGATGTTAATGTTACTTTTCTTAATGATGCGTCGATATCCCCTTCAGTAATTGTTTCTTCATCAATGTACTTTTGAAGAAGCACTTCATCGAATTCAGCTAATTTTTCAATGAGTTTTGCCCTGCTATCCACAATATTTTCGATCAGTTCAGGAGAAATTCTTTCATCATCAAGTGATGTTGTAGAAAACTCCAAACCCTCTTCATCCTTATCATAGATGTAAGCATTCTGATTAACCAGACTTACAATGCCAATGAATTCATCATTATATATGATGGGAAGTTGTACAGGAACTGCATTTGGTTGAAGTTTTGTTCTGATGGTTTTCACTGCATAATCAAAATCGGCACCGATCCTATCCAGCTTGTTAATGAAAGCAATTCTGGGAACATGATATCGGTCTGCTTGATGCCACACTGTTTCAGATTGAGGTTCCACACCTCCAACACCGCAGAAAATTACCACAGCGCCGTCAAGAACACGTAATGAACGCTCCACTTCAACAGTAAAATCAACATGCCCCGGAGTATCGATAATATTGATCCTATTATTCTTCCAGAAACAAGTTATTGCTGCAGAAGTAATTGTTATACCGCGTTCTTTTTCCTGAACCATCCAATCCATTGTTGCTGTACCTTCGTGTACTTCTCCCATTTGGTGCACTATGCCTGTATAGAAAAGGATCCGCTCAGTAACGGTCGTCTTTCCCGCATCAATATGAGCGATAAGCCCGATATTGCGGATATTTTCCAGGTCATAGTGTTTTTGATACATTGTTAGATTCTAAAATGTGCAAATGCTTTGTTCGCTTCTGCCATTCTCCAGACCTCTTCACGCTTCTTGATCGATGAACCTTCGTTCTTGTATGCAGCGATAAGTTCACCAGCCAATTTTTCATCAATGGTCTTTTCATGGCGTTTACGCGAAAAATTAACGATCCATCTGAAAGCAAGTGTTTGCTGTCTTTCCCTGTTGACTTCTATTGGAACCTGGTAGTTCGCACCACCGATTCTACGAGTTTTCACTTCAACTTTCGGCTTCACGTTCTCAAGCGCCTGCTTGAAAACTTTGATAGGATCTTCCTGTGTCCTATTCTGTATGATATCTAATGCATGATAAAATTTACGTTCAGCAAGACTCTTTTTCCCGCGCACCATCATCTGGTTTATAAATTTCGCAACAATGATATCACCATACTTTGGATCAGGAAGTATCTGTCTTTTTTGAGCTTTTTTTCTTCTAGACATTTAAACCCACTATCCTAATTTCTTGGTTTTCTTTGTTCCATACTTGGAACGGCTTTTCTTTCTACTATCCACTCCGCTTGCATCAAGAGTTCCGCGAATAACATGGTAACGTACGCCAGGTAAGTCTTTTACTCGACCTCCCCGAATCAGCACAATGGAGTGTTCCTGCAGGTTGTGTCCCTCACCTGGAATGTAGCATGTTACTTCAATTCCATTTGAAAGACGCACACGTGCAACTTTACGCAATGCAGAGTTAGGTTTTTTTGGAGTTGTGGTATACACTCTTGTGCACACACCTCTTTTTTGAGGACAACCCTGTAAGGCCTTATTCTTTTTGGCCTTCTTCTGTTTCTTTCTGCCCTTTCTTATAAGCTGTGAAATTGTAGGCACTTACGCCTCCTATTCTTGTATATTGTTTTCAAAATGTTTTTCCTGAATACGTAGGTTTTCTTCAGGAAGTAATTTTTCTACTGTTTTCTTTAAACTCAACTCTTCATCAATAGTATCTTTTACCATCTTACGCCAATATTTTGTGCCGGTTCCTGCAGGAATTCTGTGACCAATGATCACACTTTCCTTGAGTCCTTCTAGGGTATCCACTTTCCCATATACTGCTGCTTCAGTCAGCACTTTTGTTGTATTCTGGAATGAAGCTGCAGAGATAAAGCTGTCAGTTATCAACGCAGATTTTGTGATACCCATGAGAAGCTGCTCAAATGTAGCGACCTTGCCGCCATCCTGTTCAGCCTGGATATTCACTTTCTTCACATGAAGTTTATCAACGATCTCGCCTTCAAGGAAAATTGTATCACCCGGATCGAGTATTTTTACTTTCTGCATCATCTGGCGAACTATCACACGAATGTGCTTGTCATTGATATCCACACCCTGCTTTCGATATATTTCAAGAATTTCATTTGTGATAAATTCCTGAGTTTGAATCACACTTCTTGCAGAAATAATATCATGCGGATCGATTGGTCCATCTGACAGTTGATCACCTGCCTTAATAACATCACCTTCATGGACAATGATTCTTCTTCCATAAGGAATTGTATAGTTCTTATCAATTCCTGATGCTTCAGAAAAGATAGTAACTTTTCTTCCAAGGCGTGTCAGCTTGCCTATTTTTACCACACCATCAATTTCAGTAATAATCGCTTTACTTGAAGGAGAGCGAGCTTCAAAGAGTTCTACAACACGAGGAAGACCACCGGTGATGTCTCGCTGTTTCACTGTCACACGGGAAGTTTTACCCAGAATTTCTCCTGGGAATATTCGTGCTCCTTCTTCGGTTTCAAGATTAAGTCCGGCTGGTAATGGAACTCTAATTTTCTTCTTTTTATCAGTTTCAATGATGAGTGTTGCCTGTTTGCCGACATCTCTCGATTCAAGAATTGTGATCTCAGTACGACCGGTCAGTTCGTTGAATTCTGTTTTATAGGTTTCATCTGTAATAAAATCATCATAATGAACAGTTCCTTTTGCAGTGGAAATCAATGGTGTATTATAGTTGTCCCAGCTGAACAAAAGAGTATCTTTCACAACTTTCTGGTCTTCTGCCACAAAGATAGTTGCACCATACTCAACACTATAATGGCTGAGTTCTTCTTTCGATTCAGGATCAATAATTCGTATTTTTCCCTGGTAACTTGAGGCGATCCTCTGATCATCCCTGTTTACCACATAATCTAATCTGTCATATTTAACAATACCATCTTTTTCCGCATTAACTTCCGCTTCTTCCACCAGAGTACTTGCTGCTCCACCAATGTGGAATGTACGAAGCGTAAGCTGTGTTCCGGGCTCACCAATACTTTGGGCTGCGATCACCCCGACAGGTTCCCCTATCGTTGCGGGTTTTCCTGTGGATAGATTTCTTCCATAACATTTAGCACAAATACCCTTATCGGCTTCACAGGTCAGCACAGAACGAATTCGAACCACCCTGATACCGTGTTTTTGAATAAGATTTGCTTTTTCATCAGAAATAGTCTCGCCGGCTTCTACAATGATCTCCCCACTTACAGGATCAACAACTTCTTCAACAGCAGTACGACCTTTAATTCGATCACTCAAAGGTTCGATTGTTTTATTGCCCTCTTTGAGTGAAGTCATATCTACACCCTGCATGGTTCCACAATCGTGTGTGGAGATAACAACTGATTGGGCAACATCGACCAAACGACGGGTCAGATAGCCGGCATCAGCAGTTTTCAGTGCAGTATCAGCCAATCCTTTTCTGGCACCGTGTGTGGATATGAAGTATTCCAAGATGGTCAAACCTTCTTTGAAGTTTGACTTGATCGGGTTTTCAATGATCTCGCCTATTTCACCGGTAAGTTTACGAGCGGGCTTTTCCATCAAACCCCTCATTGCACCGAGCTGTTTGATCTGATCTCTCCCGCCCCGGGCGCCGGATACCGCCATGATCCAGATAGGATTGAATCCATGCCTGTCCAACTTAAGTTCTTCCATCATCTTATCAGTGATCTCTTCCGTTGCGATCTTCCACTGATCGATCAAACGGTCATAGCGTTCACTTTCTGTAATAATACCGGTATCATATTCTTCTTGAATTTCTACAACCTCATTTTCTGAAACAGCTAGAATACTCGCTTTTTCTTTGGGAACGATAACATCAACCATACCGAATGTCGTACCTGATTTTGTTGCATATTGAAAGCCAATATTTTTCAAGTCATCGAGATAATATGCAGTACGTTCCGCACCGTACTTTTCATATACTTCATAAGTGAGTTGGTTGATTTTACCTTTATCAAAATTATAATTCTTAAAACTAATATCTTTAGGGATTATTTGATTAAAGATGACACGTCCAATTGTGGTAATTATTCGCTTCCCTAAACGCGAGCATTTATACTCGATCCATGAATGGATGTGCAACCCTGTATCCTCTTCTGATTTTTCATACTTTTGATAGGACTTATTGCCATGCAGTTCATAAACCATAAGCACTTCTTCGGTAGAATTGAATTTGGGAAGATCTTTTGGGTCATCGGGTTCTTCTGAAGTTGCGGTAGTGAGGAAATATACTCCAAGTACAATATCCTGACTTGCCATAAGCACAGGTTTCCCATTCGCAGGAGAAAGAATATTGTTCACAGGAGTCATGAGCGCACGAGCTTCCATTTGTGCTTCCCCTGAAAGAGGAATATGCACAGCCATCTGGTCACCATCAAAGTCAGCATTGAATGGGTAACAAAGGAGTGGATGAAGCTGTATGGCTTTTTCTTCAATAAGCACAGGTATAAATGCTTGCATACTCAGCCGATGAAGAGTAGGAGCTCTGTTTAAAAGAATAGGATAGTCCTTTATTACTTCTTCGAGGATCTTCCAGACTTCGGGTTTCTTCTCTTCCATAAGGCGTTTTGCCTGTTTGGTTGTGCTTATACCTTCAAACTTCTCAATTCTTTCTATAATATAAGGTTTAAAAAGTTCAAGAGCCATCTTCTTGGGTAGTCCACACTGATTAAGCTTTAAATCAGGACCAATAACAATAACAGAGCGTCCGGAATAATCAACACGTTTTCCAAGAAGATTCTGTCTAAATCGACCTTTTTTCCCTTTAAGCTGATCGCTCAATGATTTGAGAGGTCTATTTCCTCTCCCCTTCACAGGTCTTGATTTTCTGCTGTTATCCAGAAGTGCGTCAACTGCTTCCTGAAGAATTCTCTTTTCATTACGCAGGATAACTTCAGGAGCATGTCCATCAATGAGTGCTTTCAGACGGTTATTTCTTGTAATAACCCTTCTGTAGAGATCGTTGAAATCGGCAGTTGCAAAACTTCCACCTTCAAGATATACAAGTGGTCTCAGATCGGGTGGCATGACTGGTATAGTTTCAAGTATCATCCATTCAGGATGGTTACCTGAATTTAAAAATGCATCAACAATTTTCAGTTTTTTAATTAGCTTGGTTTTTGCTTGTTTGGTTTCAAATTTTATCGAAGTTCGGAGTTTATCAACCTCATCATTAAGATCAATCTCAGAAAGGAGCCGTCTGATTGGCTCAGCTCCCATTTCTGCCTCAAAGCCTGTGGGATATTTCTCTTTTGCCTGCTGATAGGACTCTTCATCAATAACATCACCGACATTATATTCAGATGCACCAGGATTGAGCACAATATAAGATTCATAATAAAGAACTCGATCTAATTCTTTTGATTTCAGATCGAGTAGTAGCTGAATCGAACTGGGTATTTGCTTCACAAACCAGATGTGAGCAACAGGTACTGCGAGTTCAATATGTCCCATTCTCTGGCGACGAACTTTTGAGGAGGTAACTTCTACACCGCAACGGTCACAGATCAAGCCCTTAAAACGATATTTCTTATACTTGCCGCATGAACATTCATAGTCTTTTTCAGGTCCGAATATCCTTTCGCAGAACAGTCCATCCTTTTCTGGCTTGAGTGTTCTGTAGTTTATCGTTTCAGGTCTGGTCACCTCTCCGTAAGACCAGTCACGGATCTTCTCAGGAGAAGCAATCTTTATGCTTACATAATCGTAATTTTTTACGACCCTGTCTCTTTTTAATTCTCTAATCATGTATGACCCTCATAGTTTGGGGTGTTACTCATTATTACCGGTTGAGCTTTCAGATTTGTTTGACAGCAGATCGAAATCCAAACAAAGACTCTTCAGCTCGCTTGCAAGCACATTAAATGATTCGGGAATACCGGGAGCCGGTAATTCCTTACCTTTTGTAATAGCTTCGTATGTTTTATTTCTACCATCAACATCATCAGATTTTACTGTGAGCATTTCCTGAAGCAGGCGAGATGCTCCATAAGCTTCTAAAGCCCAGACTTCCATTTCACCGAGTCGCTGCCCGCCATGTTGCGCTTTACCTCCGAGAGGTTGCTGAGTGACAAGTGAATAAGGTCCAGTAGAACGGGCATGCATTTTATCAACAACAAGGTGGTTCAACTTCATCATATATATTACACCGACTGTGACACGTTCATGCATTGCTTCACCGGTTTTGCCGTCATAAAGCACTACTTTTCCGTCTTCTGTAAGATTCGCTTTTTTAAGCTCATCTGTGATTTCCTGAATCGTTGCACTGTCAAAAACCGGGGTTTCTACTTCGTACCCTAGAGCTTTGGCAGCCCAACCAAGGTGAGTTTCAAGTATTTGTCCTATATTCATACGTGAAGGAACACCAAGAGGATTTAGAATAATATCAACAGAAGTACCATCTTCAATAAAAGGCATATCCTGGATAGGAGCAATCTTTGCGATCACACCTTTATTACCATGACGTCCAGCCATTTTATCACCTACTTCAATCTGTCGTTTCTTTGCGATAAAGATCTTCACCATTTTCAATACACCGGAAGGAAGTTCATCACCATATTTAACACGGTCTTTGTGCTTTTTATAATTGTTGTCATTTTCATCAAGAGCATTTTTAACATCTACGATAACATCTTCATAGATCTGCTCATTCTTCTTCTCATTGTCGGTAAGTTTATTTTCCAAATTCAATTTTTTATAAGAGATTTTCTTCAGTTCTTCATCAGTTATTTTTTTATTAGGCGGAATAAAAAAACGCCCTGTTTTTTCTTCATTAATTCTATATGCAGTTTCGCCATGTAACAAGTCTGTTAATTTAGTTTTGAGAAATTTATAGATTTTTTTGTTTTCCGTATCAAATTTATTTTTCAGCTTTGATATTTTCTCTTCTTTTTCCTGCTCGGAGAGTTCGTCGCTTTCTGCTTTTGAGAAGACTTTTACATCTACGACCATACCTTCCATACCAGGTTTTGCTTTTAACGAGGTATCAGAGAAATCACCAGCACGTTCTCCAAATAATGCCCTCATCAATTTTTCTTCAGGCGACAAATCAACATTTGAAGATTTTGGAGTGATCTTACCAACTAATATGTCGCCGGATTTAACATGAGAGCCAACGCGAACAACCCCTGTTGTGTCAAGATTTCTTAATGCAAATTTCGGCACATTCGGAATATCATCAGTGAGTTCTTCATCTCCTTCTCGAGTACTACGAACGAGCACTTCTAGTTCTTCAATATAAATGGATGTCAGCTCATCTTCACGGGCAACTTTTTCGCTTATAATAATCGCATCTTCATAGTTGTATCCGTACCATGGCATGAATGCCACAAGCATATTAGTACCAAGAGCAAGCTCACCATTCTTAATTGCAGGACCGTCAGTGATCAATTCACCTTTTTTGATTTTCTGTCCGACCACAACTTCAGGATGCTGGTTAATACAGGTTTCCTGATTGGTTCGCTGGAATTTCTTTAGTTTAAAAACTCTTTTATCCTCCAGAGCCGAAATTGATTCTTTTTCATCATCTTTAAGAATTCTTTTCAATATAATCTCATCCGATGAAACTTTTTCGACTTCACCATCGAATGGAGCTTTTATTGCAAGTTCCGAATCTTGAGCAACTAATTTTTCAATTCCGGTGGCGACAATTGGCGGACATGGTTTTATGAGAGGCACAGCTTGCCGCTGCATGTTGGATCCCATTAATGCTCTATTTGCATCATCATGATCAAGGAAAGGTACAAGACCAGCAGAAACGCTAACGATCTGCTGTCTTGAGGAGTCGATATAATCAACTTCTTCTTTTGGAACGAGTACAAAGTCACCGCCCGACAGACAGAAGACACGTTCTTTTATAATGTTACCTGTTTTATCAACTTCAATGCCTGCTTGTGCGATCTTCATATTCTCTTCCTGGGTAGGATCGAGATAATCGACCTGATGGGTAACTCTTCCGTTTTCCACCTTGATATAAGGAGTTTCCAAAAAACCAAATCTATTCACACGGGCATAGATAGCCGGTGAAGTTAATAGACCAATATTCGGTCCTTCAGGGGTTTCGATAGGGCATATTCTTCCATAATGTGAGTAGTGAACATCGCGCACTTCAAAACCCGCTCGCTCTCTCGTTAATCCACCTGGACCCAAAGCGCTTAAACGTCGCATATGAGTGATAGCTGCAAGTGGATTGGTTTGCTCCATGAACTGGGAAAGTTCACCGGTAAGAAAGAAGGAATTCACTACAGCCATCAATGCATTAGTGTTCACTAAACCAAGTACTGATGAATCATCGCTGGAACTGAGGGTCATTCTTTCACGCGCAATTCTTGCTACTCGGGAAAGTCCAATTGAAAACTGGTTAGCTACAAGTTCACCTACACCACTGACACGTCTATTGCTGAGATGATCAATATCATCTGTCGTACTGATCCCTTTGTATAAACGAACCATTTCATCAATAATTGCGATGAAATCATCCTTCGTCAGTATTTGTGTTTCAATTGGGATTTCAAGATGAAGACGCCTGTTCAGCTTATACCTTCCAACTTCACCGAGACTGTATCTCTTTGGATTGAAGAATATCCTATTAATAAGTTCTCTTGCGGTATCAATTGGAGGCTCTTCTCCGGGACGGATAATATTATAAATAAATTTTAGTGCTTCTTCTTCAGAAGCTGTGGGATCCTTTGCAAGAGTGCTTTCCACGATCCTTCTTTCGTCGTCCTGACTTTCGTGGATGACCTTGACCTTCTTGAATTTAGCTTTTAATATCTTATCAACAAGACCTTCTGTAAGAAGTGCACCGCCTTCTGCAATTACCTCACCACTCTTTTTATCGATAATATCTTCAAAAAGGAGTCTCTCAAGAAATTCATCTTTTGTAAGATCGAGTTCCTGAGGAGTATAAAAAGTTTTTCTTATTGAATTATTATCGGAAAGCCCCTGACATCGTAGAATTGTTGTCACAGGTACTTTGTGGCGTTTATCAATAAGAACATAGATAACATCCGAAGTGTCTGTAAGAAATTGGAACCATGAGCCCTGAACCGGAATGACCTTTGCGTTATAGAGAACCTTGCCGCTTCCATGAGTATCACTGGTAAAAGTGATACCTGGTGAACGGTGGAGCTGACTGATTATCACGCGCTCCTCACCATTAATGATGAAGGTACCCCTATCGGTAATCATTGGAATCTCACCCAGGAAAAGGTCTTTTTCTTTTACGCTTTTAATCCTCTGCTGCTCACCCTCAACAGTTTTCTCAAAGGTTGTTAAACGGAATTTAACTTTCAATGGAGAACTATAGGTCAGGTTTCGTTCAATACATTCATCAGGAGTATATTTCTCCTTGAGAATTGTATATTGAATGAATTCCAGCAAGAATTGCCCTTGCGTATCCTCTACAGGGAAGTGATTATTAAATACTTCCTGCAAGCCGATATCTTCTCTCTTTTCAGGTAGAACGTCCTTTTGTAGAAACTTAGCATAAGAGCCCTTCTGCATAGTGAGCAGATTGGGTATCTCTACATCAGGTAGTTCAAACCCATGAAGATGTTCAGCCATTTTGGAAAAACTCTTTCTTTCCTTCATGTGCTCCTTATTTAGCAAAAGACATCTTCATGCGAGTGAATGAAGAGTCTATTAATGTTTGAATGAAATGTGCTATATAACACGTCATTATCTACTTAATCTCTACAGAGCCACCTTCAGCTTCGATCTTCTCTTTAATTGACTGCGCTTCATCTTTTGAAACACCTTCTGCTACTGGTTTTGGTGCTTCATCAACTAGGGCTTTGGATTCTTTTAATCCTAATTTTGTAATCTGACGGACAACTTTAATGACCTGGATCTTCTTTGCTCCAGAACTTGTTAAGATGACGTCAAACTCCGTTTGCTCTTCTTCTTCTTTTGCGGCTTCACCTGCAGCAGGACCTGCAACCGCAGCGACTGGTGCAGCAGCTGATACACCAAATTCTTCTTCTAAAGCTTTTACTAATTCTGCTAATTCCATTACATTGAGTTCTTTTACGAGCTCAATAATCTTATCTTTCTTGCTGCTTTCTGCCATTATATCCTCCTATAATTAAGCATATTATCATTTATTTTATTATATCTATTATTCAAATGCAGTTAAATACGTTTATGATTGCTGTTTGTTCTTGATCTCATTGAGCACAAGAACCAACTTTCGTAAAATACTGTTAAGGGTGTAAACCAATCCAAAGATAGGCGAATTTAAACCTCTGACGACTTGCGCAAGTAATTCCTGTCTGGATGGAAGTTTCACTATTTTTTCAAGTTCCTGAACATCCATTAGCTGATTATCAATTATCCCGACTTTAAATTTGAAAAAATCTTTTTCGTCCGGAAGACTCTTCATAAAATCCGAAATTAATTTCGAAGGAATTATTTCATCTTCCTTTGATACTGCTACAGCAGTGGGACCAACAAGATATTCATCAAGACCTTCGAGTGATAAGTCTTTTGCAGCTAATTTTAACAGTGTATTTTTTGCAACAAAGTAATCAACATTATTATCTCTAAATTTGCATCTCAAATCTGTATCTTCCTGAACAGATATTCCTTTATAATCAACAAGCACTATGGCTTTTGCTTCACCCAAACGCTCTTTTAACCGATGAACATTTTCAATGTTTTTTGGATTTATAGCTTTCTGTTCCATATAATTTCCTATTTATTTCGCTTGAATTTCTTTAATGTAACCAACTGAATCTATTTTGATACCCGGACTCATTGTTGAGCACAGGGTAATATTTTTCACATATCGACCTTTGGCTGATGCTGGTCTGTCACGAAGTATTGCTCGCATTAATACTTCTGAATTTTCCGATAGTTTTTCATTTTCAAATGATACTTTTCCAACGGGGACATGAATGTTTGCAAATTTGTCAATACGATACTCTACCTTGCCTGCTTTTGCTTCTTTAACTGCTTTTTCAACATCATTGGTAATAGTGCCGGCTTTAGGATTGGGCATCAACCTTCTGGGTCCAAGGATACGAGCTAGTTTACCAACCTTACCCATCATATTGGGGGTCGCAATTGCAACATCGAAATCTGTCCAACCACCCTGGATCTTTTCTGCGAGATCATCCATACCAATAAAGTCTGCGCCGGCATTTTTTGCTTCATCAACCTTATCACCTTCTGCAAAGACAAGTACTTTCACATCCTTACCGGTTCCATGAGGAAGCACCACTGTCCCACGAACCATCTGGTTTGCTTTTTTAGGATCAACACTCAGACGAATGTGAAGCTCAACGGTTTCATCGAAATTTTTATTTGCAATTTCTTTCAGCAGGTCCAGAGATTCAGCAAGTCCATATGCTTTTTCTGCTTCAAGCTTTTCAAAACCCTGATTATATTTCTTACCTCTTTTCATGAAGTATGCTCCTATATTTCACTTAATGCTGAATGGTGATACCCATGCTACGGGCGGTACCTGCGACCATTTTTTTCGCAGCTTCGATGTCTGCAGCATTCAAATCTTCCATTTTGATCTTCGCGATCTTTTCGACCTGTTCTTCTGTGATCGAGCCGATCTTTTCTATATTGGGCACACCGGAACCTTTTGCCAAACCAGCTTCCTTTTTTATCAGAACTGCAGCAGGCGGTGTTTTTGTAATAAAACTGAATGTTCTATCAGCCCAGACAGTGATCAAAGCAGGAATTATCATTCCCGGCTGATCTTTTGTCTTATCATTGAACTGCTTGCAGAACTCCCCAATATTCACCCCGTGCTGTCCCAAAGCTGGACCAACCGGAGGTGCAGGAGTAGCCTGACCTGCAGCCAATTGTATCTTAATTTTTGCTAAAATTTTTTTTGCCATATTATTAGTAACCTTTAATCGAGCTTTTCTACTTGACTGAAACCGATCTCGACCGGTGTTATACGACCAAAAACGGTCACGTTCACAACAAGTTTTTCCTTGTCTTCGATAATTCTCTCTATTCCACCCTCAAAATCATCAAAGGGACCGTCTATGATCTTTATGCGGTCGCCAACAATGAATTTCATTTCGCTGGATACAGAGTCTTTATCTCTCTTCACTCCGAGAATTCTATTTACTTCTTTTTCCGATAATGGTTTAGGAGTTTTGTCGCTACCCAAAAATTTCGTAGTAGCAGGAAGCCGAAGTACGAACTGATAGGTTTCAGGAGTCATTTTCATTTCCATAAGAATATAATTTGGAAAGATCTTCTTCTCTTTAACGATCTTTTTACCATCTCTGATAATAAAGGTCTTATGAGAAGGTATAATGATCTCACCAAAGTATTCTTTAAGATCGCTATCTTCAAGAAACTTCTCGATCGCTTCTTTAACTTTTTTCTCTTTGCCCACATATGTGTGAAGCACGTACCATTTTTTTTCCATTATCTAAACAACACCAGATTCACAACTTGTGTGAAAATATTATCAACGATCCAGATAAAGATACCTAGAATTACAGAGAAAGCAATAACCACAGTTGTGCCTTCTTTGAGGTCTGCTTTTGTTGGCCAGACAACATTACGTAGTTCCTGGCGAACTTCTTTTAAGAACTTTGCTATTTTTTTAAACATAAATTTCTATCCAGAAAATAATGGCAGGGCTGGCAGGAATTGAACCCGCACTCTTCGGTTTTGGAGACCGCCGCTTTGCCAATTAAGCTACAGCCCTACACAATGAATTATTTAATTTCTTTGTGAAGTGTATGCTTTCTACATTTCGGACAATATTTTTTAAATTCCAATTTATTGGGATGAGTCTGCTTGTTCTTCGTGGTCACATAATTATGTGATTTGCACTCAGAGCAGGAAAGTTTAATATAAATTCTCATTATATTGTCCTTATTCGATTATCTCTGTGACAACTCCAGCACCGACTGTACGTCCACCTTCACGAATAGCGAAACGAAGACCTTTTTCCATAGCGATAGGTGTAAGAAGTTCAATTTCCATGATCACTCTATCACCGGGCATTACCATATCTGTTCCTTCAGGGAGTGATAAGGTACCAGTCACGTCAGTGGTTCTGAAGTAGAACTGAGGTCTGTAACCTGAGAAGAAAGGTTTATGTCTTCCACCTTCATCTTTGGTAAGAATATAGGTTTCGCCTTTGAATTTCTTGTGAGGGGTAATACTGCCTGGCTTGGCAAGAACCATGCCGCGTTCGACATCATCTTTTGCAATACCACGAATTAGCACACCAACGTTATCACCAGCTTCACCACGCTCCAAAATTTTTCTGAACATTTCAACGCCAGTCACAACGATTTCACGGGTTTCTCTGATTCCAACACGCTCAACTTTGTCTCCAACTTTAACAACACCACGTTCAATTCTTCCTGTAGAAACAGTTCCACGTCCCGGAATACTGAAGATATCTTCAATAGGCATTAAGAAAGGCATATCTGTTTTTCTATCGGGAATTGGAATGTATTCATCGATCGCATCAATAAGTTCATGAATACATTTTGTTTTTTCAGGATCATCAGGATTATTCAATGCTTCAAGAGCACTGCCCTTTACGATCGGGACATCGTCGCCGGGGAATTCATAATCATTGAGAAGATCACGAACTTCCAGTTCTACTAATTCAATGAGTTCAGGATCATCGACCATATCAGTCTTGTTCAAGAATACCACAACGTAAGGTACATTCACTTGCTTTGCAAGAAGAATATGTTCTCTTGTCTGCGGCATAACACCATCAGCAGCACTCACGACTAAGATCGTGCCGTCCATCTGGGCTGCGCCGGTGATCATGTTCTTGATATAGTCAGCGTGACCCGGACAATCTACGTGCGCGTAGTGTCGATTTGCACTCTCATACTCAACATGAGCAGTTGCAATAGTGATACCACGTTCTTTCTCTTCCGGGGCATTATCGATCTGATCGAAAGAGACATAATCTGCCTGCCCCTTTTTAGAAAGAACAAGCGTCATTGCAGCGGTTAATGTGGTCTTACCATGATCGATATGACCGATAGTACCAACATTAACATGCGGTTTTGTTCTCTTATAAGTTTCCTTTGCCATGTATCCTCCTATTATTATACATTTCATTGGAGCTCATGACCGGGATTGAACCGGTGACCTCATCCTTACCAAGGATGTGCTCTACCGACTGAGCTACATGAGCATGGAGCGGGAAACGGGGTTCGAACCCGCGACCCTTAGCTTGGAAGGCTAATGCTCTAGCCAGCTGAGCTATTCCCGCAATTTATGGTGGGGAGAGAAGGATTTGAACCTCCGAAGGCTTCGCCGGCAGATTTACAGTCTGCTCCCTTTGACCACTAGGGTATCTCCCCATTTAAAATAATTCTGGAGCCACCAGAGGGATTTGAACCCCCGACCAGAGGTTTACAAAACCCCTGCTCTACCCCTGAGCTATGGTGGCTACTATATTTTATACACATTTATACCACTTATATAGTTAGAAAATACAGATTGCCGAAATTGCAAAAATACTGTCAAATTTTTTATGCTTTTTTATATGAATTTAATAATTTAGTAAAAATATCATGGATTACATGAAATATAATAAAAAATATGCGTTATGATCTCATTCGCCAGAATGTGCCTTCTGCACTATCACGAACCTCCACTCCCATACCGCTCAACCTGTTTCTTATTTCGTCAGATTTAGCCCAATCTTTACTCTTTCTCGCATCCTCCCGTTCCTTGATAAGCTGTTCTACAAGTTGAACATCAACCTTTTGTCGAGCTTCTTCTTCAAGAACCTGCTCTGCCCTATCAAGATTCAGACCGAATATCCGATCAAATTCAAATACAAGATCATACTTTTCCAAATTACCGATTTCGTTCGTGCGCAGCACCTGCCACATCACTGCCAGTGCTTCCGGCATATTCAGGTCATTATTAATTTTTTTACTGAAATCCCGTTTGATTTTTTTAACGTATTCAAGGTTGGGTTTACTCTCTGTACGATTCTTCTTCATTTCGATTAATATATTTATCAACCGATTATACGCATATTTTGCAGTTTCTATTGCTTCATCACTGAAAGTAAGTGGCTGCTTGTAATGTGCGCCAAGGCAAAAATATCTATACACCATCGGTGAATAGCCCATTTCTTTAAGTTTTGTCAATGTAAGAAATCCACCTTTAGACTTGCTCATCTTTTCTTCATTCATAATGAGGAATTCAGCATGAAGCCAGTAATTGACAAATTTTTTGCCAGTTGCTGCCTCACTTTGTGCGATCTCATTTGTATGATGAACAGGAATATGGTCGATCCCTCCGCAATGAATATCAAATGTTTCCCCGAGATAATTCATAGATATTGCCGAACATTCAACATGCCAGCCGGGATATCCTCTACCCCAAGGGCTGTCCCATTTCATTTCCTGATCATCGAATTTGGATTTTGTAAACCATAGCACAAAATCTAGAGGATTCTTTTTTGCCGAATCAACCTCAATGCGTGCGCCAGGCTTCAAACTCTTGATATTTATTCTTCCCAATTTTCCATATTCGGGAAATTTTGAAATATCAAAATACACATTCCCGTCTGCGATATAAGTGAATCCCTTTTCTTCCAATCGTTTTATAAGGTCAATCATTTGCTGAATATGTGCAGTGGCTTTAACATGATAATCAGGTGGAATAATATTAAGCTGCTTAAGATCGTCTTCGAATGCTTTTGTGTAATGATCGGCAATTTCCCAAACTGTCTTACCTTCTTTTTTCGCTTCTCTGACCATCTTGTCTTCGCCGGAATCTGCATCAGAAGTAAGATGTCCAATGTCAGTAATATTCATCACATGGGTAACTTTGTATCCATCATATATAAGCACTCGTTTGAGAACATCCTCAAAAATATAGGTGCGCAGATTCCCGATATGAGCATAATTATAAACAGTAAGTCCACATGTATAAAGCCCAACTTCATCTTTTCTGATGGGTTTAAATTCTTCTTTTTTACGAGTTAATGTATTATACAATTTCAGACTCATACTGTTCCTTTCTTTGGTTCTTCTTAATTATAATTGGGTTGATATATTGAAATAAAAGAATCTGAATTTCCAATATCCATTTAACTTCGGTCTCTCTCAAATCTTGTAGAGCTATTTTCAATTTATAAATAAAATCCAACTTAGATTCAGTACTTTGAGCTTCTCCGTAATTTGAAGCGGGTGATGTATCTCTTGTATTGGTTACCAAGCAGGGGCTTGGTAACCAGAATCTAATCGCATAATCAACAAGACGTTCCTGTAAATCGAACTTCTTTTGTTTATTTTCTCTATTCTTTTCCTTCATCATTGGATATTCCGTGTTGGATATTGGAAATTCGAAAACTTACACACTCAATTCTCAAAAGAACCCTTTCTTTAAGATTGTCACCTTTGTTTCACCGTAAATTTTTTCTTTGATAATAAAATTCTCAAATTCAGAAAGATCTTCGCTTTTTCCAGTTTCTGCAACAATTATTCCTTCGTCACAGAGAATATTATTCATATATATTGCTTTGATGATTCTGCATGCAAATTCTCCTTTATATGGAGGATCAAAAAAGATCAAGTCATATACTGTTGCACAATTATTTAGAAAGCTGAAGACCGAACAATTATGTATATGGGCATATTTCTCAAAGGTGAAATTATTGATATTTTTTTGGAGAATCTTAATAACTTTGTATGAGTTTTCTACAAAATCACATCGCTCTGCACCTTCACTGAGTGCTTCCAATCCAAGACTGCCACTCCCTGCAAAAAGATCGAGAACATTTGCATGTGCTACTTCACTTCGGATAATTGCAAAAATTGCTTCCCGAACCTTGTCCATCGTTGGTCGAACATCACCCTTTGGAACACAAATTTTGTTCCCTTTATGTGTGCCTGTTATGATATGCACGATACAATCTTGAGCTTATTACACTCTTCGGCGCTTAGTCTCCGAATGTTTGGTCTTCCAACTTCTATAAGCAACAAGAACAGGACTTGCAATGAAGATGGATGAGTATGTACCAACTAGGATACCCATGAGAAGCGTGGTTGCAAATGCTCTAATACCCTCACCACCAAAGAAGAACAGGATCATAACAACAATAAGTGTCGTGAAGGATGTTACAATAGTTCGGGAGAGTACTTCATTTATACTATGATTGATAATCGATTCATAGTTTTCTTTTCGATAGATTTTCAGATCCTCTCGGACTCTTACGAAAAGCACGATCGTATCATTCAGAGAGTAACCCACTATTGCCAGCAACGCTGCAATAACACTGATTGTAATCTCAATATTG
Organism: Candidatus Celaenobacter antarcticus; assembly: GCA_030765865.1. Taxonomy (GTDB): domain Bacteria; phylum Cloacimonadota; class Cloacimonadia; order JGIOTU-2; family JGIOTU-2; genus Celaenobacter; species Celaenobacter antarcticus. The sequence continues at coordinate 19,291 of JAVCDK010000164.1, read as the reverse complement.
AAAATCGATAACATTCCAATAGTAATAAGCACATCATGGAAAAGTGCGAGCACTGCGGCAAAGCCAAAAGTAAGTTCAAATCTCCACCATATATATATAATGATGCCAAGCATGGCGATCAGAATTGCAATGATAGCTTTTCCGCGTAGTTCTTCACCAACTTTTGAGCCAACATGCTCACTTCTTCGCAGAAAATCAACTTCAGTTTTATTGGCTGCATAATTCGGGAAATTAGTGCGAAGAATGCTCATCAGAGCTTCCTCTTCTTCTTTTGGGTTTTCACTTGTTTTTATCTTTAGCAGGATGATATTGGGATTTCCGAATTCCTGAATAACAGCATCACTGAATCCTTGTGAACTAAGTATTTCACGGATCGCCTGTATCTCGACAGGGGGAGTTTCGATTGAATCGGGTGTGAAATCAAATTCAAAAAGGGTTCCACCTGTGAAATCAATACCATATTGAGGTCCGCCATGAATGACTAATGACACGATACCTGCTACGATCAAAAGAGCAGAAATAACGAACGCTATTTTGCGTTTGCTTATGAAATCTATATGTGTATTTGATAAGAATTGCATGTTGATCTCCTCTTAAATGCTAAGACTTTTTCTGGGCTTGCGAGTAATCACGCCATCAAAAATAGCTTTGGTTACCACAATCGCGGTGAACATGGAAGCAAGAATACCAATACTCAGTGTAACTGCAAAACCCCGAATCGGACCTGTTCCGAACTGGTAGAGCACGATCGCTGTAATTAGTGTCGTGATATTTGCATCAGCAATGGTGATAACTGCGCGTTTATAGCCGTTATCAATTGCGGTGCGTACCGTTTTACCAGCACGCAGCTCTTCCCGAATTCTCTCAAAAATAAGCACATTCGCATCGACTGCCATACCTATCGTGAGGATGATACCCGCTATACCCGGCATGGTCAAACTCGCATCAAGCATAGTAAGAACAGCAAGAATAATAAGGACATTTGCAATAAGTGCAATATTAGCTATCACACCTGAAAATTTATAATAAATGATCATGAACAACATGACAAGCACAAGACCGAGAATAGCAGCTTTAAAACCGGCTTTAATGGAATCCGATCCAAGTGTTGGACCTACAGTACGCTCTTCGACAATATTCACCGGTGCAGGAAGATTACCTGCATTGAGCACGATCGCGAGGTCTTTTGCTTCTTCCATTACACCAATACCTGTTATCATCGCATTTCCATCCCTGATCTTATCATTAATCACAGGAGCAGAATGCACAATGTCGTCCAGGACGATAGCAAGTTGTTCATTAATATGGCTGCCAGTTACGTTTGCGAAAATCCGCGAACCTTCATTATCAAACTGAAGACTTACGTATGGTTTGTTTGCTATTTTGGGATCCATTCCCTGCCCTATACGGACATCTGCGGTTTTAAGATGAGTACCTGTGAGTTCCACGGTATCATAGAGGAAATAAACCGGACGAGCTCCCTGAATATTATCTTTATCAAGCTTTCCAAGTAGGGTGATCACGCCTTCGGGCATGACCTCTTTTATCTCGGGAAGATTTATGACTTTTCTGAACAGATCGAGATTTTCAGGACGTACGATCAAGCGCTGTCCATATACAGCCACGAGACTTGAAAAAAGGTGGTCATGAGAAGTTTCTTCGATAGCTGCGGCAGTTGAATCTGCAAGAGAATCTGCTTCTTCACTTTCGAAAAGTGCTTCCTCAACTGCAGTTGATTTCTCGTCTTCTATGGTTTTCAAATAGGCATACTTATCATAGTTGCTCTTGAGATATTCATCAATAGCTTCAACAGTATTTCTAATATCTTGAGTATTTGCAACAAGCTTAAATTCAAGTAGTGCAGTTTTTCCGATAAGGTCTTTTGCCCTACCTGCATCGCGTAGTCCGGGAAGTTGCACAAGAATTCTCTTATTACCGATCTTCTGGATCGTGGGTTCAGCCACACCGAACTGGTCGATACGGTTTGTGATGATCTTCTGGGCACTCTTTATAGCATTTTCTGCAGTCTCGGCAGGAAGTCCCTTTGTGTCAACTTCAAGCACGAGGTGCATACCACCTTGCAGGTCAAGACCAAGTTTAAGTTCCTTTTTGCTGAACCAGGAGGGAAGCTCTACCCGTGAGGTCTTTTCTACAAGCTCAGCTTTTATCACTTGATCCTTAGTAAAATCAACCTCACCCTCTACGTTTCTCAGCATGTAGTCAGGCAATTTTCCTGTGACGTAAATGGAATCATGTATCTCTGTCATCTTTATCTGATCATCAAATTCCTGCCCGAATAGATTACTTCCAATTTTATATTCATGCTCATTAATTTCGTAGATCAGATTTGAGTTCTGATCATAGGCATCAATGCTCACGATAGCATATTCTTTTTTCGCAATGAGTGGTAAAAGATAGTAGATAGTTACAAGGAAAACAACAATAATGATTGCTGTTCTAAACCAGTTTTTCTTCATGAGGAAACCCTTTCATATACGTAAATTATTTTTTTAGAAAAATTTGTAGAATTTTTTGAGTGTAGAATTATAAGTCAAGTATAACAATAAAAACATGATTGTGAAATGGAAATATTAAAAACTTGTGAATGGATGACACAGGAATCATCCGTAATTGTTTCAGATAAATTCAAAATACTGGGCATTGCAAAGAATTTGACCGATAGAATGACAACTGAAAACACTCGCCTTTCATCTCTCAATAGTTTTCCTCAAATGTACTATAAATACTGCTCCTTGCGGTTTATTATCCTCAACAAACACTTCCCCATCATAATCTTCAATTGTCTGCCATACAATATACAAGCCAATACCGGTATGCCCTGTTTTTCCATAAGAAAAACCTTCATCGAATATTCTATGTTTATATTCATCAGGTATGCCAATGCCATAATCTACAAATCTGATCTCACAATACACTTCGTCTGAATGAATATCAATATCCATCTTAGTTGTCTTGCCATGTTTAACTGCATTATCAATTATATTCTCAAACACCGAATAAATTGCATTATCTGCATAAGCAGTGCCTGTACCGGCAACATTGATCTTTATGTCAGGGAAATTTTTGATGCTATCATAAGCCACTTTTTCCATTTGATATTCATCTAAATCTGAATGAGAATCAATGAACCGTTCCTGGTCACGTTGTTTATTTATCGTATTTAAACTTTTCTTAACTCGTTTCTCGATCTCATCAAGCATTGTTTCATCATCCTCATCACGGTAAATATCAAGTGCGCTTTTTATTACTACAATGTCATTTGTAATATCATGACGTAAGATCGAATTTGCTGTTTTAAGCCGCTCTCGATTTATCTTTAATTCTTCGTCTGCATGCTTACGATTGATGATTGAAGCTAATTCTGCTGCTACTGCTTCCCCGATGTTTTTGTCATCATCACTCCATATGCGTACTTTATCATCATGAAGGTAAAGGATACCCTTAACATCACCAGAATGATCTATACAAGGTATGCTGAGATAAGCAAGTGTTTTTGTTTTTTCCCAAATATCTTTATGTTTTTCATACCAATATTTTTTTCGAATATCATTAACAACGGAAATTTCTTTTTTTTCATAAGCCAGAATTGCCTCTTCCCCTCTTTTGTTTGTAGGTAAACATGATTCAATTCCGAGCAAATTTTCTCTACAATCTACAATTTGCCAATCATTGTTAGGATCAACTCTTATTCTTAGCATTGCTTTTGGAAGATCTAGTCCTATCCTGATTGCCTTTAAAGCAGTTTTGATAGATTTGTTTAAATCTGTTTCAAGAAGAGTCAAAGCCACATCTTGGAGTATTTTTCGCTTACGAAGTTCCTTATTTAAAATCTCCTCTGTCTGCTTGCGATCGGTGATATCAATAGCAAAAGCGAATATTGCTTTTTTACCAAAATAGTAGCCACTTGAAAGTCTAACAATTTTTGGAAAGACTTCTCCGTTTTTTCTTTGCCCCCAAAACTCAAATTGTTGTGGTTCACCATTATATGCTTTTTTTATACATTCTCCAACCATTTCAAGATCGTTTTTTCCAGGAGCACCAATTATATCCGGCGTTTTACCAATCATTTCTTCTTTTGTATAACCATACATAATAACAGCTCCCTGATTTACGTCGAGGAACTTGCCATCAATATTTTGTATGTAGATTGCATCAATTGCATTATTGAATATATCTTTAAAAGATTTCTCGCTTTCTCTGATCTTTTCTTCCGCCTGCTTACGCTCAGTTATGTCCTGCTGGATGGCTGCTATTTCTACAATTTCACCTTTTTCATTTTTAATTGCAAATACACGTGTGTCAATTGGATAGATATCTTCATTCTTGCGTTTGCAATACAGCTCTCCTTGCCACTCACCTTTTGTCTTAACAGCGGAGCGGATTTCATTGGCAATAGCAGTTGTATCTTCTGTTACAATAAGGTCTGCCGGATCTTTGTTCAGGAGTTCGCCCTGTGTATAACCACTCATTTTTTCAAAAGCAGGATTAATATAAGTTATTCGACTTTCAGGATTTGTAAGGATTATCCCATCTCGAGCATTACGAATGCTTTCAGATAGACGAAGATTAATTTGTTCTGTCTTCTTGTGTTCTATAGCAATTGCAATCTCGTATGAAATGAGTTCTAAAATCTCTAAATCCTTTTTATTATAAAAAGAGGCATCTTTGTAGCTTTGTACAGATACGATACCAACAATTTTATTTTCAATCCGGAAGGGAATTCCGATCCATACCTCAGATATAGATCCCGAAATCTCTATTTTACCCTCCTTTGCGAGTTTTAAATAATATTCCTTAGGAGCTAATAATGACTTGCCAGTCCTTATTACATACTCAGTTAGACCTTTTGATAGTTCTTTGGGAACAGGCTCAGGTTTCGTATCCTTTTCATCAATATAGTATGGGAAAGATATGGTGTTTTCATCTTCATCATAAAGTGCAATATAAAAATTTTTCACATCAATAACAGTATTCAGAAGCTGATGTATAGTATTATATAGTTCATCAATATTTTTAGTGGTATTTACAGCTTTAGCAATTTTATAAATAACTAATTGGACCCGCTCTGCCTGCTTGCGCTCAGTGATGTCACGTACATTAAGTACAATGCCGCGCACTGACGGTTCATGCAGATAGTTTTCTCCTATCGCTTCTAAATGAACCCAGCCACCACCCTTTCGCTGGTGTCTGTATTCATCCCGTATAGTTCCCCCTGGAATTTTGAGTAATTTCGAGAGCGATTTCGACATATGATCAATATCGTCGGGGTGTATGAATTCAAAACCAGAATGCCATATTATTTCTGCTGGAGAAAAACCCGTAATACGTTCAACAGAATCGCTTACATAAGTCTCTTTCCCATTCTCGTCGATTTTCACAAATACATCATTGGAATTCTTTACAAGGTATCTGAATTTCTCCTCGCTTTCCAGCAGGGATTCTTCTGCTTGTTTATTTCTGATAGCAAGTGCAATTTCATCTGAAACAAATTCCAAAATTTCTAAATCTTTCTCCGAATAAATAGAAGCATCAGTATAACTTTGAACTGCAATTGCACCGATGACTACATTATCAACAGTTAAGGGAACACCCAGCCAAATTTTGCAACTAGTTCCCTTTTTTCCTTTTCCTACTTCTCCGGCTTCAATCAATTGCCCTATAACTTGTTCCGTACCCAAAAGTGGTTTACCTGTCCTTATGACATAAGCAGTTAATGTCTTTCTCGCTGGATATGAAATAAATTTTGATTTTTCATCAATATGATAGGGAAATAAAATAGTATCATTTTCTTTATCATATAAAGCAATATAGAAATTTTTCGTATCAATAATTTTACCAAGTTGTATATGAACTGTTTTGTAAAGCTCGTTGAGAGTTTTAGTAGTATTGATTGCATGCGCAATATTATATAAAATTTTTTGAGTTTCCTCAGCTTGTTTTCGTTCGGTGATGTCTGTTTGAGTTCCCCACGCTTGTAACAGCATATTATCAATTATTGTAGCAAAGAAGGAATTAGAGAAGTATTTTTCTTCTCCAGTTTTCGATATTTCGTGAGTTTCTCCACCATCAAGTTTGTATCCTCCTTTAATAAACTCTCTGAAATATTCCCTGGTTTCTTCACAATCCGGCAGAACTTCAGAAAGCATCATACCAATGATTTTATCTTTGGTTATTCCCATCATTATAGCATAGGTTTCATTACATTCAATACAAACAGATTTCATGAATTCATCGATTTGTTTTTCGCTAGGTTGAGTAATATCTATTGGGAACTCAGGTTTGAAGCACCAGACGCCAATAGTTGTTGTATTCATAAAGCTTCGTAGTTTCTCTTCACTCTCGCGAATCTTTTCATCTGCATTTTTGCGCTCGGTGATATCATGAGCAATAAAAAGAACCGTATCTGATGTTTTGGGTGTTGCTCTCCCTTCAAACCAAATAATTTTATTTTTAATTTTTAAAGGATATTCTATCTTCACAATTCTATCCTCATCCAGAGATTTATGAATCACAGACATAAATTTATCAGCTTCCTTAAGTGGGAAGATTTCATGTAAGGTTTTTCCCAAAATTTCAGATGCAGGTTTATAAAGAAGGTCAGGTGAAGTCGGTGCTATATTGATATATCTTCCTTCCCGATCTAATTCCAGAACTATATCAGTCATCGCTATAAAAAGAGCTCTCAAATTCTGTTCAGATTTTTTGAGTGTCTCCTCCGCCTGCATGCGCTCGGTGATGTCCTTAATAACTCCATCAAAATAAATTACCTCTCCTTTTTCATCTTTAACAGCATTCGTATTAACTAATGCAACAAAGCTTGTGCCATCCTTTTTTTTCAAATTTAAAACTTCATTTTTTAGGAACCCTTTTTCTAATAGTGTCCGGTTGAACTTTCTTCTATCTTCCGGATTATTATATAAATCTGATACATTAAATTTATAAATTTCTTCTTTACTCCTATACCCAAACATTTTTACAAAAGCAGAATTAACTTCGATAAACTTACCCTTTAGTCCGACAGTACTTCTAAAAACTCCTACACGCAGGTTTTCTGTTAAAGTTCTATATTTTTTTTCACTTTCTTTCAGGTTTTGTTCTACTACACTACTCTCAATCTCTTTCTTTTTGTAATCAACAATTTTCTTAGGTAGTCCCTTCAGTTCATTATTAAGTTCTTCACTTGTTTTCTTTTTCATACACTTTTCCTTATTTAATGTGGGCTTTTTCTCAATACTTATTATTTAGTAGAGTTCATATTAATACTAACCGCTTGTCAAATTTAATTATTTAAGTTTCGCAGTTGTAATGAAAATTTTCTAACTTCACTGTTATTGCTTTACCAATTGGGGAATTGGTAAAGAGGAAGAGGAGAGAGATGGAATTGGTAAAGAGAACCGCACCCAACTCTTTACCAAGCCCAGCTTGGTAAAGCATATTTGGCTTTTTCGTATCTGCCGATAAAATGCAAAACAACCTTGTCAACCATAAAAATGCAGCCTAAATAACCAATCTTGTACTTATATGCAAATATATAAATATCAATTATGTTACGAAATATTGCAAAGATAAAAAGATTAACTGTTGAGTAATTTCAACTCCTTCGAAACTTAAGTCTATTATTTAAACTTTCCTAATTTACCACCACCATTTCTCTCCACGCTCTACCCTCCTCCTCTATCTCTCAATAATTTTCCTCAAACGTACTACAAATACTGCTCCATTCGGTTTGTTATCCTCAACATGAACGAATCCATCATAATCATCAATAGTTTTTTGTACAATATACAATCCAATACCGGTATGCCCTGCTTTCCCATAAGAAAAACCTTCATCGAATATCTTATATTTTAAGTCATCTGGTATGCCAGTGCCATAATCTGCAAATCTGATCTCACAATACTCTTCGTCTGAACGAATATCAATATCCATCTTGGTTGTCTTGCCATGTTTAACTGCATTATCAATTATGTTCTCAAACACCGAATAAATTGCATTATCCGCATAAGCAGTGCCTTTACCGGTAACATTGATCTTTATGTCAGGAAAATTAGGGATAATATCATGAACTACTTTTTCTATCTCGAATTCATCTAAATCTGAATGAGAATCTATGAATTTTTCTTGTTCACGTTGTTTATTAATCGTATTTATACTCTTCTCTACTCGTTTCTCGATCTCATCAAGCATTGTTTCATCATTCTCATCACGGTAAATATCAAGTGCACTTTTTATTACTACAATGTCATTTGTTATGTCATGACGTAAGATCGAATTCGCTGTTTTAAGCCGCTCTCGATTTATCTTTAATTCTTCGTCTGCCTGTTTATGTTGGATGGCAAGTGCTATTTCTTCTGAAATAAAGGTTAGAATTTCAATATCTTTTTCAGAATAAAGATTTGGATCATCATAGCTTTGAAGCGCAATAACACCAATTATTTGGCTTTCAATTTTCAGGGGAACACCAAGCCAGATTTCAGAAGGAGAACCAATTGTTTCAATTAATCCTTTTTTAATTAATTTTCTTACTACATCCTTTGTAGCAAAAAGAGGTTTGCCGGTTTCAATGACATATTTTGTAATTGTCTTACCTGCAGGAAATGTTTCATAATCATCTTTTTCATCAACATTATAAGGAAGAGAGATAGAATCAGTTTTTTCATCATATAAAGCAACATAAAGATTGGTCGTATCAATTACATTTCCCAGGTATTCTCTTATTTTAATGAAGAGTTCGTGCAAATTACCAACTGTATTCAAAGCATTGGAAATGTTATATAATGTTTTTTGTATTTTCTCCGCCCGCTTCCGTTCGGTGATGTCAATTCCCTCTACGATAAGACTTTCAATCTTTCCATGTGAGTCTCTGACAGGTCTGATTGAAAAATCAACAAATATTCTTTCATTATTCTTTCCAATATGTTCTGCCTCAAAGTGCACCCTTTCACCTGCAGATGCTTTCCTAATACCGGATATTACTTTTTTTTGAAGTTCCGGTGAATGATTCCACCAGGGTGTTTCCCAGAACTTAGCACCCTTCACATCAGAAATGGATTTTCCGATGAATGTGAGAGCAGAAGTATTTGCACTTTTTAAGGTACCATCAGTTTCCAAAATGCCTATAAATGTTTTAGGATCATTAAAAATTGCGAGGATTTGTCTTTCACTTTCTTTCAGAGCTTCTTCCGCTTGCTTGCGCTCGGTGATGTCTTCTGTCAAAATAACCACTCTTTGAACATTTCTTTCTTCATCTTTAATAGCATAAAAATATTGTGATATAAATCCCGCTTTATCTTTTTCATCACGTATAAGTTTTATGTCCTGTATATGATATTCTCCTCCAGTCTTATATACTTTATTAATATTATCCGAATGCTCACCAAGGTAAGAATCCTTATCATCAAAAGTGAGTTTATTCCTTGGTTTATGATATTCAGAAACCTCATTATCAGATAATCCCCAAAGTTTCTGCCATGCATTATTGGATAAAAGAAATGTGCCGTTTTTATCCCTTATGGAGATTCCAATTGGAGAATGCTCGATCACAGCCCTGTTTAATTGTTCGCTCTCAGCTAAGGATTTCTCTGCTTTCTTGCGCTCTGAAATGTCTTGCCTTAACTTCTTATTCACTTTTTGAATTTCTTTCGTTCTTTTTTTAACAACTTCATCTAACATTTCACTTTCTGCTCGCAGTTTATTTTCTGCTTCTTTTATCCTTAACATCGCATTTATCTGTGCAATAAGCTCCCCCGGATCGATTGGTTTTGCCAGAAATACATCAGCACCCGCTTCAAGACATTGTATGCGAGTTTTTGTATCAGTTATCGTTCCGGTGTGTATGATTATGGGAATATATTTTGTCGCTTCATCTTCCCTCAATCTCTTACATACTTCAATACCATCCATTTCCGGCATAATGATATCCGAAATAATCGTATCGGGCTGTTCCTCTTTTGCTAATTTCACCCCCTCTTTTCCTGATAGCGTTGTGATCACTTGACAATCGGGAATTAAATCCTCCAGCGCTTCTTTAGCTGCTCTCAAATTATCTTTAACATCATCAATTAATAAGATCTTTTTCATTTATTAGCTCCTAATATCGGATTTTGTAACAATAAAGCCACAAAGGCACAAAAACTCCAAGTTCATTTTATTAACCTTTTGGTTCCCTTTCGGTTTGATATTTATTCATTATTATCTTCCTTTGAGTCTTAGAGACTTAGTGGCTGAATCCATCTTGCCACAAAGGCACAAAAACTCCAAGTTCATTTTATTAACCTTTTGGTTCCGTTTCGGTTTTATATTTATTCATTATTATCTTCCTTTGAGTCTTAGAGACTTAGTGGCTGAATCTATCTTGCTACAAAGGCACAAAGACTCTAAGTTCATTTATTAACCTTTTGGTTCCGTTTCGGTTTTATATTTATTCATTATTATCTTCCTTTGAGTCTTAGAGACTTAGTGGCTGTATCCATCTTGCCACTCGCAACCTGCAACTCGTAACTCGCAACTATTAACATGTTACCTTTCTCAATTATTTAATTCCTTCGGCATTACCAGCGTAAAACTCGTTCCATTCTTCCTGTCTAATTTCATGGTTCCCCGTAACTGCTGGGTAAGCATATCAACAATTGATAGACCAAGGGTTGACGGCTCATGAAATTTAATCTTTGGGGGAATGCCTATTCCATTATCTGATATCTTTATCTCCATGTGGCCTTCAGCATCTTTCAATTCTATATAAATGTTCCCGGAATTTCTTCCTTCAAAAGCATATTTTATCGCATTCGTTATGATCTCATTCAATATAAGTCCCAGTCTATCTAATATCTCAATACTGATTGTGAGTTCATCAAGAGAATAGGTTATATTTACCTTATTATGGTTATCATAATTATATTTAAGTTGCTCTGCAAGTGATGTAATATATTTCCCTACACTCACCTCAGACATATATTCCGAACCTAACAATAATTCATACGCTTTTGCCATTGCCAGTATTCTGTCCTGGCTTGATGCAAAACCCTTTAATGCATCTTCTTTTGTTGTTATTTCATTCTGCTGAAGTTGAAGAAGACCTGATATTACCTGTAAATTATTCTTTACCCTGTGGTGCACCTCCCTCAACAATATTCCTTTTTCTTTCAGCTCTTTCCTGATCTGCTCATCCGCTTGAATATGTTGGATGACAAGAGCAATTTCTTCTGAAATAAATGTTAAAATTTCAATATCTTTCTCAGAATAAAGATTGGGGTCATCGTAACTTTGAACAGCAATAACCCCGATTACTTTGTTCTCAATTCTAAGGGGTACACCAAGCCAGATTTCAGAAAGAGAACCAATTGTTTCAATTAATCCTTTTTTAATTAATTTTCTTACTACATCCTTTGTAGCAAAAAGAGGTTTGCTGGTTTCAATGACATATTTTGTAATTGTCTTACCTGCAGGAAATATTTCATAATCATCTTTTTCATCGACATCATAAGGAAGGGAGATCATATCGGTTTTTTCATCGTATAGAGCAACATAGAAATTTGTAGTATCAATTACACTTCCAAGGTATTCTCTTATCTTACTTAAAAGCTCGGTCATGCTACCAGTTGTATTAAGTGCACTGGAAATGTTAAATAATGTTTTTTGTATTGCCTGGGATCGTTTACGCCCGGCTATTTCTAAGCGTAATTCCTTTGTGGTTTCATTGAGATCAGATAAAACAGATAAAGTAGCAACTCTTTGTTTTTCACTTTTTACATAATATTTTTCTAATTCTAAAGAATTTTCTTTAAGTTTTTCTTCTGCCTGTTTACGCGCGGTGATGTCACGAACAAATTCGACTACTCCTGTTATTTTATCCGAATTCGGGTCTTTTATAGGGTAACTGAAAAGTTCAATCCACTCTACAGGACTTCCCGTGAGTCCCGGTACTATATTCCATTCTGTTTTAGCGGATTCCAAACAACGAAGAGTTGGGCAAGGTTTACACGGCTTATCTGCATTATAATAGACTTCATAGCACTTTTTCCCTTCTAAAGGAAGAATTTCTTTATACCATTTATTCATTACTCCATTCACATGGCGGATGGTAAGATCCGGATCAAGTACACTGACACCATCCTGAACACTTTCTAATATACTATTCAGAAATTGTTCATGTTTTTTCAAACCTTTTTCTGCCTGCTTGCGTTTGGTGATGTCATGAATAATCGCCATTGGACGCCTCTTCCACTGCCAGATTGTTGTTGTTGTTGACATTTCGACAGGTACTTCCGTTCCATCTTTTCTAATAATGATACGCTTATAGCGCGTCTGGATTGGTTTGCCTGACATGTGGTCTTTCATTCTTTGTTTAAGTTTTGCTCTATCTTCTGGACGGGTAAAATCCCATCCGGTCATTTTAAGCAGTTCATCCCTGCTGTAACCCGTGATTTCTGAAAATTTGGGATTTGTATAAATATAGTAACCGTTTTCATCTGCAATAGCCACGCCATCCATCAGGTTATCGGTCAGATCACGGAAGTTCTTTTCACTATCCCGCAGAGTTTCTTCTGCCTTCTTGCGCTCGGTGACGTCTAAGGAAAGCGTTTCGACGCCTACAATTTTACCAGCGGTATCCCTAACTGGCTCAGCAATAATATCATATGTGCGAGGTCCATCTGAAACCGGAAAAACAATGTCCTTACGACATTTTTGACCATTTTTTATGACTCGTTGTTTTAATTGCATCAGTGCCCTTGTTCCTTCGTTATCTTCAATTTCAACATCCCGTTTGCCGAGCAAATTATTTGGATTAAAATTTGGATGAGGATTAAAAATCCATTTATAGCGCAAATCAATATCTACTTGGGTAAAAATAATTCCTGAATGCTTTACCGCTGAGTGAAAATGTTCTTGGCTTTCTTTTAGAGCTTTCTCCGCCAGCTTGCGCTTGGTGATGTCCGTTGATATAGTCAGAAGACAATTTTTATTATTTTCCAGTTCAAACGGAATCTTCGTAGTATGGAACCATCGCTCAGTTCCGCCATGGTAAACGAAGGGTTCTTCATCTATTAATAATGTTTTTTTGTTGTCGATAACTTCCTGTTCAGTTTTTCTGAATTTGTTATAATCTACTGTTTCAAACCATTCTTGTGCGATTTCGTAATCGTACTTTCCAACGAGTTCTTCAGGTGTTGTATTATGCAACTCTGCCATTCTATTATTTACTACTATGTACATTCCGTTCCGATCCTTCACGAAGATGCAGTTAGGTGAGGTATTGATAATTTGTCGCAGCATTTTCTCATTCTGCTTAAGCTTTGATTCTATCTTTTCGCGATCGGTGATGTCATTACCAATACTGAGAACTCCAGATATTTCTCCATTCTCGTTTTTCAGAACAGTATTTTCCCATCTTATCAATCTCTCAGAACCATTTTTACATAAAACAGGATTTTCATAGGAAGAGAATTCCGGCATTTTTTTTAAAACATTGGAAAAAACTTCGGGAATTTTAGAGCCAATACGTTTTGGAATGAAAAGGTCGAACCAGTTCTTTCCCAGAACTTCTTCCTTTTTATAACCAGTGAGTTTTTCTGCGAATTTGTTAAAAAGAGTAATATCGGCTTTTATATCCAAAGTAAGGATAAACGCATTAGCGGTTTCAAGAATGTTTTCAGAGAGTTGTTTCTCTATTAACAATGCCTTTTTTGCTTTCTTTGGACCGATCCCAGGTTTTTGCAGTTTGGAAATTTTAGCTTTTAAAATATCTATTTCTTTTAATAGCTGTTCTCTGGTTTTATCGTCACTCTTCATTATATACCTCGTACTTATTTCTTTTGTGCAAACCGTGCAGACTGGACTTCACATCCGAATTTATTCGGGGTGGAGTTCAGAATGTACATATCTTTCAAACTCAAGTCAAACATTTTACATTGTCGTCTCAAGTCAAGTGTCCCAGACTGGATTTCAGGCTTGACTGGACTTCAGAATGCACCACATTATATTTCCGTCTCAAGTACAGTGCATCAGACTGGACTTCACATCCGAATTTATTCGGGGTGGAGTTCAGAATGTACATATCTTTCAAACTCAAGTCAAACATTTTACATTGTCGTCTCAAGTCCAGTGTCTCAGACTGGAGTTCAGGCTTGACTGGACTTCAGAATGCACCACATTATATTTCCGTCTCAAGTCCACTCTCACAGGCATCCGCCCGTTCTTGTGAACCCGAGTCGTAGAATTCGAGTGTTAATCAAAGAGGAGTTCAACAAACTCCTTGTCATTAATATAATCTTCATAATATCTTATCTGCTGTTTATATATTTCAGCATTTTCAAAATATATTTTCAGCAATTCATCATCAAACAAAATTCCATTTCTTTTGCCTATCCAGTCCAGATAATTAGAATATTTCCAATCCGAAAGTTCATTAACTAATCCCGCTTTCTTGGGATTATAATGAATATACTGGCAAAGAGAAACAATGTATTCATCATTTTTTATTCTTTTATGTTGCAATTGACCTTTGTATAAATGTCCTTTTCTTGAATATTTATTGTTATAGTGTTTTACGTAAGAGTTATTGACATCATTAAAAATTTGATATACTGGTTTATCATCATTTTGTCTTATAAAAAAATGAAAGTGATTTGGCATTAAGCAATAAGCAAAAACAGAAGCTTGATAAATTTTAATTTTTGATTTGAATTTATCAAGAAAATATAAATAATCATCATCAAGTATAAAAAGCAATGTGTTATCAATTGAGCGATTATAGATGTGAAAGTATTCTCCTTTTAAAAATTCTTCTTTTTTACATCGCATATTTTACTCTTTCTTCAGCAGACTGGACTTCACATCCGAATTTATTCGGGGTGGAGTTCAGAATGCGATTCCACATTACTTGCCGTCTCAAGTCCAGTGTCTCAGACTGGAGTTCAGGCTTGACTGGACTTCAGAATGAACAAATTTATCATCATTCCGTCTCAAGTCCACCCTCACAGGCATCCGCCTGTTCTTGTGAACTCGAGTCTTCATTCCACGATTTCATATTTTTCTTTTTTGCCCATTCTCTTGAGCAATTCATTAATTTCTTTTTTCAATTCAAGCATTTTTAATTCTCTTCCCACAGTAATATCATTAAAAATTTCAAGCTCATTCATTCTCTTTTTAATATCTTCTTCAATTTTTCTCTTCTCCGTTATGTTTCGAATAACAACATGAATTATCGGTTTGCTTCCAAGCGTATATTTGCATGGAGTTGATTCGGATAAAAATACAGAACCGTTTTTCCTCACAAACTCTGTCTCTACCGTCATCATCTCTTTTTTCTTCATAGCATCCAACACTTGGGCGGAATGTTTCAATTCTGTCTCGGGATGTAAATCAAATATCTTCTTTTTGAGTAGTTCTTCTTTTGAATAGCCAAACTCTTCGACTGCCTTATTATTGGCATCCAAGATATTCATATCCATATCATGGATAATAACCGAATCAGGTGAAAATTGATAGATCTGTCTGTATCTATCTTCATTATCTTTTAAAACTTCTTCAATCTGCTTGCGTTCCGTGATGTCTGTATGGACAGCCAGCAGAACTTCTCCAAACTTCGGATGATTAAAAACAGAAACACTGACATAACACCAGAAAGTTGTACCATCCTTTTTTATGTTATTCACATCGCCATACCATTCTCCCGTCTTGCGTACCACAGTCATTATTTCTTCTGCTCTGGCTTCAGGTGTCAAATCAGTGGGAGCATTCACTATAGAAGCATGCTTGCCGGTCATTTCGCCGGATTCATATCCAAATATAGTTTCAAATTTTGGACTTACCCAGCGGATAATAACGTCATGCATTCCTACAATGTAAGATCCCTCTGCCATATTTTTGGCTACTTCCGCCTGAGTACGTATAAACTCCTCTGCCTGTTTGCGTTCGGTGATATCTCTGACGGAAATTAAACCTGCCAATCTTCCTTTATAGTCTGTCCTTACACCAACCGCACTTATCCATATTTCTCTTCCGTCATTGGTAAGCGAGCGGAATTCATTGATCTGCTGTAAATCATTTTGAAACATATCTTCAGCAATGATCTTGTAAACTTCCTCCTTGTCTTCCGGCAAAATGAAATCAATTGGATTTATATTAACCGTATCTGCATCAGAATCGAATCCATAGATTTGTGCAATTGCCCTATTAGCAAGTACTACTTTCTGTGTTTCAGCATCAAGAACAAAAATCCCTTCACTCATATTATCAAATAAAATTCTGTAATTCTTTTCACTTTGTTTTAGCGCTTCTTCTGCCTGCATGCGTTCAAAAATGCTTCCAATGCGCTCAGCTACGGCATCAAGGACCAATCTCTCTTCTTTCAGGAAAGGTCCTTCGTCAAGATCAGGCATTTCTTCCAGATAATAGATTTCGATAATACCTACATTCTTGCCGGCAACTTTGATCTTTTTGCTTTGCATCCAGTCGGTTTTCTTGAAGTTTGGTTCTTTGTATTCTACTTCATCTACAATGATTCGGCATACAGCAATTTCGGAATATTGCCAGGAGGCAGGAACCAGTATAACAATTCTGCGGAAAATTTCTTCTAGAGAAAGACCTGAAATTTCGATAATTTTAGAAATACCATAAAGACAGCTTAACTCTTTTAATCTTTCTTTTACGGCAAACTCCGCTTGCTTGCGCTCGGTTATGTCGAGAATCTGAGCTATTGTTTTTATGTTTCCTTTTGAATCTTTAACAACAGTGGAGCTTATTTCAACATGTCGTTTTTCGCCGTCTTTTCTGACAATGTCGAATTCATATCTGGAAGATACAATCTCTCCTCTCTGCCTTTTAATATATCTCTCTGAAACCAGTTCTCTACTCTCCTCATCCAGGAACTTTCTGAAGTCGTGACCAATGATTTCCTCGCGGGTGTAGCCCAATATTTCGCAAAACCTATCGTTTACATAGATAAACTTGTAATCGTTGCCTATAATGAAAATGCCATCGTGGGAGTGCTCCACCACAGCGCGGAACCGTTCCTCACTTGCTCGCAGTTCATCCACAATCCTTTTACTTTCCTCTTCAGTTTCAATATTGTACAGCGCAAATGCAATATCACTTGCGATTTCCTTAAATAAGCTTTGTTCTTCTTCATCTTTTATAAGTACTTTTGATACTGAAACAGACAATAATCCGTAAATTTTCCCTTTATATTCCAGCCGGATTGTCATTGCCCCTCTTTCTCCATATTTTCCAGAAATCGGACAATCTTTGCATATGTTTATCGGTTTGTCGGTTACAACTATATCTTTTTGTTTTAAAGCACTTTTCCCGCAAGCTGTTATCTTACCGCTTTTCATAAGCTCAATTAGAGGTAAAAAATCTTTGCCTATTCCAGCTTCAGCAGTTGTGATAAACTTACCCGATTCGTCCAATAAAACAATCCATGTACTATAAAAACCGCGGGTTTCAACAAGGTTTTCACATGCTCCTTTGATGAGTTTGGTACGATCTTTTTCTTTTGTGATGAGCTGGTTAACATTACGTATAGAATACAGCACAAGATTAAGTTGTTCAATTCTCTCCTCTGCTCTTTTTCGCTTGGCGATGTCTAGTCTAAGCTCACGCGTTTTTTGGTTTACCTGTTTTTTTAAAATCAATATAAAAATGAAGAAGATTAGTGCAAATGCTAATATAATCGCTATTGTTATTTTTAGCCAAATAGGGAAAATAGTAATCTTTTTAAATCCAACCAAATAATCATCCATCGACCTGTAATAAATAGAATTTTTATCATTCGTTAACTTATTTATTTGGTAGTCGATTCTTTCAATAAGATGCGGTGTAAGTTCAGAATCTTTTGAGAATGCAAATTGCATATGAGCCGGTTGGAATATAATTGGAGTTCTTTCAATATTAAAATTTATATCATTGATATTTCCAAAATCTTTATCTGTAATTCCCGCATCAATTTCATTATTTTCTAAAGCTTGGAAAATCTTTAAATAGTCTTCCATTTCTATGATTTCACAATCGACTTCGAATTTTTTTGTAACTGCTTTTAATCCTCCAGGTCCATCCAGGTCAAAACTTCCCTTTAATCCGGCTATTCTCTTTCCTTCAAGATCTAGAATAGTTTGAATATCAGATCCCGTGCTCGTATATATTCTTGTCCAGCTCAAATGTACTGTTTCATTTGAAAATGCAAATCTTTCTTGCCGTGATGGAGTTAAACCTACATCAACCATTATATCGATTTCATTATTTTCTAACCTCCGCAAGCATTGATCCCAACTTCCATGAATCCATTCGATTTTCCAACCTTCTTGATGGGCGATATATTTTGTAATATCTGCCCAGAATCCTTTTATTTCACCATACTCATTTGTAAATATCTTGGGAGAATTTTCATAAGTTCCGACCTTCAAATGTAATTTTTCTTTTGCTGATAACGAAAAAGCACTGAAGAAAATCAAGAAAATAATAAGTAAAAATCTTTTTTTCATAATATTATACCTATCTCTTTTTGGTTGACTTAAAATACAAGTATCTCCAGGATTGAGTATCCTGTCCAGCATTATCTTGTAAACAATTACTTTTGAAATTAGAATTTTTAAAATTTATAATTACACATAAATGTTCTTTTGATTCATAAATTATTATTTTTTCACTACTCTTTCTCTCATTTTTCTATTTCATTATTATTAATATCTTCGTCTCAGTAGTTTTACCGTTAACAATGAGATTATAAAAAAACACTCCAGAATCTAAATCATTTCCATCATTATCTTTTCCATCTCACATGATAGTGCTTTTGGATATAACACCTGAATAAAGCGATTTTACAAGCTGTCTCCTATGGTTATTAAAACTGAATTTAAGCCGTGCAGTTGTAGAAAAATTTAGTAAATTTGGTGCTTTTCATCTGCTTACGATAAGATAATCCTGCATCTGAATAAGTGGCTTTTTGAGTGTATAGAAGTTGTCATAAACATACTCGGTGATCTCTTTTTTCTGAGCATACGAATAATCGTGCACGTTCGGATAGAGAAGTATCATCCAGATCACTGCCATATATTTTTCGAAATCTTCAATATAGAATTTTACTCTATGTGTGACTTGCTGTATTTTAGCTCCAATGAAATTTTTATTTTCATGCAGCCCTTTTCTAAAAGCATTTAGATCCTGGTCATTACGGCATCCGAAGAATTTTCCTGCAAAGTGATTGTAAAGCCATGTGGTCGAATCCTTCTCCCGGCAGCTCGAAGACATCATAACTGCATGGATAGCACCTTTT